>NZ_JBEXWC010000059.1:0-2021 GCF_040629635.1 Streptomyces sp. NPDC005898 | reverse complement strand
TTGGGTGATGTGGGGGTGGAGGCGCCGTTGTGGGTGGTGACGCGTGGTGCGGTTGCGGTGGGTGGGTCTGAGGCGTTGGTGAGTGCGGTGCAGGCGCAGGTGTGGGGGCTTGGCCGGGTGGTGGCTCTGGAGCACCCGGAGCGTTGGGGCGGTCTGGTGGATCTTCCCGAAACGCTCGACGAGCGGGTGGTGGGCCGTCTGGCAGGTGTGTTGGCCGGTGCGGGTGTTGGTGGTGGTGCCGGTGGTGAGGATCAGGTTGCGGTCCGCTCGGCTGGTGTCTTTGGTCGTCGTCTGTTGCGGGCTGGTGGCCGCAGTGCCGGCCAGGAGTGGCGGACCAGTGGCACGGCCCTGATCACCGGTGGTACCGGCGCGCTGGGCGGGCATGTCGCCCGCTGGCTGGCCCGTAACGGTGCCGAACACCTCGTACTGACCAGCCGCCGTGGCCTGGACGCCCCCGGCGCTTGTGACCTGGTCGGTGAGCTGGAGGCCCTGGGGGCGAAGGTCACTGTCGCCGCTTGTGATGTGGCCGACCGGGCCGCACTCGGGCAGGTGCTGGCCTCGATTCCCACCGCGTATCCGTTGACGACGGTGATCCACGCCGCCGGTGTGCTGGACGACGGTGTCATCGAGTCCTTGACCCCCGAGCGGTTCGCGGGCGTCCTGCGCGCCAAGGCGGACGCGGCGCTGCACCTGCACGAGTTGACCAAGGACCTCGACCTCTCCGCGTTCGTCGTGTTCTCGTCCCTCGCTGGGGCTGTTGGTGGGGCGGGTCAGGGCAACTACGCGGCTGCGAACGCGTTCCTCGACGCGTTGGTGGAGCAGAGGCGTGCGCTCGGTCTGCCGGGCACGTCGGTGGCCTGGGGCCCCTGGGCCGAGGCCGGAATGGCGACCGACGGGGTGACCGAGGAGCGCATGCGGCGTGGCGGCATCGCGTCGATGGCGCCCGACGGCGCGATCGCGGTCCTGGACCAGATATTGAAGCGCCAGGACGGCTGCGTAGCGGTCGCCGATGTGGACTGGGAGCGGTTCGCGCCGGCGTTCACGGCAGTCCGTGCAGCCCCGCTGATCAGTGACATCCCCGAGGCCCGTGACGCCCTGGAAGCGGCGAGCGCGACCGGCAAGGCGACGGAGACCGGCGCAACGTCCGCACTGAGCGACCAGCTGCTCGGCCTCTCCTTGGCCGAGCAGGACCGTACGCTGCTTGAGCTGGTGCGCACGCAGGTGGCGACCGTGCTCGGGCACGCCGACACCGGTGCGATCGCGCCGGGCAAGGCGTTCAAGGAGCTTGGCTTCGACTCGCTGACCGCCGTCGAGCTGCGCAACTGGCTCCAGGCTGCCTCCAGTTTGACGCTGCCCGCCACGCTGGTCTTCGACTACCCCACCCCCGCGGCGCTTGCCCAGTTCCTCCGTAACGAACTCATCGGCACCGAGGACGAGACGGCCACCGTCGGGTCCGTGGCCGCGCCTGCGGACGAGGACCCCATCGTCATCGTGGCCATGAGCTGCCGCTTCCCCGGAGGTGTCGAGACGCCCGAAGCGCTGTGGGACCTGCTGACATCGGGCGCTGACGCGGTCTCCGACTTCCCGGACGATCGAGGTTGGGACGTCGAGGGCCTGTACGACCCGGACCCGGACCAGCGGGGCAAGAGCTACACCCGCTCAGGCGGATTCCTGCACGATGCCGCCGAGTTCGACCCCGGGTTCTTCGGGATCTCGCCGCGCGAGGCCCTGGCCATGGATCCGCAGCAGCGGCTGCTGCTGGAGACCTCGTGGGAGGTCTTCGAGCGGGCCGGTATCGACCCGCAGTCCCTGCGCGGTACCCGTACAGGCGTCTTCGCCGGCACGAACGGCCAGGACTACATCGCCCTGTTGCAGCACGCGCCGGAGGGCCTTGAGGGCTACCTCGGCACGGGCAGCGCGGCCAGTGTGGTCTCCGGGCGGCTGTCGTACACCTTCGGCCTGGAGGGCCCCGCGGTCACGGTCGACACGGCGTGCTCGGCTTCGCTGGTGACCCTGCACCT
>NZ_JBEXWC010000058.1:0-2150 GCF_040629635.1 Streptomyces sp. NPDC005898 | reverse complement strand
TTGGGTGAGTTGGGTTTGCGGGTGCAGTCGGAGTTGGGGGGTTGGCCGCGGCCGGCTGAGGTGTTGGTTGCGGGGGTGTCGTCGTTTGGTATGGGTGGGACGAATTGTCATGTGGTGGTGGAGGAGGCTCCTGCGTCTGCGTCTGGGTCTGCTTCTGGTTCCGCTTTGGGTGGTGGGGTTGTTGGTGGTCGTTCGGTTGAGCGGGGTGTGGTGCCGTGGGTGCTCTCTGGTCGTGGTGTGGAGGCGTTGCGGGGGCAGGCGGCCCAGCTGCTTTCCCGTGTGGAGGCCGACGAGAAGCTGTCCCCGGTGGATGTGGGGTGGTCGCTGGCTTCCGGGCGGTCGGCTTTCGAGCGCCGGGGTGTGGTCATCGGCGGGGACCGGGATGCTCTCCTGGCCGGTTTGGGTGCTCTGGCGCGGGGTGAGGACGTTGCGGGTGTGGTGACCGGTCCGCCCGAGGGCGTGACACGGACGGCTGACCGTGTGGTGTTTGTCTTCCCGGGTCAGGGGTCGCAGTGGGCGGGGATGGCGGTCGAGCTGCTGGACAGCGCGCCGGTGTTCGCCGACCGGTTCGCTGAGTGTGGTCGGGCGCTGGCGGAGTTTGTCGACTGGGATCTTGAGTCGGTGGTGCGGCAGGTGCCGGGGGCGCCGTCGTTGGAGCGGGTGGATGTCGTCCAGCCGGTGTTGTGGGCGGTGATGGTCTCCCTGGCTGAGCTGTGGCGTTCGTATGGTGTTGAGCCGGCTGCGGTGGTGGGGCATTCGCAGGGTGAGATCGCGGCCGCGTGCGTGGCGGGTGGGTTGTCGCTCCGGGATGCGGCGATGGTGGTGGCGCTGCGTTCGCAGGCGATTGCTGAGGGGCTGGCGGGGCTTGGCGGCATGGTGTCGGTGGCGCTGAGTGCCGGGGAGGTTGCTGAGCGGATCGCGGCGTTCGGTGGCCGAATTCAGGTCGCGGCGGTGAACGGGCCGGCCACGGTGGTGGTGGCCGGTGAGGTCGAGGCGCTTGCTGAGTTGCTGGCCGGGTGTGAGGTTGATGGGGTGCGGGCGCGTCGTATCGCGGTGGACTACGCCTCGCATTCGGCGCAGGTGGAGGTCATCGAGGAGCGGCTTGCGGAGCTTCTGGCGGGGATTGAGCCGAAGTCGTCGTCGGTGCCGTTCTATTCGACGGTCACGGGTGCGCTACTGGATACGGCCGAGCTGGATGGCGCGTACTGGTATCGGAACCTGCGGCACACGGTTCGTTTCGAGGAGACCGTCGGTGGCCTTCTCGCGGAGGGGGACGCGGTCTTCGTCGAGGCGTCGGCCCACCCGGTGCTGACCATCGGGCTCCAGGAGATCGCCGAGGCCCGAGGCGCGGAGCAGAGCGTGGTGAGCGGCACCCTGCGCCGTAACGAGGGAGGCCTGCAGCGATTCCTGTCCTCAGTTGCTGAGGTGTACGTCCAGGGCGTGGCCGTCGATTGGACCACGGCGTTCGAGGGGTGTGGGGCGTCGTGGGTGGATTTGCCGACGTATGCGTTTCAGCGGGAGCGTTTTTGGGTGGGTGAGGAGTCGGCGGTTGGGGTGGTGGAGTCGTCGGGTTCGGTGGGTTTGGTGGGGTTGCGTGAGCGGTTGGTGGGGTGTTCTGAGGGTGAGCGGTTGGGGGTGTTGTCGGGGTTGGTGCGGTCGTTGGTTGCGGTGGTGTTGGGGTATGGGTCGGGGGATGCGGTGGATGTGGGGCGGTCGTTCAAGGATTTGGGTTTTGATTCGTTGACGGCTGTTGAGTTGAGGAATCGGTTGAATGGTGTGACGGGGTTGCGGTTGCCGTCGTCGTTGTTGTTCGACTATCCGACGCCGGCTGTGTTGATCCGGCATGTGGATGGTGAGTTGGGTGGTGGTGTGGGTGTTGGTTCGGTGGGTGGTGGGGTGTCGGTGGTGTCGGTGGTGGATGAGCCGGTGGCGATTGTGGGGATGGGGTGTCGTCTTCCGGGTGGGGTGTCGTCTCCGGAGGGTTTGTGGGGGTTGTTGTCGTCGGGTGGGGATGCGGTGTCGGGGTTTCCGGTGGATCGGGGGTGGGATTTGGGGGTGTTGTTTGATGAGGATCCTGAGCGGTCGGGGGCGTCGTATGTGAGGGAGGGGGGTTTCTTGCATGATGCGGCGGAGTTTGATGCGGGGTTTTT
>NZ_JBEXWC010000057.1:0-2741 GCF_040629635.1 Streptomyces sp. NPDC005898 | reverse complement strand
GTGTCGGATCCCTTCCGGGGTCGTGGCGGGGCGCGGATGTACAAGACGGGTGATCTGGTGCGGCAGTGGGCGGACGGGTCCCTGGAGTACCTGGGTCGCAACGACGATCAGGTCAAGATCCGTGGCTTCCGCATCGAGCTCGGGGAGATCGAAGCCGCCCTCGCCGGACACGAAGCGGTCCGCTCCTGCGTGGTCATGGCCCGCGAGGACCAGCCCGGCAACAAGCAGCTCGTCGCGTACGTCGTCCTGGAGGACGCGCACGCGAAGACGGACCTGCGCGCCGAGCTCGGGCGGCACGTCGAGCGCACGCTCCCCGAGTACATGGTCCCCAGCGCCTACATCGCCCTGGACACCCTGCCGCTGACCACCAACGGCAAGCTCGACCGCAAGGCCCTGCCGGCCCCCGCCATCGACGCCTACACCCAGCGCGCGTACGTGGCGCCGAGCACCCCCACCGAGCGGGCGCTCGCCGCGGTCTGGGCGGAGCTCCTCGGTTTCGACGAGGCCCGCGTCGGCGCCGACGACAACTTCTTCGAGCTCGGCGGCCATTCCCTGCTCATCACGGTCCTGGCGGCCAAGCTGAAGGAGCTGGGCCACGAGGTCTCGGTGCGCAGCATGTTCAGCAGCCCGACGCTGGCCCGCCTCGCGGAGGAGATCGACGGGGCACGGGCCCACACCGACGTCACGGACGACGGCGTGCCGCCGAACCTGATCCCGCTCGGCTGCCCGCGCATCACCCCGGACATGCTGCCCCTGGTCGCGTTGACCCAGGAACAGATCGACACGGTCGTCGCCACCGTGCCCGGCGGCGCGCCCAACGTCCAAGACGTCTATCCGCTGGCGCCCGCGCAGGAGGGCATCCTCTTCCACCACCTCCTCGACCCGGCCAACGACCCCTACCTGGTCTCCGTCCTCCTCGCCGCCGACGACGAAAAGGTGTGCGTCTCCTTCACGGAGGCGCTGCAGGCGTTGATCGACCGGCACGACGTGCTGCGCACCGCCGTGCTCACCGCCGACCTGCCCGAGCCCGTGCAGGTAGTGCACCGCACCGCCCGTCTGACGGTCGAGCGGACGCGCCTCGACGCCGGCATGGACGCCGAGGAGCAGGCGCGCGCCCTGCTGGACAGCCCCCGGCGCATGCGGGTCGACGGCGCACCCCTGCTGCGGCTCCTCGTCGCCGAGGACCCGCACTCCGAGCGGCGCTACATGCTCCTGAGCGCCCATCACCTCATCGAGGACGCCACGACACTGCGGCTCGTCCTGCAGGAGCTGGCGACCCACATGGCGGGCCGAGCCGCGCTGCTCAAGGCGCCCGCGCCGTACCGCGACTTCGTCGCCCACACCCTGCGCGAGACGACCGCCGACGACGGGGAGGCCCACTTCCGGACCATGCTCGCGGACGTCACCGAGCCGACCACGCCGTTCGGTCTGACGGACGTGCACGGTGACGGCCACCGGTACCCGCAGTTGCGCCGCGCTCTGCCCGCCGACCTCACGGCCGAGGTGCGCGCCCAGGCCAAGCGGCTGCACATCAGCCCCGCCACCCTGTTCCACGCCGCGTGGGCGTGCGTCACGGCCGCGGCCGCCGGCAGCGACGACGTCGTGTTCGGAACCGTGATGTCCGGTCGCCTGCAGGGTGTTCCCGGTGTGGAGGGCATGCTCGGGAACTTCATCAACACCCTGCCGCTGCGGGTGCGCCTCGCGGATCGCTCCGTCAAGGACCTCGTCGCGGAGGTCGACGCCGGCCTGAAGGAGCTGATCGCCCGCGAGCAGAGCGCGCTGAGCCTGGCGCAGCGCTGCAGCGGCCTGGACGCCGACACCCCGTTGTTCAGCGCGGTGATCAACGTCCGGCACTTCGAGCCGGGCCACGGCGACACGACCGGGTCCGCGGTCGCGGGCCAGGGCATCCACTGGCTGGCGGAGGCCGACGCGATCAACTACCCGCTGGTGGTCTCGCTCGACGACTTCGGCAGCGAACTCGCTCTGCACGTGCGCGTGGACGACTCCGTGCGGTGCGAGGCGCTCGTCGGATACGTCGAGACGGCGCTGTCCGGCATCGTCTCCGCGCTCGCCGCGAGCGACGGCGCCGCCACCGGGGCCCTTGACATCGACGTCCTGCCGGCCGCCGAGCGTCGGCGTGTGGTGGAGGAGTGGAACGAGGCTCCGGCCGGTCTGGTGGCACAGGAGCGGTGTGTGCATGAGTGGTTCGAGGGTGTGGTGGCGGGTGCGCCGGACGCGGTGGCGGTGGAGTTCGAGGGCCGTGCGCTGACGTACGGCGAACTCAACGCCCGGGCCAACCGCTTGGCGCGTCACCTGCGTGACCTGGGTGTGGGGCCCGACGTCAGGGTCGGACTGTGCCTGCCGCGCAGCGAGTGGATCGTCGTGTGCGTGCTCGCGGTCCTGAAGGCGGGCGGCGGCTATGTGCCGATGGACCCGGCCGCGCCCGTCGAGCGACTCGACCACGTGGTGCGGGACAGTGCCCCGCGTGTCCTGGTCGTGGACGGCGGACTGCCCGACGGCCTTGCCGTCCCGGATGTCCCGGTGGTGGATGTGCGGGTGGATGCCGGGGTGTGGGCCGGGTTGTCCGATGCGGATCTGGATCGGGTGGAGGTGGGTTCGGGGCCTGGTGATCTGGCGTATGTGATTTATACGTCGGGGTCGACGGGGACGCCGAAGGGCGTGATGGTCGAGCACCGGAATGTGACGCGGTTGTTCACGGCGACGGATGGCTGGTACGGGTT
>NZ_JBEXWC010000056.1:3284-4716 GCF_040629635.1 Streptomyces sp. NPDC005898 | reverse complement strand
GTTTCAGAACCAACACAGTGGACGCGAGCAACTGAGGACAAGCCCTCGGCCTATTAGTACCAGTCACCTCCACCCGTTACCGGGCTTCCAGATCTGGCCTATCAACCCAGTCGTCTACTGGGAGCCTTAACCCCTCAAAGGGGGTGGGAATACTCATCTCGAAGCAGGCTTCCCGCTTAGATGCTTTCAGCGGTTATCCTTTCCGAACGTAGCCAACCAGCCATGCCCTTGGCAGGACAACTGGCACACCAGAGGTTCGTCCGTCCCGGTCCTCTCGTACTAGGGACAGCCCTTCTCAATATTCCTACGCGCACAGAGGATAGGGACCGAACTGTCTCACGACGTTCTAAACCCAGCTCGCGTACCGCTTTAATGGGCGAACAGCCCAACCCTTGGGACCGACTCCAGCCCCAGGATGCGACGAGCCGACATCGAGGTGCCAAACCATCCCGTCGATATGGACTCTTGGGGAAGATCAGCCTGTTATCCCCGGGGTACCTTTTATCCGTTGAGCGACGGCGCTTCCACAAGCCACCGCCGGATCACTAGTCCCGACTTTCGTCCCTGCTCGACCCGTCGGTCTCACAGTCAAGCTCCCTTGTGCACTTACACTCAACACCTGATTACCAACCAGGCTGAGGGAACCTTTGGGCGCCTCCGTTACTCTTTAGGAGGCAACCGCCCCAGTTAAACTACCCATCAGACACTGTCCCTGATCCGGATCACGGACCGAGGTTAGACATCCAGCACGACCAGAGTGGTATTTCAACGGCGACTCCACGAACACTGGCGTGCCCGCTTCAAAGTCTCCCACCTATCCTACACAAGCCGAACCGAACACCAATATCAAACTGTAGTAAAGGTCCCGGGGTCTTTCCGTCCTTCTGCGCGAAACGAGCATCTTTACTCGTAGTGCAATTTCACCGGGCCTATGGTTGAGACAGTCGAGAAGTCGTTACGCCATTCGTGCAGGTCGGAACTTACCCGACAAGGAATTTCGCTACCTTAGGATGGTTATAGTTACCACCGCCGTTTACTGGCGCTTAAGTTCTCAGCTTCGCACACCCGAAAGTGCACTAACCGGTCCCCTTAACGTTCCAGCACCGGGCAGGCGTCAGTCCGTATACATCGCCTTACGGCTTCGCACGGACCTGTGTTTTTAGTAAACAGTCGCTTCTCGCTGGTCTCTGCGGCCACCCCCAGCTCAGAGTGCAAGACTCCTCACCAGTGATGGCCCCCCTTCTCCCGAAGTTACGGGGGCATTTTGCCGAGTTCCTTAACCATAGTTCACCCGAACGCCTCGGTATTCTCTACCTGACCACCTGAGTCGGTTTAGGGTACGGGCCGCCATGAAACTCGCTAGAGGCTTTTCTCGACAGCATAGGATCATCCACTTCACCACAATCGGCTCGGCATCAGGTCTCAGCCTTAT
>NZ_JBEXWC010000056.1:1867-3187 GCF_040629635.1 Streptomyces sp. NPDC005898 | reverse complement strand
TGGAATGACACGACTTCGGCGGTACGCTTGAGCCCCGCTACATTGTCGGCGCGGAATCACTAGACCAGTGAGCTATTACGCACTCTTTCAAGGGTGGCTGCTTCTAAGCCAACCTCCTGGTTGTCTGTGCGACTCCACATCCTTTCCCACTTAGCGTACGCTTAGGGGCCTTAGTCGATGCTCTGGGCTGTTTCCCTCTCGACCATGGAGCTTATCCCCCACAGTCTCACTGCCGTGCTCTCACTTACCGGCATTCGGAGTTTGGCTAAGGTCAGTAACCCGGTAGGGCCCATCGCCTATCCAGTGCTCTACCTCCGGCAAGAAACACACGACGCTGCACCTAAATGCATTTCGGGGAGAACCAGCTATCACGGAGTTTGATTGGCCTTTCACCCCTAACCACAGGTCATCCCCCAGGTTTTCAACCCTGGTGGGTTCGGTCCTCCACGACCTCTTACAGCCGCTTCAACCTGCCCATGGCTAGATCACTCCGCTTCGGGTCTTGAGCGCGCTACTAAATCGCCCTATTCGGACTCGCTTTCGCTACGGCTTCCCCACACGGGTTAACCTCGCAACACACCGCAAACTCGCAGGCTCATTCTTCAAAAGGCACGCAGTCACGACGCACCAAGCAAGCTTGATGCGCGACGCTCCCACGGCTTGTAGGCACACGGTTTCAGGTACTATTTCACTCCGCTCCCGCGGTACTTTTCACCATTCCCTCACGGTACTATCCGCTATCGGTCACCAGGGAATATTTAGGCTTAACGGGTGGTCCCGCCAGATTCACACGGGATTTCTCGGGCCCCGTGCTACTTGGGTGTCTCTCAAACGAGCCGCTGATGTTTCGACTACGGGGGTCTTACCCTCTACGCCGGACCTTTCGCATGTCCTTCGCCTACATCAACGGTTTCTGACTCGTCTCACAGCCGGCAGACTGTGAAAGAGAGATCCCACAACCCCCACGACGCAACCCCTGCCGGGTCTCACACGTCGTAGGTTTGGCCTCATCCGGTTTCGCTCGCCACTACTCCCGGAATCACGGTTGTTTTCTCTTCCTGCGGGTACTGAGATGTTTCACTTCCCCGCGTTCCCTCCACACTGCCTATGTGTTCAGCAGCGGGTGACAGCCCATGACGACTGCCGGGTTTCCCCATTCGGAAACCCCCGGATCAAAGCCTGGTTGACGACTCCCCGGGGACTATCGTGGCCTCCCACGTCCTTCATCGGTTCCTGGTGCCAAGGCATCCACCGTGCGCCCTTAAAAACTTGGCCACAGATGCTCGCGTCCACTGTGCAGTTCTCAAACAACGACCAACC
>NZ_JBEXWC010000055.1:0-4831 GCF_040629635.1 Streptomyces sp. NPDC005898 | reverse complement strand
CACCCGACACCACCACATCCCACAAACCCTCCGGCGACACCACCCCACCAGGAAAACGACAAGCCATCCCCACAATCACCACCGGATCAACCGAGGAATCCGTTTCCTTCGACGGCGTACGCGTATTCGTGCGGGCCGGTGCGATTTCCGGAGTGGTTTTGGCCGTCGGTTCTTCGGAAGGCGGGTCCGCGAGCAGAGAACCCAGGTATGTGCCGAGGGCGGCAGGTGTCGGGTGGTCGAACACCACGGTCGGCGGCAGTTTGAGGCCCGTCACCTCGCAGAGCCGGTTGCGCAGTTCGACGGCCAGCAGGGAATCGAAGCCGGCCTCCCGGAACGCGAGCGCGGCGTCGACGTCACCGCTTCCGCCCAGCACCTCCCCCGCGATCGACAGGACGAGTCGACGGCTCTGAGTCGTCCGCTCGCCCTCGGGGAGTTCGGCCAGCCGTCGCGACCACGGCGTCCCCGTCCGCCCGGCGACGGCCGGCGCGGTGGCACCGGCATGGGCCTGTACGGCAGCCGAGGCCTCGATCGAAGCCGGGGTCTCGGCCGAAGCGGGGGTCTCGACGGACGCCGGGTCGAGTGCCGCGGCGACCACGGTCGGCAGGCTCGGATCCAGGGCGCGGGCGGCGTCGTACATGCGCAGCCCGCGGGCCGCGTCGAGCGGCCGCAGCCCGGTGCGGCGCCCGAGGCGTTCGACGTCGTGTGCCGTCAGCCGGCCCGCCATCCCGTCCGGCAGGTCCCACAGGCCCCACGCCAGCGAGCGGCCCGGGAGGCCGAGGTCGGCGCGGTGCCGGGCGAGGGCGTCGAGGAAGGTGTTGGCCAGGGTGTAGTTCCCCTGCCCCGCGGCGCCGAGCGTGCCGGTGGCGGAGGAGAAGAGGTCGAAGAAGGCGAGCGGGGCGGAGCGGGTCAGCTCGTGCAGGTGCCAGGCGGCATCGGCCTTCGGGCCGAGCACGTCGTCGAGCTGCTCCGCCGTCAACGACCGGACGGTGGCGTCCTGGACGACGCCCGCGGCGTGGACGATCCCGGTCAGCGGGTGCTCGGCGGGGACGGAGTCGAGGACCGCGGCGAGCGCCCGGCGGTCACCGCAGTCGCAGCCGGCGATGCGCACCTGGGCGCCCATGCCGCGCAGCTCGCGCGCCAGGTCGTCGGCCCCCTCGGCGCGGGGGCCGCTGCGGCTGGTCAGCAGCAGGTGCCGGACGCCGTGCCGGGCCACCAGGTGCCGGGCGATGCGGGCACCGAGCGCGCCGGTGCCGCCGGTCACCAGAACGGTGCCGTGCGGGGGCATCGGCGCGGGGACGGCCCCGACGGCGCCCGGTGTCGCGGCCCGGCGGGGTACGGGAACCATGCGGGGGACCAGCAACATGCCGTCCCGCAGAGCGAGTTCGGGGTCCTCGCCGGCCGTCACGGCGGTCAGCACCTCGCGCGCCGGACGGGCCTTTTCGAGGATCCCGTCCAGGTCGAGGTCCTGGTCCAGGTCGAGGAGCACGAAGCGGCCCGGATGCTCCGACCGCGCCGTGCGGACCAGGCCCCACAGCGGCGCGTGGACCAGATCCACCGGCATCTCGACGGGCCCCCCACCCGCGCGTACCGCCCCTCGCGTCACGAAGACCAGCCGGGTGTCGGCGAACCGGCTGTCGGCCAACCAGTCCTGAAGCAGCTTCAGCGTCCGGTGCGCCACGCGACGCACGGCGTCGGGCACCCCCGCTTCCCCGTCCCCGGCGGGCGACGGCAGACAGGGCACCAGTACGGCGGCGGGCGCCGGGGCGCCGGCATCGATACGCGCGCCCGCCTCGGCCACGTCGGCGACGACGGTGAGCCCCGGACGCGGGACGGAACCGAGGACCCAGCACGCCTCGACGTCCAGGTCCGCGTCCGACGCGGCGCCGGCCGCCGAAGGTCCCCACGTCACGTGCAGGAGCGTGTCGTCGGCGGGACCGTCCGCAGCGGCCCGCAGCACCAGCGTGTCCACGGCGGCCATCGGCGTGCCGTACTGGTCCGCGATCCGCAGCGACACGGCGTCCGGGCCGACGGGCGATACCCGTACGCGCAGTTCCGTCGCGTCACCGCCGTACAGCCGTACGCCGCTCCACGCGAAGGGCAGCCGCACGCGGCCGTCGGCCGCGCCCTGCCACACGGTGGCGTGCAGCGCCGCGTCGAGGAGCGCCGGGTGCAGGCCATGGCCCGACGTGTCGGTGCCCTCGGGCAGCCGTACGTCGAGGTACACGTCCTCGCCGAGCCGCCAGGCGGCCCGCAGACCGCGGAAGGTGTCGCCGTACGCGTATCCGGCCTCGGCCAACTCCGCGTACAGGCCCGACAGTTCAACGGGCGTCGCGCCCGGCGGCGGCCAGGCGGTCGGGGCGGGGTCCGCGGGGACCCGGGGGGCGCGTGGCGCGAGGGTTCCGGAGGCGTGCCGGGTCCAGGCGCCGGCCCGGCCCTCCCCTGCGCCCCGCGCGGCCGCTCCCTGGGCGCGGGCGGGACGCGCGTACACGGTGAAGGGCCGCTCGCCCGCCTCGTCGACGGCGCCGACGACGAACTGGAGCTCGACCGTCTTGCCGTCGTCGGGGACCCGGACCGGTGCCTCCTGCGTCAGTTCGGTGACCGTCGCGGCGCCGTCGAGTGCGGCGATGTGCGCGGCCAGTTCGACCAGCGCCGTGCCCGGCAGGATCGTGTGCCCGTCGATCCTGTGGTCGGCCAGCCAGGGGTGCGTGAGGGTGGACAGCGCGCCGGTGAACGCCTGCGCGTCGCGGTCCGCGAGCGTGACGGCGGTGTCGAGCAGCGCGTGGCCCCCGCTGTGCGCAGGGCGCGGCGGGTCGGCGTTCAGCCAGTACCGCTGCCGCTCGAACGGGTACGTCGGCAGGACGACCAGGGGGCGCCTCGGGATGACCGCCTGCCAGTCGACCGGCATGCCTCGCGTGTAGGCGGCGGCCAGCGCGCCCAGGAACCCGCCGGTGCCTTCCGTGCCGGGCTTCAGCGCGTCCACTACCGCCGTCGCCGGTCCGTCGGTCGCCTCCGTGTCGTCGGCGTCCCTGCCGGGGCGGGCCGTGCGGAGCCCAGAGGCGGCCGGCATCGCCAGCGGGGTTCGACGGCCACCGGCGGTCACGTGCCGCAGCGCCGCGTCGAGTGCGGTCGGCTCCGGTACGGCGTGCAACCAGTACTCGGTGGTCAACGCCCGCGGGCAGTAGAGCGGTTCGCCGGTCAGGGGCGAGCACAGGTCGATCTCCGTGCGGCGCGGGGTCACCGTGGCCACGGCCGCGCGCAGCTCCTCGTCGGAGCCCGCGCGCACGAAGGCCGCGCAGATGCGTGCCGCGTCGTCCAATGTCAGTGCTCCGGCGACATGCGCGGCGACGATCTCTCCCACGCCTTGCCCCAGTACGGCGTCGGGCCGCACACCGCACCGCTCCCAGAGCCGCGCGAGGGCGATCCCCACGACGAACGCCACGGCCTGCGGGGGCTCGGCGGGGCCCAACTCGCGTACGTCACGCCCGAGACGCACGGCCAGAGCGGATGCACACTCGCCGACGTACTCGGCGAAGGCGGGGGCGGTGTCGAGCAACTGCCGTGCGGCGGAGGCGAGGTCGGGTTGTTGGGCGCCGACCCCATGTGCCGTCGTCCCTATTTCGGAGCCGCCTCCCGCTTCGGCGGTCGCGAGGTCGATTCCGGCACCGAAGACGAACACGGCCCGGCTGCGCCCGCTCGCGGTCCCGGTCAGCAGCAGGGGGTCCGGTCGACCGGCGGCCAGGGCGTCCAGCGCGGGCCGGTAGTCGCCGTCGGCCCCGGGCAGGACGGCGGCACGGTGGTCGAACCCGGACTGCACGCAGGCAGCGGTGTACGCCACGGCTGACGGCTCGGCAGGACCGTTGTGGCCAGCGGACTTCGGCGCACTGTCGGAGAGGAAGTCACGCAGACGGCGCGCCTGCGCCCGCAGGGCCGTCGGCGTCTTCGCGGACAACACCAGCGGCAACGCCAGGGCGTCACCGGCCTCCCCGGCACCCCGGACCGGACCCCCAACGTGGTCCCGCCCACCGCCACCACCCCGGCCACCCGCATCCCGCATGTCGCCGGCCCCGGCACGACCGCCCACATCACCCCGGACACCGGCACCGCCCCGGCCACCCGCATCGTGCCGGTCCCCGCTAACGGCCCGGCCACACGCAACATCGTTCCCCTCGCCGCCACCGACCCGCTCACCCGCATCACGCACGTCACCGGCCCCAGCACGGCCGCCCGCATGCTCCCGGACGCCGACACCGCCGCCCACATCGCTCCGGTCACCAGCACCGCCCCGGCCACCCGCATCGCGCTGGTCGCCGCTATCGGCCCGGCCGCCCACAGAGTTCCGGTCACCGCCATCGGCACCCGCCCGGCCGCCGACGTCCATCCGACCTCCCCCGCCGCCCTGGCCATCGACGCCGAGACGGGCACCGGCTCGGCCCCCGCCTTCGAGGCCCACCGCACCAGCGCCAGCGCCGTCAGCCGCATCGCCCGCCGCAGGCCGAGCACCGGCAGCAGCGTGGCCCCGGCCCTGGCCCTTGATGCCGGCCCCGCCTACGGCACCAGCCCTGGACGCCTCGCCGATCTCACCCGGGGCGCCGGCCCCGTCCGCGACGCCCGCACTCGGAACGTGCCGCGCACCCCGCGCATCCCGCAGGATCGGTGCCGCGCGCCTCGCCCCGTCCGCCACCGCCTCGAACTCATCGACCTCAGGCGGTTCTTCGAGGATGACGTGCGCGTTGGTACCCGAGATCCCGAACGAGGACACCCCCGCCCGACGCGGCCTGCCCTGACCCCCCTCCCACGGCACTTCCCGCGTCAACAACCGCACCGGACCCCA
>NZ_JBEXWC010000054.1:0-9576 GCF_040629635.1 Streptomyces sp. NPDC005898 | reverse complement strand
CGGCGCGCTCCTCACCCGCTTCAATGGCGCCCTCTCAGCGCGCCAGATGTCCCACGCGGGATGGCCGCCACGGCCCTTCGTCGATTCTTCGCGGTCCGATCATCCTGACGTCCGTAACCCAAGTGCCGCGACGCTCGTTGTGCGGGATGCAGGCTCCCTGTGGTCGCCACCTGAACCGACACGATCACTCGATCGTGTGGAAGCGTTCAGGCCAAGCAACCCTCAGGACCCCCTGGGGAGTCGACCGTCATGACGAGAGGAGGTGCCGCCAGTGATCGCGAACGTATCGGCCCACCGGCGGGCGAACGCCTTCGCCCAGGCCCTGGAGGAGCATTCCGACCAGGACCCGGCGGCCGAGCAGTCCGAGGACTCCGCGTCCGCAGCCGCGCCCGCGACCGCATGCGCCAAGTCCCCCGAAACCACCGCGGCCCGCGCCGATCCCCCCGAGCAGGGCCGCATGCTGGCCCTGGCCGAGGGGCTCGACGCGCTGCCCAAACCCGCCCTCGACCCCGAGGTCAAGGTCGTCCAGCGTGCCCAGCTCGTGGCCGCGATGGAGGCCATGCTCCTCGAGGGCACCGCCAGTGCCGCGGTGCCCGAACAGCGCTCCCGCAAGGGCGCCCACCGGGCGGGGCCGCTGCACAAGCTGCGGCCGCGCTCCCGCCTGTCGAAGGGCCTCGCGGCGGGCGGCCTGACCGTCGGTGTCGCGGCGGGCGCCTTCGGCGGGGTCGCCGCCGCCAGCTCGGACGCCCTCCCGGGCGACTCGCTCTACGGTCTCAAGCGCGGGATGGAAGATCTCAAGCTGGGCATGGCCGACGGCGACACCGACCGCGGCGAGCTCTACCTCGACCAGGCCTCCACCCGGTTGAACGAAGCGCGAAGACTCATGGAGCGCGGCCGCTCCGGCACCCTCGACCACGAGTCGCTCGGAGAGATCAGGCGTGCTCTCTCCGGCATGCGGCACGACGCGGCCGAGGGTCACCGGCTGCTCCTGGAGGCGTACGAGCGCGACGGCTCGCTCGGTCCTCTCCAGGCGCTCTCCGCGTTCTCCCGCTCTCACCGCGAGAGCTGGAGCGACCTCCAGAACCGGCTGCCGGTCCAGCTGGGGGACGTGGGCGCGCAGGTGGACTCCGTCTTCGACGCCATGGACGAGGAGGTCGAGCCGTTGCGGGGCCTGCTGCCCCGTAAGCCCGAGAAGGGCGGCGCGACCGACCGGGCCCCGCAGAGCCCCCGTGGCTCCCAGGGCGCGGACGGGCGCTCCTCCACCCCCTCGGGCGGCGACAGCGAGCGGAAGAACGGCGACACGGGCGGCGAGCGCAAGCCCGGACCCGCCACCCCGCACAGCCCGGGGGACGACGTCCTCGGCGGCAGCGTGGGCGATCTGCTCGACCCGCCTGCCGACAAGACGACACCGGCCCCGTCGGACGGCAGGAGCAAGCCCGGCAAGGACCGTCCCTCGGCCAAGCCGGACATCACCCTGCCCCCGCTCCTGCCCGGCCTGCTCCCGGAGCTGGGCATCGAAGGGGAGGACGCCAAGTAGCCCTCCGCGGTACGCCTCGGGGGCGCCCTCCACAGCGGGGAGCGCCCCCGAGGCGTACGCGCGCGCCCGGCGGTCAGAAGAAGACGGACCGCCGCTGCACCAGCAGCTTGTACAGGGAGTGCTGGATCTGCTCGCGGACCTGGTCCGTGAGGTTGAACATCAGCATCGGGTCCTCCGCCGCCTCCGGCGGATGGCCGTCCGTCGCGATCGGCTCGCCGAACTGGATCGTCCACTTCGTCGGCAGCGGCACCGCCCCCAACGGCCCCAGCCAGGGGAACGTCGGCGTGATCGGGAAGTAGGGCAGGCCGAGGACGCGCGCCAGCGTCTTGGCGTTGCCGATCATCGGATAGATCTCCTCCGCCCCGACGATCGAGCACGGCACGATCGGGGAGCCCGTCCGCAGTGCCGTCGAGACGAAACCGCCGCGGCCGAACCGCTGGAGCTTGTAGCGCTCGCCGAACGGTTTTCCGATGCCCTTGAAGCCCTCCGGCATCACCCCGACCAGCTCGCCCCGCTCCAGGAGGCGCTCGGCGTCCTCCGCGCACGCCAGGGTGTGACCGGCCTTGCGGGCCAGTTCGTTGACGACCGGCAGCATGAAGACCAGGTCGGCGGCGAGCAGCCGCAGATGCCGGCCCTGAGGGTGGTTGTCGTGCACCGCCACCTGCATCATCAGGCCGTCCAGCGGCAGCGTCCCGGAGTGGTTGGCGACGATCAGCGCCCCGCCCTCGGCGGGGATGTTCTCGACGCCCTTCACCTCCACGCGGAAGTACTTCTCGTACAGGGGCCGCAGCAGCGACATGAGGACCTGGTCGGTCAGCTCCTCGTCGTAGCCGAAGTCGTCGACCTCGTACTCCCCGGTGAGGCGCCGCCGCAGGAAGGCCAGGCCGCCGGCGATCCGGCGGTCCCAGTCGCCTCCGGAGCGGGGCGCCCGCTCCCCGGGCCCCGGGTCCCCGGCGCCGGGCTCCTCGGCCGGCCGGGCGGCCGGGTGGCCCGTCTGCTGGCCCGGGAGCACCTTGACCTCGCTCACGGTCGCGGGCTCACCGGGGCGCCGGGGCGCGGCCCTGCGGCGCGCCGCGCGCTGCGCACCCGCGCGCGAGCGGTCGTCGTCGAACGGAATGACCTTGGCGTCCGCCATCGTTGACGCTCTCCTCAGTTGGCGCGGTGGGGGCCGCCCGCGAAGGGCAGCGCGGCGATCCGGTCCACTGCCCCCGCGAGGGCACTCGGCGGCAGCAGTCCGGGGCCCCGGCTGCGCACGAAGTCCGCGAAGGCCTCCGCGGTCGTGTACGTGGGTCTGAAGCCCAGTGTCTCGCGCATCTGCCGGGTGGCCACGACCCTGCCGTGGGTGAGCAGCCGGATCTGTTCCGGCGAGAAGTCCGTCATGCCGACCGTGCGCAGCGCGGCGCCGACCCAGGTGACGGCCGGCAGGAGCACCGGCACGGTGGGCCGGCCGAGCCGCCGGGAGCACTGCGAGAGCAGCAGCTGGCCGTCGCCCGCGATGTTGAACGTGCCGCTGTTGAGCGTTCCGCGCCGCGGTTCGTGCGAGGCGAGGCGCAGCACCTCGACCGCGTCGTCCTCGTGCACGAACTGCAGGCGCGGGTCGTAGCCGAACACGGTGGGCAGGACGGGCAGCGAGAAGTACTCGGCGAGCGGGGAGTCGGCCGCGGGCCCCAGGATGTTGGCGAAGCGCAGCACGCACACCGCCACGTCGGGGCGCCGCCGGGCGAAGCCCCGGACGTAGCCCTCGACCTCGACGGTGTCCTTGGCGAAGCCGCCGCTGGGCAGGGCCTTGGGGGTCGTCGTCTCGGTGAAGACGGCCGGGTCCTTGGGCGCGGAGCCGTACACGCTCGTACTGGACTTCACCACGAGCCGCTTGACCGTGGGCGACTTCTGGCAGGCACCGAGGAGCTGCATGGTGCCGATGACGTTGGTCTCCTTGACCGCGCCCCGGCCGCCCCGGCCGAGCGCGGTGGCGGTGACGTCCATGTGGACGACCGTGTCCACGTCGTACTCGGCGAGCACCTTGGCGATCGCGGGCTGCCTGATGTCGGCCCGGACGAAGTCGGCGCCGCCCAGCTGGTGCTCGGGCTCCAGCGCGTCGACGGCGATCACCCGGTCGACCTCGGGATCGCACTGGACGCGCCGGACGAACCGTCCGCCCAGCTGCCGGGCCACTCCGGTCACGAGCACGACCTTGCCCAAGATCAGCGCCTGCCTTTCCCCACCCTCGCCGCACACCGCCGACATGTGTCCCGGCCCACGCTAGCGGGTCGGTGTTTCGCTGTGACGACCGCGCGCCGCGGGAAGTGACGACGGACACACGGATACGTACGGACCAAGCTCCCGCGCCTCAAACACCGCGCAGGCGGGCCCCGGACATGCCGAAGCCCTCCCGCCGGTGGCGGGAGGGCTTCGAAACACGCGGTACAGCGATCGCCTACTTCTTGTTGCGACGCTGAACGCGAGTGCGCTTCAGCAGCTTGCGGTGCTTCTTCTTGGCCATCCGCTTACGCCGCTTCTTGATAACAGAGCCCACGACTACCCTCGCTCACTTCTCTTCACTCGGTGCGGGGCAGCAGACTGGGCCCACACGACCTACGTCGGCCTAGCCTACCCGTCCCGGCGTGAGGGACGTAATCGAGGGCCAATGGATCCTCGCGGACCGGGTGGCGGGGGGCCCGCGGGCCCCCGCGCTCAGCCTGCCTCGACCCCCACATACGACTCGCGGAGGTACTCGTGAACCGCCTGTTCCGGAACCCGGAAGGACCTTCCGACCCGGATGGCGGGCAGATGACCGCTGTGCACCAGGCGGTACACGGTCATCTTGGACACTCGCATCACCGAGGCGACTTCCGCCACGGTCAGAAACTGAACTTCGTTCAGCGGCCTCTGGTTCTCAGCCATGACACCCCACCTGAACCTTCCGCACATGACGGGCACCGGCTTCCCCTTCCGGTGACTCTTCGTCGCTGCGCGCTCACTCCCCAGACTAGGGGCGGATGATGCGAGTGGGGAAGAGGAGCAGCGATCGGCCGCCTACTGTGACAGACACGCTCGATTGAGTACATAGCGAGTAAGCGGTCGGTAGTAATCAGACCGCACAGCGTCATCAAGCGGAACGACGACGGACACCAGCCCCTCGGCCTGTCCGACGAACAGGGCGGGGTCGTCCGTATCGGCGAGACCGATCGTCTCGAACCCCAGCTGACCTGCTCCGCAGACCCATCCGTGGTCTCCGACGACCAGCTCGGGGAGGGGCCCGCCGGCCTGTGCGGCGGCGTCCAGGGCGGCCCGAACCGGGAGCGGTGAGTGGGTGTGTGCGCCGGTCGCACTCCCGGTGGGACGCGCGCCGGGTTCGCGCACCAGCGCGACGCCTTGTACGTAGTCAAGGTTGTACGTACGTAGGCCGAACCGGGTCGTTATGTCGACACTGTCGCCCTGCGCGGGGGTGAGGACAGTGCATCCGGCCGCCGACAGGGCCTCGGCCAACGTGGCGTAGAAACCCAGCAGCCGCTGGGGGTGCCCGGTTCCGAAGAGTACGGGAAGCCGCCTTCGCGCCGCGTCCGAGAGGCGCTCGGCGAACGCGTCGAGCGCCCTCAGCGTCCGCTCCGGGTCGATGACGTCCGCCCCCGTGGTGTGCCGCGGGTCGGCGGAGACCCCGCACCTGTCGGCCATCAGGCGCAGCAGGTCGCCCGGGCCCCAGCTCCGCTCGGGGTCGAGCCCGAGCAGCACCCGGGGGTCCCTCGCCGCGAAGAGCCGATAGCTGCGCAGGCTCTCCTCCCGGGAGGTGGCCACGGGCCCGGCCAGCCGAGCCGCCAACAGGTGCGCGCGCAGGGCGCCGGTGGTCAACACGCGTCGATGCTGTCGCATCGGCCGCCCCGGGTCCCCAAAACCCCGGAAAACCCCCACAGTTGGGCTAACAGCGGCACAATGCGGGCGCGACCCCCCGGGCGGGCGGGCCTAGGCCAGCAGTCCCCGCAGCGGGAACGCGGCCCGCCGGGCCGCCAGGACGGCCTGGTCGAGGCGGTCGGCGGGGTCGTACCCCGCCTCCCACTCCTGCCACCGCACGGGCCACCGCCCGTCGGTCATCCGCGCCGGCGCCAACTGCCGGGTGCGGGCGTACACTTCCTGCCGCCAGCTCTCCGGGATCACCGCCACCGGGTCGACGGGCCGTCCCGCGGCGATGCCGACGAGGTGCGTCCAGGAGCGCGGCACCACGTCCACCACCGCGTATCCCCCGCCGCCCAGGGCGACCCACCGCCCCTGCGCGTACTCGTGCGCCAGCTCGTGACAGGCCACCTGCACCGCCCGCTGCGCGTCCAGGGACACGGCCAGGTGCGCCAGGGGGTCCTCGAAGTGGGTGTCCGCCCCGTGCTGGGTCACGAGCACCTGCGGCCGGAACTGGGCGAGCAGCTCGGGCACCACGGCGTGGAAGGCCCGCACCCATCCCGCGTCGCCGGTGCCGGCCGGCAGCGCCACGTTCACCGCGGAGCCCTCGGCCGCGCCCGCCGCGCCCGTCTCCTGCGGCCAGCCGGTCTGCGGGAAGAGGGTGCTGGGATGCTCGTGCAGCGAGATCGTCAGGACGCGCGGGTCCTCCCAGAACGCGGCCTGCACCCCGTCGCCGTGATGGACGTCGACGTCCACGTACGCGACCCGCTCGGCGCCCAGCTCCAGGAGCCGCGCGACGGCCAGCGCCGGGTCGTTGTAGACGCAGAACCCCGAGGCGCCCCCGGGCATGGCGTGGTGCAGCCCGCCGGAGAAGTTCACCGCGTGCAGGGCCTCGCCGCGCCACACCGCCTCGGCCGCCCCGACGGACAACCCGGCGATCAGCGCCGACGCCTCGTGCATCCCCGCGAAGGCCGGGTCGTCCTCCGTGCCGAGGCCGTACTCTCCGCGGGCGGACGCCGGGTCCGCCGAAGCCGCCTTGACCGCCGCCACGTAGTCCTCGCGGTGCACGAGCCGCAGGGTGGAGTCGCCGGCGCGCTTGGCCGTGACCACGTCCATCTCCCGGTCGAGCCCGAAGGCGCCGACCAGACTTCGCGTCAGGCCGAGCCGGACCGGGTCCATGGGGTGACCCGGGCCGAAGTCATAGCCCGTTACTGCCTCGTCCCACATCAGCTGTGCGCGGCCGCTCATGCCCGTCACCGTATCGGTCCGCTTCGGAGGCGAAGGCACGGGCGTACCCCAGGGTCACGAGCACCAACACCATCGGAACGAGCATCGCCCCCCGGTAGTTCCACGCGTCCCCGAGCCCGCCCACCAGCGGCGAACCGATCAAAAAGCCCACATAGTTGAAGACATTCAGTCGCGCGACGGCCGCGTCCGAAGCCCCGGGCCCATGTGTCTCGAAGGCGCGCCGGCCCGCCGCCGCGAAGGTCTGCGGCACGATCACCGACAGCCCAAGACCCAGCACCGTGAATCCGGCGACCCCCGCCCACGCCCCGGGCGCCGCCGCCACGACCGCGAAGCCCAGCGCGGCCACCACGGACCCGCCGCGCACCACGGCCACCGCCCCGAACCGCCGCACCCCCAGGTCCCCGAGCCCCCGCCCCAGCAGCGTCATGACCATGTAGGCGTTGTACGGGACCGTCGAGACCTCCTCCGAGCCCCCCAGCACGTCCTGCGCGTACTTGGCGCTCCAGTTGGAGACCGTCGAATCCCCGATGTACGCGAAGGTCATCACCAGGCAGAGCGGAAGCAGCAGCTTGAACCCGACGGCCCCGCCCTTCCCGGCCCCACCGCTCGGGACCCCCGCGTCGACGTACCACCGGCTCCCCACCAGGGCCGCCGGCAACAGCACCGCGACGACCGGCAGATACGACACGAACAGCGCCAGATCCCAGTGCGCCCCCGCCCACGCGAGCGAGGCCCCCGCGATCCCGCCCAGGCTGTACGCGGCATGAAATCCCAGCATGATGCTGCGCCCGTAGGCCTGTTGCAGGCTGACGCCCAGCATGTTCATCGACGCGTCGAGCGCCCCCACCGAGAGCCCGAACACCCCGAGCGCCACCGCCGCCTGCCACATCGCCTCCCCGGCGCCGGCACCGAGCAGCGACAGCAGCACCACCGGCTGGGACCACCTGAGCACCCGGCTCGGTGGCACCCACTTGATCAGCCGCTCGGTGCCCACGCTGCCGGCACCGGCCAGGATCGGCACCGCCGCGAGGAAGACCGGCAGCAGCCCGTCGGATATCCCGTACCGGTCCTGGATCGCCGGGATCCGCGTCACCAGCAGGGCGAAGGCCACTCCCTGCACCAGGAAGGCGAACGCCAGCGAGGCCCTGCCGCGCCGCAGCACATCAGTCATGGCTGGAGAGCGTAGGGCCCCGCACTACCCGGCGGTAGATGGATCACTCAGCTGATTCGGGCGTTCTCACGCGCGCTTCCGCTCCTGGACGCGCTCGGTGACCAGCCGCTCCATGGGGCCGACGACCAGGGCGCCGGTGACCAGGACGGTCAGCGTGATCGTCACCACCGCGATCACCCCGCCCACCCACACCATGGTGTCGACGGGGAGCGTGTAGGCCCCGGCGACCCGCAGCGCGGCCTCGCCGAAGAGGGCCACGCCCCACACCGCCGAGAACCTCCGCTCCAGCCGCGCGAACCGCCCCCGCTCGGTGCCCAGTTCCGCCCAGGCCGCGATCCGCGCCGCGTTCCCCTTGGTCACCCAGGGCCGCAGGGCGGCCGTCATCAGCGGCCTGCCCGCCCACACCGACACCAGGACGGCGAGCCCCACGGTGGCGGTGATGCCGCTGTCCTTGGCCAGCATGAGCCGCGCGTCGCCGGCGACGAGGGCGAGCAGCAGTCCGACGATGTTGGCGGTCAGGATCAGCGCGGCGAGCCCGTTCAGCCGCCGCTCCTTGACGAGCCCCCACGCGGTGCGCCCGGCCGGCAGCACACTGCTCCAGGCCAGCGCCGCCAGGGCGCTCGTCCCGAATCCCTTGCTGATGAGGTAGTACGCGGCGGTCGGCAGCAGCGCGTCGAGGACGAGGGGCTTCAGCGACTCGATACGGGCCTTGCGGGCGTCGTCCGCGACGGCGGGGGCCGGGGTGGCCGGGACCGGGGTGGCCGGGACGCGGGCGGGGGCCTCTGCGGCGAGCTGGCTCATGGTCGGGTTCCTCCGTCGTGGCTGTGTGCGTCCCGTTTCTCCGTGACACCCACAGCTTCGCCGCCGGCACCTGCCGCCCGACAGAAACGATCGTCCGGACCTGGGCGTGACAAATGTCAGTCCCGCTCTGCTGACCTCAGGCCAGCAGCCGCGGCAAGTCCCGGAGGTCCGCGAAGAGTTCGGTGACCCCCTCCAGCCGCTCGGCCGGTGTCATGGCGGTGAACCCGTACACGTCCATCCCCGCGGCCAGCGCGGCCCGCACCCCGAGCGGGCTGTCCTCCACGACGGCACACTTCGCGGGGGCCACGCCCATCCGTTCGGCCGCGTGCAGGAACAGATCGGGGGCCGGCTTTCCCCGGCCGACGTCCTGCGCGCTGAAGATCCGCGCTTCGTCGAACCAGGCGTCGAGCCCGGTCTTGCGGTGCCCGACCCGGATCCGCTCATGGCTCCCGGAGGACGCCAGACAGTAGGCCACCCCGTCGGCGGCCAGCTCCCGCAGCACGTCGACCGCCCCGTCCATCGGCTTCAGCTCGCGCTCGAACGCGGCGAAGACCCGGGCGTGGAACTCGTCGTCGAATTCCGCGGGAAGCCGCTGCCCACTCCGCTCGAACACCAGGTCGTGTACGCGGTGGACGGCGGCCCCCATGTAGTCGCGCAGGGAGTCCTCGTAGGAGGTGGGGTGCCCCAGTTCGGTCAGATAGCCGGCGAGGATCGTGTTGGAGATCGGCTCACTGTCCACGAGGACGCCGTCGTTGTCGAAGATGACCAGGTCGTATCGCATACCTCGACCGTAAACGCAGAAAACCCCCGCACCATAATGGTGCGGGGGTTTCCCGTTTAAAATTAGTTCGGCGGCGTCCTACTCTCCCACAGGGTCCCCCCTGCAGTACCATCGGCGCTGTGAGGCTTAGCTTCCGGGTTCGGAATGTAACCG
>NZ_JBEXWC010000053.1:0-9666 GCF_040629635.1 Streptomyces sp. NPDC005898 | reverse complement strand
GAAAACGACACGACACACCAACAACAGCTAC
Source organism: Streptomyces sp. NPDC005898 (assembly GCF_040629635.1). Taxonomy (NCBI): domain Bacteria; kingdom Bacillati; phylum Actinomycetota; class Actinomycetes; order Kitasatosporales; family Streptomycetaceae; genus Streptomyces; species Streptomyces sp. NPDC005898. The sequence continues at coordinate 9,635 of NZ_JBEXWC010000053.1, read as the reverse complement.
AGCGTCATCCCGCACCAAACCAGCATCCGACAACACGATCGACGGCCCCCGCTCGGTCGAAAAACAAGATGTAAACGTGCCGCTATTCGCCCATACACCCGAGGCAAATACTCTTCGGCAAATCTTCGTTAAAGGACGCTACTTCTATCTATTCAGCGTCACACAGCTAAGTCACACACAGCTAAATCGCACCCCTGGCACCCTGTCAAGCCTGGCCAAGGGCAGGGGAAACGGTGAGGCCGGAGACCATTGAGTCACCCACGGCAAAGGGAATCACCGACGGTGACCAGCACTCGGAGTGAGGTGCGGCAGCGAGCCACAAGATCACTGCCGCACCTCGGAGCGCCCTCACCTAGAGTGATCATCGCCCTTCCCGCCTCACTCTCTGACCACCTGCTGTGACGTCACTCACAAGCGGTAGGAACGTGGGGAGTTGGGCACGGAACCGCAGGTTGCACCGGTTCAGCAGTTCCCCTCGCGCCGGTAAAGGCGGGTTCTTGTCACCTTGTTGAATTAGCGTCAGGTGTTATGCCGGCCGACAAGGAGCTGCCTTCGCCGTCCGTTACCTCCCCGTCGCCGGGTCAGCTCACCGGGGCGGCTCCCTCGATGTGCGCCTCGATCGCGTCCATCACCGCCGAGGCATTCGCATTGATGTAGAAGTGACCGCCCTTGAACACCTTGATGTCGAACGGCCCGTTGGTGTGGTCGGCCCAGGACGTGGCCTCGTCGACCGTCACCTTGGGGTCGTCCTCACCCACCAGCGCGTAGATCGGGCAGTTCAGTCGCGGCCCCGGCGCGTAGCGGTAGAGCTCGGCGGCGCGGTAGTCGGCGCGGATGGCCGGCAGCACCATGCGCAGCAGCTCCTCGTCTCCGAGCACCGCCGCGTCGGTGCCGCTCAGCCGCTTCATCTCGGCGATCAGGCCGTCGTCATCCGACTCGTGGACGCGTTCGTCGCGGGGGCGCGACGGTGCGCGGCGGCCCGAGGCGAACAGGCCGAGCGGCACCGTACCCGCGGCTTCGAGGCGGCGCGCCACCTCGAAGGCGACCGAGGCACCCATGCTGTGTCCGAAGAGCGTCACCGGCTTGTCGAGCCACGGGCGCAGTTCGTCGACCAACTGCTCGGCCAGGGCCTCGACCGTCTCGACACATGGCTCGTGCCGCCGGTCCTGCCGTCCGGGGTACTGGATGGCCAGCACGTCCACCGCCGGCGACAGCCGCTGCGAGACCGGATGGTAGAACGGCGCCGATCCCCCGGCGTGGGGGAAGCAGACGAGCCGCGTCGCGGCCTCGGGGGCCGGGTGGAACTGTCGGACCCAGGCACTGGATGCTCCGGTCACTGTGTTTCAACTTCCTCTCTCGGCCGACGCTCGGCGTCGGCTGGTGCAGGCCTCAGCTGGCCCAGTTGGGCACATCCGTGATCTTGAGCACGGCGGACGAGCAGATCCATCCCGGGCCCTGGGAGGTGAGGAGCACGTGGTCGCCCGGCGAGAGTTCGCCGGTGCGCACGCTGTGCTCGAGCGAGATGATCAGGTCGGCGGCGCCCGCGTGACCGACGGACTTGCCGAACTCCCAGCTGGAGCGCTCCATCGGCAGGCCGAGCGGCTGCATCAGCGCCTGGTCGATCATGCGGCCGTCGAGGTTGATCGCGATGACCTTGGCGATGTCGGAGGCGTTGACGTCGGCATCGACCAGCGAGCGGAAGAGGATGTCCAGGTCGAACGCGGACAGGCTCTCCAGGATCTCGGTGAGCGGCATGTCGTTCTCGTTGAACTGGATCGCCCGCTCGCCGACGCTGAGTTCCTCGTAGACCTTGGTCTGCGGCGGCAGCAGCGATTCCTCGCCGCGGTGCCACTTCTCCAGCTTGTGCAGCGTGCCGGTGTTGAGCGCGCGGATCTCGGCGAAGCCGCTGTCGGCGCTGACGATGGCGGCCGCGGCGCCGTCGGAGAGGATGTAGGTGGTGCCGAAGTCCTTCCAGCGGTTGATCGTGGGGGTGCTGAAGTTCTGGGCCGTGGTCAGCAGCACCGTCTCCAGCTTCGCGGCGCCGGTGACCTGGCCGACAGCGGTGTCCAGCGCCGCGAGCATGCCGTTGCAGCCCTGGTGGATGTCGAGGGCGGGTATGTTGCCCGCGCCCAGCTCCCGCAGGATGTAACCAGGCGGGTACGCGCCGTCCGGGCCCTGGTAGTAGACGCTGCTGTGAATGTGGGAGTCGATCGACTCGGCTTCCACCCCGGCGCGCTCGATGGCGCTGCGCGCCGCGCTGACGGCCATGTCGACCGCCGGTACGTCACCGGCCACGTGGGTGCCGGTCAGGCCGCTGGCCTTGTACACCTCTTCGTCGTACATGCCCTCCGCGATCGCCTGCTCGCTGCTGACCCACTCGGGCAGGTGCACACCGACAGAGCTGATGTAGACGTCTTCTACTCTCACTGCGCGTTCCCTTTCGTGTCCTCGACCAGAGATTCAGCTGTCGAGGATTTCCTTCTTGAGGTACCGGGCGATTTGGCCCGCTGTGCTGAAGTCGAATACGAGCGTGGGCCGCAGCCGCAGGTCCGTGGCGGCGTTGAGCCGGTTGCGGACGTCGAGCGCCGACAGCGAGTCGAAGCCCAGGTCCTTGAAGGCCTGTTCCGGCGCGATCTGGTCGGCCGACCCGTAGCCGAGGGCGTCGGCGACGTACTGGCGCACCAGGTCGAGGAGGACTTCCTCCCGCTCGGTGTCGGTCAGTTCCGCCAACCGCGTCTTGAGCGTGGCGACCTCCTCGGCCGAGGACTCGGCGGTCCGCCGTGTCGCGGTGCGCACGATGCCGCGCAGCAGGGGCGGTGTGGTCCCGGCCTTGGCCCGCTCCTTCAGCTCGGCGTGGTTGAGCCGGGCGGGCACGACGAACGCCTCGTCGTTGCCCAGGTGCCAGGCGGCGTCGAAGAGCTCCATGCCCTCGGCCGAGGTGAGCTCGGTCAGGCTCGACCGGGTCATGCGCGCCGTTCCCGCCTGGTCCAGGTGGCCGGTCATGCTACTGCGCTCGGCCCACAGGCCCCACGCCATCGCCACGGCGTGCCCACCACGCGCCCGCCGCTCCTGGGCCAGCGTGTCCAGGAAGGCGTTGGCGGCCGCGTAGTTGGCCTGGCCCGCGCCGCCCAGGGTGCCCGAGATGGAGGAGAACAGGATGAAGGCCGACAGGTCGAGGTCCTGTGTCAGCTCGTGCAGGTTGAGCGCCGCGTCGACCTTGGGGCGCAGCACCGCCCGAACCCGGTCCTCGGTCAGCGAGGGGACGATGCCGTCGTCCAGGACTCCTGCGGTGTGCACGACCGCGGTAAGCGGGTGCTCCGCGGGGACCGAGTCCAGCAGCCACGCCAGGGCGTCCCGGTCGGCCACGTCGCACGCGGCCACGGTGACGTGCGCGCCCCGTTCGGTCAGCCGCTTCGCCAGCTCCGCCGCGCCAGGGGCCTCGGGCCCCTGGCGGCTGGTGAGCAGGAGGTTGCGTACGCCGTGCTCGGCCACCAGCCGGTCGGCGACCAGGCTGCCGAGCAGCCCGGTACCGCCGGTGACCAGCACCGTTCCGTTCGGGTCGAGCACGGGCGCGCCCTCGCCGGCCGGCGGCACCGGCTTACGGGTCAGCCGCGGTACGCGGGCCTTGCCCTTGCGCAGGACGAGCTGCGGCTCGTACGAGGCCAGCGCCTTCGTCACCGAACGCCAGGAGGCACGGCTGTCGTCGACGTCCAGGAGGACGAACCTGCCCGGGCTCTCCGTCTCCGCGGAGCGGACCAGGCCCCATACGGCGCCGGCGGCCGGGCAGAGCGTGCCCTTCGTGAGTTCGGCGGCGACCGCGCCACGGGTGAGGAAGACCAGTCGGGACTCCTCGAACCTGTCGTCCGCGAGCCACGCCTGGACCGATCGGAGGGCCGAGAGGATCGTCTCGTGAGCCGCTTCCGCCGCGTCCTGGGAGGTCAGCGGGCCGGTCGTCGCGGGTTGGGCGGTGACCAGCACCACCTCGGGCGTGACGGCACCCGCGTCGAGGGCCGCGCTCAGCGCCGCCAGGTCCGGATAGGCCTCGACGTACTTCCCCGCGGCCATCAGTGCGGAGCGCGCCCGGAACTCGTCGCTGCCGACGATGACCCACGAGCCGGGCGCGGTGGACTCCGCCGGCGCCGCCTCCGGGCGAGGGGTCTCTGCGCCCTCGACCCACTCCACGCCGAACAGCGCGTCGCGCAGACCGTCGCGGGAGCGCCCCAGCTGGGTCGGGTCCACCGGTCGCAGCACGAGTGATTCGACCGTCGCGACCGGCGCGCCCGTACCGTCGGCCACCGTGATGGCCACGGTGTCGTGGCCCTCTTCGGTGGGGCTGAGGGCGACCCGCAGCACCACCGCTCCGGCGGCGTGCAGGGTCACACCGCTCCACGAGAACGGCAGGCTCACCCGGTCGTTGTCGGAGAAGAACGCCCCCAGGCGCATCCCGTGCAGCGACGCGTCGAGCAGCGCGGGGTGGACGCCGAAGCGGGCGGCCTCCGCGTGGTGCTCCTCGTCGAGCACGACCTCCGTGAAGATCTCGTCCCCGCGCCGCCACGCGGCCCGTACGCCCCGGAAGGCCGGCCCGTAGTCGTAGCCGGTGGCTGCGAAGTTCTCGTACAGGTCCTCGACCTGGATCGGGACCGCGTCCACCGGCGGCCACACGCTGGCCAGGTCGACCGTCGCACTCCGTCGCGCGGCGGCGGACCGGTCGGCGACGGCGAGGACGCCCGTCGCGTGGCACGTCCAGGACTGTGCGCCGTAGTCGCCGTCCCGCCGCGAGTAGACGCTCAGCGCGCGCCTGCCCGTACGGTCCGGCTCCTCGACGGTGAGCTGGAGCTGCACACCGCCGCGCTCCGGGAAGATCAGCGGCGCCTGGAGGGTCAGCTCCTCCACCAGGTCGTAGCCGACCTCGTCGCCCGCGCGGACCGCGAGTTCCACGAACGCGGTGCCGGGCAGCAGCACGGTGCCGCCCACCGCGTGATCGGCGAGCCAGGGGTGGGAGCGCAGCGACAGCCGCCCGGTCAGCAGTACGCCGTCGGAGCCCGCGAGCTCGACGGCCGCGCCGAGCAGCGGATGCTCGGCGGAGCCGAGCCCGAGGCCGGTCACCGCGCCGGTGCCGGCGGCCCCGAGCGAGGCGTTCAGCCAGTAACGCTGGCGCTGGAAGGCGTACGTCGGCAGATCCACCCGCGCGGCCCCAGCCCCGTCGAACGCCTTGATCCAGTCGACGGCCACTCCGTGGACGTACACCTCGGCGAGGGAGGTCAGGAAGCGCTGCGGACCTCCCTCGTTGCGGCGCAGGGTGCCGTTCACCACGCTCTGCTCCGCGCCTCGGGCCTCGGCGATCTCCTGGAGCCCGATGGTCAGCACCGGGTGAGCGGATACCTCGATGAAGACCGCGTCCCCTTCCGCGAGAAGACCACCGACGGTCTCCTCGAAACGAACCGTGTGCCGCAGGTTCCGATACCAGTACCCGCCATCCAGCTCGACGGTGTCCAACAGACCACCCGTGACCGTCGAATAGAACGGCACCGACGACGACTTCGGCTCAATCCCCGCCAACAGCTCCGCCAACCGCTCCTCAATGACCTCCACCTGCGCCGAATGCGAGGCGTAATCCACCGCGATACGACGCGCCCGCACCCCATCAACCTCACACCCGGCCAACAACTCATCAAGCGCCTCGACCTCACCGGCCACCACCACCGACGCCGGACCATTCACCGCCGCAACCTGAATCCGGCCACCGAACGACTCAATCCGCTCAGCAACCTCCCCAGCACTCAGCGACACCGACACCATCCCGCCAAGCCCCGCCAACCCCTCAGCAATCGCCTGCGAACGCAGCGCCACCACCCTCGCCGCATCACCCAGCGACAGCGCACCCGCCACACACGCAGCCGCGATCTCACCCTGCGAATGCCCCACCACCGCAGCAGGCTCAACACCATACGAACGCCACAACGCGGCCAGCGACACCATCACCGCCCACAGCACCGGCTGAACAACATCCACCCGCTCCAACGAGGGGGCACCATCCGCCTGCCGCACCACCGACTCAAGATCCCAGTCGACAAACTCCCCCAACGCCCGACCACACTCAGCGAACCGATCGGCGAACACCGGCGCGGAATCCAACAACCCCACCGCCATACCCGCCCACTGCGAACCCTGACCCGGGAAGACAAACACCACCCGGTCACCCGCACCGGACAGGCCCGAAGACGGACCGGTCACCACACCCGCAACGTCCTCACCCCGCGCCAGAGCACCCAGCCCCGCACGCAGCCCTCCTTGATCACCGACGACGACCGCACGGTGCTCGAACCGCGTCCGACCAGAGGCAAGCGACCACCCCACATCCACCGCCGACAACTCACCACGCGCCTCAACATGCGCCAGCAACCGCTCCGCCTGCCCCCGCAACACCTCCACACCACGACCAGAGAGCACCCAGGGCACCATGACCGGTTCGCGGCCCGGCGTCGCCGGCTGCGTCGGCTCCTCGGCCGGGGCCTGCTCCAGGATGAGGTGGGCGTTGGTCCCGCTGACGCCGAAGGCGGAGACGGCCGCCCGGCGCGGTCGGCCGATCTCCGGCCATGCCCGCTGCTCGGTGAGCAGTTCCACGGCCCCGGACGTCCAGTCCACCCTGGGCGACGGCTGGTCGGCGTGGAGTGTTTTCGGCAGGACGCGGTGCCGCAGAGCGAGCACCATCTTCATCACCCCGGCCACCCCTCCCGCCGCCTGGGTGTGGCCGATGTTCGACTTGAGCGAACCGAGCCACAGCGGCTGGTCCTCGGGCCGCCCCTGGCCGTACGTGGCGAGCAGCGCCTCCGCCTCGATCGGATCGCCGAGCGTGGTGCCCGTGCCGTGCGCCTCGACCACGTCCACGTCGGTGGTCGAGAGGCCGGAGTTGGCGAGTGCCTGGCGGATGACCCGCTGCTGGGAGAGTCCGTTGGGGGCGGTCAGGCCGTTGGAGGCGCCGTCCTGGTTGATCGCGCTGCCCCGGATGACCGCGAGTACTGGGTGTCCGTTGCGGCGGGCGTCGGAGAGCCGTTCCAGGACGAGCATGGCCGCGCCCTCGCCCCAGCCCGTACCGTCCGCCTCCGCGGAGAACGCCTTGCAGCGGCCATCGGCCGAAAGACCGCGCTGGCGGCTGAACTCGATGAAGATGCCCGGCGCACCCATGACCGTCACACCACCGGCCAGGGCCAGCGAGCACTCGCCGTGCCGGAGCGCCTGAGCGGCCTGGTGAAGCGCCACGAGCGACGAGGAGCAGGCCGTGTCGACCGTGATGGCGGGGCCTTCGAGGCCGAGGAAGTACGCGAGACGACCGGAGACCACGGCAGACGCCTTGCCGGTCAGCAGGTAGCCGTCGAGACCCTCCGACGCCACGTACAGCGGCGTGCCGTAATCCTGGTACGTCGTACCGGCGAATACGCCGGTCTGGCTGCCCTTGAGCGAGGCCGGGTCGATGCCCGCGCGCTCGAGCGCCTCCCACGTGGTCTCCAGCAGCAGGCGCTGCTGCGGATCCATCGCCAACGCCTCACGCGGCGATATCCCGAAGAACGCCGGGTCGAACTCGGCGGCGTCGTGGATGAAGCCGCCCGCCCTGACGTAGCTCTTGCCGGGCTGCTCGGGGTCCGGGTCGTAGAGGTCCTCGATGTTCCAGCCGCGGTCGCTCGGCATCTCGGAGACCGCGTCCCGGCCCTCGGCGACGAGCTGCCACAGCTCCTCGGGCGTGCTGACGTCGCCGGGGAAGCGGCAGCCCATGGCGACGATCGCGATCGGCTCGTCGTCCGGGCGCGGCGTCGCCGTGTCGGCCCCCACCGCGCCGGCGTCGGCGTCTGCGTCGGAGCCCATGAGTTCCGCACGCAGGTACCCGGCCATCAGCGAGACCGTGGGGTAGTCGAAGACCGCGCCCGTCGGCAGCCGCAGCCCGGTGGCCTCGTTGAGCCGCTTCCGCAGCTCCATCAGGCGCATCGAGTCGAAGCCGAGGTCTTTGAACGCCCGTCCCACCGCGACCGCGTCCATACCGGCGTGCCCCAGCACCGCCGCGCTGTGGGTACGGACCAGGTCGAGCAGCACCCTCTCCTGTTCGGCCACGGCGAGCGCGGCGAGCCGCCCGGCGAGTCCATCGTTCGCGTTGGGGTCCTCCTCGGCGGCGGTGAGCGATGTGCCGGACTGCTGCTGGGCCGGCTGTCGCCGCTGCGTCTGCCGCTTCTGCCGCCAGGAGGCCAGCGTGGGCAGCAAGCTGCTCAGCAACGCTTGCTCTTGATCGCCCTCGACCTCAAGCGTGGCGGCGAGGGACGCGAGGTCCTCGCTCTCGATCGCCTCCCAGAAGCGCGCCTCCACCTCGTCGACGCGCGCCGAGCCGGGCGAGGTCTCCAGCCAGTAGCGCTGACGCTGGAAGGCGTACGTGGGCAGCTCGACGCGGGACGCGCCGGTCCCGGTGAACGCCGCCGTCCAGTCCACGGGCACGCCCTGGACGTAGGCCTCCGCGAGCGAGGTCAGGAAGCGGTCGAGACCGCCTTCATTCCGACGCAGCGAGCCCAGCACCACGCTGTTGTCCGCGCCATGGGCCTCGGCGATCTCCTGGAGCCCGATGGTCAGCACCGGGTGGGCCGACGCCTCGATGAAGACCGCGTCCCCCTCCTCGAGAAAACCACCGACGGTCTCCTCGAAGCGAACCGTGTGCCGCAGGTTGCGATACCAGTACGCGCCATCCAGCTCGGCCGTATCCAGTAGCGCACCCGTGACCGTCGAATAGAACGGCACCGACGACGACTTCGGCTCAATCCCCGCCAACAGCTCCGCAAGCCGCTCCTCAATGACCTCCACCTGCGCCGAATGCGAGGCGTAATCCACCGCGATACGACGCGCCCGCACCCCATCAACCTCACACCCGGCCAGCAACTCATCAAGCGCCTCGACCTCACCGGCCACCACCACCGACGCCGGACCATTCACCGCCGCGACCTGAATCCGGCCACCGAACGCCGCGATCCGCTCAACAACCTCACCAGCACTCAGCGACACCGACACCATGCCGCCCAGCCCCGCCAGCCCACCGGCGATCGCCTGCGAACGCAGCGCCACCACCCTCGCCGCATCCCGCAGAGACAACCCACCCGCCACACACGCAGCCGCGATCTCACCCTGCGAATGCCCCACCACCGCAGCAGGCTCAACACCGTACGAACGCCACAACGCGGCCAGCGACACCATCACCGCCCACAGCACCGGCTGAACAACATCCACCCGCTCCAACGACGGCGCCCCCGGCACCTGCCGCACCACCGACTCAAGATCCCAGTCGACAAACTCCCCCAACGCCCGACCACACTCAGCAAACCGCTCCGCAAACACCGGCGCGGAATCCAACAACTCCACCGCCATACCCGCCCACTGCGAACCCTGACCCGGGAAAACGAACACCACACGGTCAGCCGTCCGTGTCACACCCTCGCCCGGACCGGTCACCACTCCAGAGGCGATCTCACCCCGCGCCAGCGCGCCCACTCCGGACACCAGTGCGTCCATGTCCCCGCCGACCACGACGGCCCGGTTCTCGAACTCCGCCCGCTCCGATACCAGCGACCAGCCCACATCCACCGGCGACAACTCACCACGCGCCT
>NZ_JBEXWC010000052.1:0-10985 GCF_040629635.1 Streptomyces sp. NPDC005898 | reverse complement strand
TGTCTTCGTTCGGTATCAGTGGGACGAACGCGCATGTGATCATCGAGCAGGCCCCCGAGCCGGCCGAGCCGACCGAGCCGGTTGAGGTGGAGCAGACGGAACCGACGGAGCCGGGTGTGGGTTCCTTGGTGGTGCCGTGGGTGCTCTCGGGTCGTGGCGCGCAGGCGTTGCGGGGGCAGGCGGAGCGGTTGCTGGCGCATGTCGAGGCGCGTGGTGAGTTGTCGCCGGTGGATGTGGGCTGGTCGCTGGTATCGGAGCGGGCGGAGTTCGAGAACCGGGCCGTCGTGGTCGGCGGGGACCTGGACGCACTGGTGTCCGGAGTCGGCGCGCTGGCGCGGGGTGAGATCGCCTCTGGAGTGGTGACCGGTCCGGGCGAGGGTGTGACACGGACGGCTGACCGTGTGGTGTTCGTCTTCCCGGGTCAGGGTTCGCAGTGGGCGGGTATGGGTGCCCGTCTGCTCGATGCTTCTCCGGTGTTCGCGGAGGTGATGAACGAGTGTGCGGTGGCGCTCGCGCCGTATGTGGACTGGTCGTTGCTGGATGTGGTGCGGCAGGCGGATGGTGCCCCTTCGTTGGAGCGGGTGGATGTGGTCCAGCCGGTGTCGTTCGCGGTGATGGTGTCGCTGGCCGCGTTGTGGCGTTCGTACGGTGTCGAGCCTGCGGCGGTCGTGGGGCATTCGCAGGGTGAGATCGCGGCCGCGTATGTGGCGGGTGCGCTGTCGCTGCGGGATGCGGTGAAGGTGGTGGCGCTGCGGTCGCAGGCGATTGCCGGTGGGTTGGCGGGGCTGGGCGGGATGATGTCGGTGGCGTTGCCGTTGGCGGAGGTGGAGTCTCGGCTTGCGGCGTTTGGTGGCCGGGTCGAGGTCGCGGCGTTGAATGGTCCGGCGTCGGTGGTGGTGGCCGGTGATCCGGATGCGTTGGATGAGCTGCTGGCCCAGTGCCAGGCTCAGGGGGTCCGGGCGCGCAAGGTTCCGGTGGATTACGCGTCGCACACTTCGCACGTCGAGCGCATCGAGGGCGAGCTGGCAGGGCTGCTGGCGGGGATCGAGCCGGCGTCGGCCCAGGTTCCGCTCTATTCCACGGTGACGGGCGAAGTCATCGACACCGCCGGCATGGATGGCGCGTACTGGTACCGCAACCTTCGCCACACGGTTCGTTTCGAGGAGACCATCGGCACTGTCCTGGAGGCAGGTGACGCGGTCTTCATCGAGGTGTCCGCGCACCCGGTCCTGGCGGCTGCTGTGCAGGAGACCGCCGAGGCCCGTGGCATGGACGGCACAGTGGCGCTCGGCTCGCTGCGGCGTGACGAAGGCGGTCTCGACCGTTTCCTCACCTCACTCGCCGAGGCCTACGTCCAGGGCGTGACTGTGGACTGGGGTGCGGCCTTCGCCGGCGCGGGCGCATCCCGCGTCGAGCTGCCCACGTACGCCTTCCAGCGCCGGCGCTACTGGCTGGAGACCCGGACCCGCCCCGGCGCCGCCCATGAGCGCGAGGCGGACGAGGTGGAGGCGCGCTTCTGGGACGCCGTGGAGCGCGAGGACCTCCAATCCGTCGTGACGACACTCGACATCTCCGGCGAAGAGCCGTTCAGCGCGGTCCTGCCCGCCCTGGCGTCCTGGCACCGGCTGCGGCAGGAGCAGTCCAAGCTCGACGGCTGGCGCTACCGGATCACTTGGCAGCCGCTGGAGAAGACGCCGGACTCGGCACTGTCCGGGACCTGGCTGGCGGTCGTCCCCGCCACGCACGCCGAGGACGAGTGGGCCGCCGAGACCGTCCAGGCGCTGGGCTCCCGAGGGGGACGCACCATCCGCCTGATCGTGGCCCCAGACGCCGACCGGCAGCGGCTGGCCCGGCAGTTGTCCGAGGCGGTCGAGAGCACGCCCGTCGCCGGCGTCCTGTCCCTGCTGGCGCTCGACGAGACCGCGCACCCCCGGCACGGGGGCGTGCCGTCCGGCCTGGCAGGCACCTTGAATCTGCTGCACGCGCTGGAAGACGCGGGTGTCGAGGCACGGCTGTGGTGCGGCACGCGCGGCGCTGTCTCGGTCGGCCGCACCGACCGGCAGACGGGCATCACACAGGCCCCGGTGTGGGGCTTCGGCCGGGTGGCCGCGCTTGAGCACCCTGAGCGGTGGGGTGGCCTGATCGACCTTCCCGAGACGTGGGACACACGGGCGCGGGAACGGCTGTGCGCGGTGCTCGCCGGTGCCACGGCGGGCGCCTCGGTCGAGGACCAGCTCGCGATCCGCCCGGCGGGTGTGTTCGTACGCCGTCTGGCGCGCGCCCCACGGAGCGCGACGGCGCGCGGTGAGTGGAAGCCGCGGGGCACGGTCCTGGTCACGGGCGGTACGGGCGCGCTGGGCGGCCGCGTGGCCCGCTGGCTGGCCGGGCACGGAGCCGAGCACCTCGTGCTGACGAGCCGCAGGGGCTCGGACGCCCCCGGCGCGGCCGAGCTGACCGCCGACCTCACCGGACTGGGCGTCGGGGTGACGGTGGCCGCGTGCGACGTGTCCGACCGGGCCGCGCTCGCCGAGCTGCTGGCATCGATCCCCGACGACCGTCCGTTGAGCGCGATCGTCCACGCGGCCGGAGTGCTCGACGACGGGGTCATCGAATCGCTGACCGTCGAGCATCTGGAGCGGGTGCTGCGTTCCAAGGCGGTCGCCGCACGCCACCTCGACGAGCTCACCGAGCACCTGGAACTCGACGCGTTCGTGCTCTTCTCCTCGGTCGCGGGCGCGCTGGGCAACGGCGGTCAGGCCGCCTACGCGGCAGCCAACACCTACCTCGACGCGCTCGCCCTGGACCGCCGGCAGCGCGGCCTGCCGTCGGTGGCCCTGGCCTGGGGCACGTGGAGCGGTGGCGGCATGGTCGGCGGTGCGATCGACGACCGGATGAGCCGTCGTGGCCTGAGGTCGATGGCGCCCGAGGTGGCCATCGAGGCGCTCGGCCAGGCGGCCGACCGCGATGAGCCGTTCCTCGCGGTGGCCGACATCGAGTGGCCGCGATTCGCCGCCGAGTTCACCGCGACCCGTACGAGCCGGCTCTTCGACGAGCTGCCCGAGGCCCGAGCGGGCCGTGGCACCGGCGAGGGCGACGCCACCGAGTCGCACTCCGGCTCGGGGCTCGCCGGGCGGCTGGCCGGCCTCGCGCCGGTCGAGCAGGAACGGCTGCTGCTCGAACTGGTACGTAAGCACGCCGCCGCCGTGCTTGGGCACGCCGAAGCGGACGCGGTCGCCGCCGGACGCGCCTTCAAGGACCTCGGCTTCGACTCGATGCGGGTCATGGAGCTGCGCAACCGCCTGAACGCCGCCACCGGTCTGCGACTGGCCACCGGCGCCGTCTTCGACCATCCCACGGCCACCCTCATGGCCCAGCACCTGCGGACGGAGCTGGTGGGCGACGCGGCGGCGGCCGAGACCGCCGCTCCGGCACCGACCCCCGTGGCACTGCCCGCGGACGACGAGCCGATCGCGATCGTCGCGATGGGCTGCCGCTTCCCCGGCGACGTCAGCACGCCCGAGGAGCTGTGGCAGCTCCTCGCCGAGGGCCGCGACGTGATCTCCCAGCTGCCGACCAACCGGGGTTGGGACGTCGAGGGGCTGTACGACCCCGACCCCGAGCAGCCCGGCAAGAGCTACACCCGCGAAGGCGGCTTCCTGCACGACGCCGCCGAGTTCGACCCCGGGTTCTTCGGGATCTCGCCGCGCGAGGCCCTGGCCATGGATCCGCAGCAGCGGTTGCTGCTGGAGACCACTTGGGAGGCGCTCGAGCGGGCCGGTATCGACCCGGAGTCCCTCAAGGGCAGCATGACCGGCGTCTTCGCCGGAATGACCTATCAGGATTACGCCGCACGGCTGCACGAGGCCCCGAACTCCGTCGAGGGCTATCTGCTGACCGGCAAGTCCTCCAGCGTCGTCTCCGGGCGCATCGCGTACGTCCTGGGTCTGCAAGGGCCCGCCATCACCGTGGACACGGCGTGCTCGTCCTCGCTGGTCACCCTGCACCTGGCCGCTCAGGCGCTGCGCCAGGGCGAGTGCTCGCTGGCACTCGCGGGCGGCGTCACGATCATGGCCGCGCCCGGCATGTTCATCGAGTTCAGCCGCCAGCGCGGTCTTTCGGCCGACGGCCGCTGCAAGGCGTTCTCCGCGGAGGCGGACGGTACAGGTTGGGGCGAGGGCGCCGGCATGCTGGTGCTCGAGCGGCTCTCGGACGCCCGTCGCCACGGGCACCCGGTGCTCGCGGTCATCCGGGGCAGCGCGATCAACCAGGACGGCGCCTCCAACGGCCTGACCGCCCCCAACGGACTCTCACAGCAGCGGGTGATCCGTCAGGCGCTCGCGAACGCGCGGCTGACGGCCGCCGATGTGGACGCGGTGGAGGCGCACGGTACGGGTACGACGCTCGGTGACCCGATCGAGGCCGAGGCGCTGCTTGCGACGTACGGCCAGGACCGGCCGGAGGACCGGCCGCTGTGGCTGGGCTCGCTGAAGTCCAACATGGGCCACCCGCAGGCCGCCGCAGGCGTCGCCGGTGTGATGAAGATGGTGCTGGCGATGCGGCACGGCGAGCTGCCGCGCACCCTGCACGTCGAGGAGCCCTCCCCGAAGGTGGACTGGGAGGCCGGCGCGGTCGAGCTCCTCACCGAGCAGCGGGAGTGGCCGGAGACCGGACGGCCGCGCCGGGCGGGCGTCTCCGCCTTCGGTGTGAGCGGTACGAACGCGCACGTCATCTTGGAGCAGGCGCCGGTAGTGGCCGAGGAGCCCGCGGCGCCGGCGGTGGCGCTTCCGGTGGTGCCGTGGGTGGTGTCGGGGCGTGGTGCCCAGGCGCTTCGGGGTCAGGCGGCCCGGCTGTTGTCGCGGGTTGAGGGCGATGCTGGGTTGTCGCCGGTGGATGTGGGCTGGTCTCTGGCGTCGGGGCGTTCTGCTTTCGAGCACCGAGCTGTGGTGGTCGGTGACGGTCGGGATGCTCTGCTGGCTGGGTTGGGTGCGTTGGCCCGGGGTGAGTCTGCTCCTGGTGTCGTTGTCGGTCAGGGTGTGGGTTCTGGTCGGTTGGCGGTGTTGTTCTCGGGTCAGGGCAGTCAGCGGGTGGGGATGGGCCGTGAGCTGTATGGCCAGTTCCCGGTGTTTGCGGATGTGTTTGACCGGGTGTGTGGGTTGCTGGACCTGGAGTTGGCCGGGCATGTGGGGCGGTCGGTTCGTGAGGTGGTGTTCGGGGATGCGGGTCTGCTGGGTCAGACGGTGTTCACGCAGGCTGGCCTGTTTGCGGTTGAGGTGGCGTTGTTCCGGCTGGTGGAATCCTGGGGTGTTGCACCCGACTTTGTGGGTGGGCATTCGATCGGTGAGATTGCGGCGGCTCATGTGGCTGGGGTGTTCTCGTTGGAGGACGCGGTTCGGCTGGTGGCGGCTCGTGGCCGGTTGATGCAGGCACTGCCCGCCGGTGGGGTGATGATCGCCGTGCAGGCCACCGAGGCCGAGGTCATGCCTCTCCTTGCCGAGTATGGGAACCGGATTGGCATCGCGGCGATCAACGGGCCCAGTTCGGTGGTCGTCTCCGGCGACGAGGATGCCGCTCTCGCCCTCGCGGAGACGCTGCGCGGTCAGGGGCGTAAGACGAAGCGTCTTGACGTCTCGCACGCGTTCCACTCGCCGCGCATGGACGCGATGTTGGACGACTTCCGTGGGGTTGCCGAGTCCCTGACCTATGACGCGCCCCGCATCCCTGTGGTCTCGAACGTGACCGGCAAGCTGGCCACGTCCGACGAGCTGGGCTCGGCCGAGTACTGGGTCCGCCATGTCAGGGAAGCAGTCCGCTTCGCGGATGGCGTGACCGCCCTTGCCGAGCAGGGCATCTCGACGTTCCTCGAACTGGGTCCCGACGGCGTGCTGAGCGCCATGGGTGCGGAGTCCGTAAGCGGTGGAATGTTCGCACCCGTGCTGCGCTCCGGTCGGCCCGAAGCCGAGACGCTGCTGTCCGGCCTGGCGCAGGCGTGGGTGCAGGGCGTGGCCGTGGACTGGGCCGGGGTGTTCGCCGGTACGGGCGCCTCGCGCGTCGATCTGCCGACGTACGCCTTCCAGCGCGAGCGCTACTGGCTCGACACGTCCTCCGCCGCGGACGACGCCGCTGCCGCCTCCGGACTCGGACTGGGATCGGCCGGGCATCCGCTGTTGGGTGCGGCGGTTGAGCTGCCGGACTTCGAAGGGGTTGTGTTCACGGGTCGGTTGTCGTTGCGGTCGCATGGTTGGCTGGCCGATCACGCGGTGGGTGACACGGTGTTGCTGCCGGGGACGGCGTTCGTCGAGTTGGCGTTGCGTGCGGGTGAGGAGGTCGGCTGTGACCTCGTCGAGGAGTTGACGCTCCAGGCGCCGTTGGTGCTGCCCGAGCGGGGCGGGGTGCGGTTGCGGCTGACGGTCGCCGAGCCGGACGACGCGGGCCGCCGCACCCTGAGCGTTCACTCGCGCCTGGAGGACACCGCGTTCGACGAGCCGTGGACCTGCCACGCCACGGGCGTGCTGGCCGAGGGCACGGAGCGGTCCGGGGAGGACCTGACCGTATGGCCTCCGGAGGGCGCGGTCGCGCTGGACACCGACTCGCTCTACGAGGACTTCGCCGCGGTCGGCTACGACTACGGGCCGGCCTTCCGGGGCCTGCGGGCGGCCTGGCGGCGCGGGGACGAGATCTTCGCCGAGGCCGTGCTGCCGCGGGAGCAGCAAGCGGAGGCGGCTCACTTCGCCATCCACCCGGCACTGCTGGACGCGGCGCTGCACGGGCTCAGGCTGGGCGCGTTCTTCGGCGACCCCGACGAGGTCCGGCTGCCGTTCACCTGGACCGGGGTGGCGCTGCACGCCACAGGAGCCCCCGTACTGCGCGTGGCTCTCAAGCCGTCCGGGCAGGACGCGGTGTCCGTGGCGGTGGCCGACGGAACCGGTGCGCCTGTGGCCTCCCTCGACTCGCTCGTACTGCGGCCGATCGACCCCGCCCAGCTCGGCGCGGCACAAGGCGGGTCGAACGACGACTCGCTGTTCCGTGTCGGCTGGACGGCCCTGCCCCCGCACCCGCGGGGCACCGGCGCCGCCTGGGCCGTGGTCGGTCCCGACGAGTTCAAGCTGAGTGTGGAGCTGGGCGGCGGCGAGGCGGAGGTGGCGGTGCACGCCGACCTGGCCGCGCTGGCCGACGCGATCGAGGCGGGCGCGCCGGCCCCGGACGCCGTGTTCGTGGCCTGTACCACCGGCCGCAGGCCGACGGACGCCGGACTCACCACGGTGGCGAGCGACGTCCGTACAGCCATCGGAAACGCCCTGGAGCTCGTACGGTCCTGGGTGGACGACGAGCGGTTCACGGCCACGCGGCTGGTGTTCCTCACCCGGGGCGCCGTCGCGACCCGGTCCCCGCAGGAGATGACCGACCTGGCGAACGCGCCGCTGTGGGGTCTGATCCGCTCGGCGCAGTCGGAGAACCCCGGCCGGTTCCTGCTCGTCGACATGGACGAGGAAGAAGCGTCGTGCCTGGCCCTGCCCGCCGCCGTCGAGGCGGGAGAGCCGCAGCTCGCCCTCCGCGGGGGCGAGCTCCTCGCCCCCCGGCTGGTCCGAGCAGGCACGGCCGCCGAAGGCACGGGCCTGACCCTCGACCCGAGCGGAACGGTCCTCGTCACCGGCGCCACCGGCACACTGGGCGGTCTGGTCGCCAGGCACCTGGTCACCGAGCACGGCGTACGGCAGCTGCTGCTGACCAGCCGCCGCGGCCCGGACGCCGAAGGCGCCGCCGACCTCCAAGCGGAACTGACGGCACTCGGCGCGAGCGTGACCGTCGCCGCCTGTGACACGGCGGACCGGGAGCAGCTGGCCCGGGTGCTGGCCGCGGTGCCGGCCGAGCACCCGCTGAAGGCGGTCGTGCACGTGGCCGGTGTCCTGGACGACGGGGTCATCGCGACGCTCACCGCGGAGCGGATCGACCGGGTGCTGCGCCCGAAGGTGGACGCGGCGCTCCACCTGCACCAGCTGACCCTGGACCTGGATCTGGACGCGTTCATCCTCTTCTCCGGGGCCGCGGGCACGTTCGGCACCGCCGGTCAGGCCAACTACGCGGCGGCCAACGTCTTCCTGGACGCCCTGGCCCACCACCGCCGTTCGCTCGGCCTTCCGGCCGTGGCGCTCGGCTGGGGCCTGTGGTCCGAGCGCAGCAGCATGACCGAGCACCTGGACGACAGCGCGGTCAAGCGGTTGGCCCGCATGGGCATCGCGCCCCTGTCCTCCGAGCAAGGCCTGGCGCTCTTCGACGCGGCGGGTGGACTGGACGAGGCAGTGGTCCTGCCCGTACGGCTGGACATGGCCGCGCTGCGCGCCCGCGAGGACGTGGAGGAGATCGCGCCGCTGCTGCGCGGGCTGGTCAAGCCGGTCGCCCGCAGGGCCGCGACCGGCGGCACGACATCCGACGGGGCCACGGGGGCCCCGTCGCTGCGCGACCGGCTCAGCGGGCTGAACGAGGCGGAGCAGGACCGCGTACTGCTGGACCTGGTGCGCGGCCACGTGGCCGGAGTGCTCGGGCACGCGCGGCCCGAGGCGGCGGACGCGGGGCGGTCGTTCAAGGAGCTCGGCTTCGACTCGCTGACCGCGGTCGAGCTGCGCAACCTGCTGAACGAGGCCACGGGGCTGCGGCTGCCGGCCACGCTGGTCTTCGACTACCCGACACCGGGTGCGATCGCGGAGTTCCTCAAGGCCGAGATCGGTCCGGCGCAGAACGCGGAGTCCGCGGTCGGCCTGCGCGAGCTCGACGCCTTCGAGTCCGCGCTCGCGGCGCACGACGCGCTGCCCGAGCCCGTCCAGGAGCGTCTGCGGGAGCTGCTGGCGAAGTACGGCATCCACTCCGGTGGGCCGGCCGGTGGGCCGGACGACTCGGTGGTGGACCAGATCGAAGAGGCATCCGACGAGGACCTCTTCAGCTTCATCGATGAGCAGCTCTGAGCAGCGACCTGTTCTGTTGCGACCCGCTGTGGCGTGAATTCTCGGAAAATGTGAAAGGGAACGTTCTCAGATGGCGAACGAGGAAAAGCTTCGCGCCTATCTCAAGCGGGTCACGGGGGATCTGCACCAGGCTCGGCAGCACATCAGGGACCTGGAGGGACAGGGCTCCGAGCCGATCGCGATCGTCGCGATGAGCTGCCGGTACCCGGGCAGTGTGCGTTCCCCCGAGGAACTGTGGAAGCTGGTCGCCTCGGGCACCGACGCGATCTCCGAGTTCCCGGAGAACCGCGGCTGGGCCGACGACCTGTACGACGCGGACCCGGACAAGCCGGGCAAGAGCTACACCCGCGAGGGCGGATTCCTCCATGAGTCCGACCAGTTCGACCCCGCGTTCTTCAACCTCAGCCCGCGGGAGGCACTCACCATCGACCCCCAGCAGCGGCTGCTGCTGGAGACGTCATGGGAGGCGTTCGAGCGGGCCGGGATCGACCCGGCCACACTGCGCGGCAGCCACACCGGCGTCTACGCCGGCGTCATGTACAACGACTACGGGACGCGGCTGTACGGCACGCTGGACAACTTTGAGGGCTACCTCGTCAACGGCAGCGCGGGCAGCGTCGCCTCGGGCCGTGTCGCGTACACCTTCGGCCTCGAAGGCCCCGCCGTCACCGTCGACACGGCCTGTTCGTCATCGCTGGTGACCCTCCACCTCGCGGCGCAGGCGTTGCGGCGCGGCGACTGCACCCTCGCGCTCGCGGGTGGCGTGGCCGTGATGTCGACGCCCGAGATCTTCGTGGAGTTCAGCCGCCAGGGCGCGCTGTCTCCCGACGGCCGCTGCAAGTCCTTCTCGGACCACGCGGACGGCACCGCGTGGTCCGAGGGCGCGGGCATGCTGCTCCTTGAGCGGCTCTCGGACGCCCGCCGCAACGGACACCCGGTGCTGGCGGTCATCCGGGGCAGTGCGATCAACCAGGACGGCGCGTCCAACGGCCTGACCGCTCCCAACGGCCCGGCGCAGCAGCGTGTCATCCGCAAGGCGCTGGCGGACGCCCAGCTCACGCCCGAAGACGTGGACGCCGTCGAGGCGCACGGCACGGGTACGACGTTGGGCGACCCGATCGAGGCGCAGGCGCTGCTGGCCACGTACGGCCAGGGCCGCTCGGAGGAGCGGCCGCTGTGGCTGGGCTCGCTGAAGTCCAACATCGGTCATACGCAGGCCGCCGCCGGCGTGGCGGGTGTGATGAAGATGGTGCTGGCGATGCGGCACGGGGTGTTGCCGCGGACGCTGCATGTCGATGAGCCGTCAGCGAAGGTGGACTGGTCGGCGGGCGCGGTCGAGCTGCTCACCGAGGAGCGGGCCTGGCCCGAGACCGACCACCCGCGTCGCGCGGGCGTGTCGTCATTTGGCGTGAGCGGCACGAACGCGCACGTGATCATCGAGCAGGCTCCGACGGCGGACGAATCGCCGTCGGAACCGTCGGTGGCCCTTCCGGTCGTGCCGTGGGTGGTCTCCGGTCGTGGTGTGGAGGCGTTGCGGGGGCAGGCGGCCCAGCTGCTTTCCCGTGTGGAGGCCGACGAGAAGCTGTCCTCGGTGGATGTGGGGTGGTCGCTGGCTTCCGGGCGGTCGGCCTTCGAGTACCGCGGTGTGGTCATCGGCGGGGGCCGGGATGCTCTCCTGGCCGGTCTGGGCGCGCTGGCGCGCGGGGAGACCGCCGCCGGCGTGGTCGGCGCACCCGCGCGGGGCCTGTCCGGTGCGGCTGACCGTGTGGTGTTCGTTTTCCCGGGTCAGGGTTCGCAGTGGGCGGGGATGGCGGTGGAGTTGCTGGATTCCGCGCCGGTGTTTGCGGAGCGGTTTGCTGAGTGTGGTCGGGCGTTGGGGGAGTTTGTCGACTGGGATCCTGAGTCGGTGGTGCGGCAGGCGCCGGGGGCGCCCTCGTTGGAGCGGGTGGATGTTGTTCAGCCGGTGCTGTGGGCGGTGATGGTGTCGCTGGCCGCGTTGTGGCGTTCGTACGGTGTTGAGCCTGCTGC
>NZ_JBEXWC010000051.1:0-11212 GCF_040629635.1 Streptomyces sp. NPDC005898 | reverse complement strand
CCAGGTCATCCACATGCGCTTCGTCGAGGAGAGGACGCAGGCACAGATCGGCGAGATCCTCGGCTGCTCGCAGATGCACGTCTCCCGGCTCATCAGCAGGATCGTCGCCAAGCTCCGCACCGGCCTGACCACCGACTGACAGCGCGAGTCCTGCACGGCTGCTGTCTTTCTGCGTACCCCTATGGTCGGCGGAACACCCAAGCCCGGTGATCCTGTCGCCCCACTCTTAGCCTCAAGAGGTCAGATGGCCAAGGAGCCGGTCCCCCTGGTGCACAACGGCAGCCGGGAGCTTCGTGGCGGTCGCCCGGTGCCGACGGGGGTGGCGGCACCGGGCGACGATCAGAGGGAGGTCGCGGTGGTCACCTCCGTAACAGGAGCGGTGCCGTGCAGCAGGTCCAAGCGTTCGTACAGTGCCCGCAGCGTACGGGCTCGGTCCCTGACGCGGAGCAGGTTCCCCGAAGGACGCGCCGGGCAGTCGTCGGCCTGACCATCACGAATTCAGCGATCAGCTGGGGACGTCGTCCTCGGGCAGTCTGACCGCGAGTGCGCGGACGTCGTCGGCGACCGCGCGGGCGGCCCCGGCGAGCAGCAGCCCGACCTGTTCGTAGTCGTCGGGCCGCAGCACCTTTGGATCGGACCACGCCAGCACGGCACGGGCGACACGCTCGTGCCGTGCTGGCGTGCTCCTGCGGCAGCTGGGCGTCGATGCGTCCTCACCATCGCCACTTCATGTGGTGCGCTCCCCGATCGTGGAGCGCCGCCCCCTGGCCCACTACCGGAACGGAAGTCCTCATGTGCTTCCAGGCCGCGCACGCGCACCATCCGCTGGTCGCGTTGTCGACCCGTCTCAACTACCTGTCCAGACTCTGGTGGGTGCCCGGAACAACCTTTCAGTTGGGGGAAGTTGCCGAGTTCCTGCACGGCCTTCACGTGGGTTAGGCGATCGTCGCACCCCGGGAGGCACTCTGCGTCGGGCGTAAACGGGACCCAGGCCGCGGCGCCGTCATAGGTCGTGGACAAGTCCCCTCGATCAGTCAGCATCAGACGGCCACAAGCGAAGCGACGCCACTCCCCCCACCCGAAGCACGGCGGCGCCTGCTCTCCCATCAGCACACAGCCAAGGGACCGCCGATCTGATTACACGTCAGTAGAGTCAGCAAAGGGTCAGCATGAGTCCGATTAGACCTGGCCACACGTGCCGACACGCGCAAGCCGGGACCCGCGGTCGGGCCGATCACATCTGAGATCGACCCAGCCCTTCCGGTACGCCCGCCGCGAGCGAGCACGATTTCTCCCGAGAGGCCTCGCGCTCGCCTGCCCCGGACGCAAAACCCCAGTTCAGCGCACCCTCCCCCGTGGTTTCAGCGGCACGTTCGGCAGTTCGGGGGCGGGGAGTGGGTCCCCGTCGCATCCCTTCACGACGCCGAAGCGGTCGCCGGTCATCCAGTCGTCACGGGCCCGTGCGATGTCCGCCTGCGTGCGGCCGATGAAGTTCCACCACATGACGATCCGCTCCTCGAACGGAGTGCCGCCGAGCAGGACGGCCCGGGCGGGTGCGTCGGTCTCGTTCGTCAGGGTCAGCGTTCCGTGTCCGGTGCCGAGGTACCCCAGTTCCGTCGGGCGCAGCGGTGTTCCGGACATGCGGACCTCTCCCTGGTCGACGAGCAGGCCGTGTTCGAAGTCCGGGGCGATGTCGAGGGTGACCACCGCGCGCGGTGCGAGGAGGAGTTCGGCGCCCAGCAGCGGTGTGAAGGTGGTCACCGGGGAGGTGTCGCCCGCGAGTGAGCCGAGGAACACCCTGATCTCGGCGCCCGCTACCCGGACCGTGTCCGGCGCGTGGTGACGGAAGTCGGCCGGCGTGTGGCGGTGTTCGCCGGGGAGCGCGACCCACAGTTGGACGCCGTGCAGGACGGTGGTGCCCGCCGTGGAGACCTCGGAGTGGCTGATGCCGTGGCCACCCGTCATGAGGTTCAGCTCGCCGGGCCGCACCAGTGCGTGGTTGCCGAGGCTGTCCCGGTGCTCGATCTCCCCGGCGAAGAGCCAGCTCACCGTCTGCAGGCCGGTGTGCGGGTGGGGCGCCACGTCCATGCCGCCCGTGTCGGCGACGACGTCGGGTCCGTAGTGATCGATGAAACACCAGGCGCCGATCAGCGTGCGGGCGCGCTGCGGCAGCGTGCGCCGTACGGTCATCGCCCTCGGACCGCCCAACGGGACGTCCCTCGCCGTCAGCACGTGGGCCCGCGTTGTCCGCTCGGCCATCGCTCGCCCCCCTCCCCTTGTGATTGCAATTTCAACAAGTATCGCTGATCCCGCTGCAACTGCTCTTCCGTCCGGACGCTATTGCGGTTCACGGCGGCCGAGCGGCGCCTCAACGCACCGCATGCGTCCCGACAGCGCACTGCCCCGGTTCCGATGCGCTGTGGGACCAGCACCGGTGCGCTGGAGGGCAACCGTCGCCGTCGTGCGGCTCCTAGCGTGGGATTCATCGGTGCCGACGCCATGTGTCGCGGCCCGGATTCGACACGCACCGGTTCATCCGGTCACCCGAGATCAGGGAGTCCTTCATGCCCGACGCCGCCGAAGTCATTCGTACGGTCCTGGAACCGGCCGCCGCCGCTTTCGCCGAGGCGACCGCCCAGCCGCCCTACCTCTTCGAGCTGCCGCCCGCCGAGGGACGCAAGGCCGTCGACGAGGTGCAGTCCGGCGAGATCGCGAAGCCGGAGATCGACGAGGAGTGGGTGACCGTCCAGGGCGGCCCGACGGGCAGCGTCCGGGCACGCGTCGTCAGGCCCCGGGGCAGCACCGGCCCGCTGCCGGTGATCCTCTACATCCACGGCGCCGGCTGGGTGTTCGGCAACGCCCACACCCATGACCGCCTGGTGCGCGAGCTGGCCGTCGGCGCGGACGCCGCCGTGGTCTTCCCGGAGTACGACCTCTCCCCCGAGGCCCGCTACCCCGTCGCCATCGAGCAGAACTACGCGGTCGCCCAATGGATCGTCCGAGAAGGCGCCGCCAAGGACCTGGACGGCTCCCGGCTGGCCGTGGCGGGCGACTCGGTGGGCGGCAACATGAGCGCCGCGCTCACCCTGATGGCGAAGACGCGCGGTGACGTGCCGCTGGTCCAGCAGGTGCTGTTCTACCCGGTCACGGACGCGGCCTTCGACACCGGCTCCTACCACCAGTTCGCCACCGGCTACTTCCTGCGCCGCGACGGCATGCAGTGGTTCTGGGACCAGTACACGACCGACGAGGCCGAGCGCGCCCAGATCACCGCCTCCCCGCTGCGGGCCACCACCGAGCAGCTCGCCGGGCTGCCGCCGGCGCTCGTCGTCACCGGCGAGGCCGACGTCCTGCGGGACGAGGGCGAGGCCTACGCCAACAAGCTGCGCGCGGCCGGGGTGGCGGTGACCGCCGTCCGCTTCCAGGGCGTCATCCACGACTTCGTCATGCTCGACGCCCTTCGCGGGACGCATGCCGCCGAGGCCGCCATCACGCTGGCCGTCGGCACGCTGCGCACGGCGCTCCACGCGGGCTGACCCCCCGGCCGCAGCCGAACCACCTCCCGAGACCCACAACGAGAAGAGCCACTTGTCATGACCGACAACACTTCCCTGCCCACCGCCGTCCTGGTGCACGGCGCGTTCGCGGACGCCGCGAGCTGGCGCGGCGTCGTCGCCGAACTGCAGGGTCACGGCATCCCGGTGATCGCGCCGCCCAATCCGCTGCGCGGCCTGGTCGCCGACGCCGCGTACATCTCCTCCGTGGTCGCCCGGATCGACGGGCCCGTGGTACTCGTCGGTCACTCCTACGGGGGTGCGCTGATCACCGTGGCCGGAGCCGCGGAGAACGTCGTCGGGCTCGTCTACATCGCGGCCTACGTCCCCGAACAGGGCGAGAGCCTCGGCGAGTTGCAGGACCGCTTTCCCCTGTCCTCCCTCGTCAGCAACCTCACCGAGGCGACGTACCCGGTGCGGGACGGCGAGCCGGCCGTCGAGGTGACCATCCGCGCCGAGGCGTTCCCGGAGATCTTCGCCGCCGACGTGCCGGCGGAGGTCACCAAGGTCCTCGCGGTGTCCCAACGTCCGCTCGCCGCCTCCGCGTTCACGGAGCCGGCCGCGGTCGCCGCGTGGAAGACCACGCCTTCATGGGCGCTCGTCGCGGCGGCGGACCAGGCGATCAACCCCGACGTCGAGCGTTTCGGCGCGCAGCGGGCCGGCGCGACGACCGTCGAGCTGGCGGGCGCCTCGCACGCCGTCGCGGTGTCCCGGCCCCGGGAGGTCGCCGAGCTGATCCGGGACGCGGTGCGCGCCACGAGCTGACCGGACGGCGGACCGGCCGCCGGCCGTGCCCACCGTCACCCGTGGGTGAGCAGGCCCCTCCGCAGTTGAGCCAGGGTGCGGGACAGCAGACGCGAGACGTGCATCTGCGAGAGGCCGAGGGCGGCGCCGATCTCCGCCTGGGTCAGCTCCTGGCCGAAGCGCATCTCGATGATGCGGCGCTCCCGCTCGCCGAGTCGGGCGAGCAGCGGGGCGAGGGCGTGCAGGTGCTCGAAGGTCTCGATGGCCGGGTCCGGGGCGCCCATGACGTCGGCGAGCGAGCGGCCCCCCTTGTGCGTCTCGCCGTCGTCGGACGAGCCGTGCGGGGTGTCGATGGACCCGGCCGCGTACCCGTTGGCGGCCATGATCGCCTCCAGCGCCTGTTCCTCGCTCACCCCCAGATCGGCCGCCAGCTCCTTCACCGTGGGTTCGCGGCCGAGCACCGAGGACAGCCGCTCCTGGGAGGCGGTGATCCGGTGGCGCAGCTCCTGGAGTCTGCGCGGCACGTGCACGGCCCAGCTGGTGTCGCGGAAGTGGCGCTTGATCTCGCCGAGGATGCAGGGCACCGCGAACGAGACGAACTCGAACCCCCGGCTCGCGTCGAACCGGTCGATCGCCTTGATCAGGCCGACGGTGCCCACCTGGACGATGTCCTCCAGCTGGCCGTTGCCGCGGTTGCGGAACCGGCCCGCCACGTAGTGCACCAGGGAGAGGTTCATCTCGATCAGGGTGGTGCGCGCGTACGTGTGTTCGACCGATCCCTCTTCCAGGGTCCCGAGCCGCTCGAAGAACAGCTTCGACAGCTCCCGCGCGTCCTGCGGCGCGACCCGGTGGGCCTCCTCGATCAACGGGAGAGGGGCGTTCTCCGCCCGGTTGCCGGTCTCTCCCTGCATTCCTTCGGTCGGATCTACGGCCTGTTCCACGTCGGTGGCTCGAACGAACATCTTCTGTCTTCCCGTGTCGTGGCGTACTCGCTCGGGTCCGGTCCGGCTCAGGCCCCGAGGTCCATGAATGGAGACTCCTTCGCGTGCTGCGCTGCGGTCTGCGGTGTGATTCCACAAGCGGAAGGCCGTGTACCGGGACCTTCCTCCCTCACCTCGGGGACCAAGGGCCTCGATCGCCCGAGGGCCGGCCGTGCCGTTCGGCCCTCTCCACACGGGCGGGATCGGGGGCCTGATGTGAGACTGCCTGTGAGGTGGTGATCACAGATGTCGAGCCAGCCCTGGGTGCCCGGTCCCGGCGAGCAGCTGCTGGAACAGCTGCTCGCCGCGGCGCACGCGGCGACCCCGGTGGACCTGCACGGCCTGGTGCAGCGCTTCGCCGACGCCGCGGGGCTCGACCGCGTCGACGTGTACCTGGTGGATCTCCAGCAGCGCCACCTGGTGCCGCTGGCCGAGGGGTCGACCGCCCTCGGCGTGGACAGCTCCGTGGCCGGTTCGGCCTACCGGGCCCATGAGCTGCGCGTGGAGGAGCTGGCCCACGGGCGGATCACGACGTGGCTGCCGCTGATCGACGGAGTGGAGCGGCTGGGGGTCATCGGCGCCACGGCCTCGGTGATCGACGGCCTGCTGCTGCGCCGCTGCCGCACGCTGGCCTCGATCCTGGCCATGGTGATCACCTCGAAACGCGCCTCCAGCGACACCTTCGCGCGTCGGACCCGGTCGCAGCCCATGGAGCTGCCCGCCGAGATGCTCCGGGCCTTTCTGCCGCCGAGGACCATCGGCAACGCCGACGTCATCTCGACCGCCGTGCTCGAACCGGCGTACGACATCGGGGGCGACGTCTTCGACCACTCCCTGACGCACTCCACCCTGCACGTGACGATCCTCGACGCCATGGGCCACAACCTCGCCTCCGGCCTGACGACCGCCGTGGCCATGGCCGGCTGCCGCAACGCCCGCCGGGCCAAGGTCGAGCTGCCCGAACTGGTCGACACCGTCCAGGACGCGCTCGCCCAGTGGCTGCCCGAGCAGTTCTGCACGGGGATCCTCGCCCAGCTGGATCTGGCGGGCGGCGTGCTGCGCTGGTGCAACTGCGGCCATCCGCCACCCCTGCTCATCCGCGGCCACCGGGTACTCGACCGCGCCCTGGAGCGTCCGCCGCAACCGCCCCTGGGGACGCCCGCGCTGCTCGCCCGCGCCAAGTGGGAGGTGCACGAGGAGGCGCTCCAGCCCGGCGACCGGGTGCTCATGTACACCGACGGCGTCACCGAGCTGCGCACCGGGGGCGACACGGAGTTCGGCCTGGAGCGGTTCACCGACAGCATCATCCGGGCCACCGCCGCGGGCGAGTCGGCCCCGGAGGCGCTGCGCCAGCTCATCCACTCCATCCTCGACCGGCAGCACAACCGGCTGCGGGACGACGCGACGCTCCTGCTGCTCGAATGGCGCCCCCCGGGCGCCCGGTGACCCCGCCTGTCACCAGCGTCGATGTCACCCCGGCATGTCATTACCCATAAATTGTGATGATTTGTCTTAAATTACTGCGGTCCCCCCTCCCTCGGGCTCCCTGGAGATCGCATGAACCCTGTCCTGACGCGTGCCGTCACTTTCAGTGCCGGTCTGCTGCTGTGCGCCGCCCCCCTCACGGCGGCGCACGCCTTCGCCACCTCCGCCGACGACGACCCGGGCGCGGCCCGCAAGTCCGCGCCGCGCCCGACGCTCACCGCGCAGGCGACGGTGCGCGCCATCCCGGCCTGGCACCAGTTCCGCGTCCACGGCGCCGCCAAGAACATGCGCGCCGGGACGCGCGTGACGCTCCAGCAGATGCAGGGCAAGCGGTGGGTGTCCCTGCCGGCCCAGATGAACACCGCCCGCAACAACACGTACAACCTGCGCGTCAAGCTCGGCATCAAGGGCCTGAACAAGATCCGGGTCGTGGGCGGCGGCGCCGTCTCCAACACCGTCCAGGTCACCATCCGCTGACGCGAGCGGGTCGGGACGGCGGCCGCCTGCCGTCACTCCGGGCGCAGCCAGACCGTGGCCAGCGGCGGGAGCGTGACGCGCAGGCGGGCCGGCCTGCCGTGGGCGGGCTCGGGCTCGGGCTTCAGCGGGTGCGGGTTGCGCACGTCCCCGCCGCCGTAGCGGGCCGCGTCGGTGTTGAGGGTCTCCACCCAGGCGTGCGGCTCCTCCGGGACGCCGAGCACGTAGTCCTCGCGGAGCACCGGCGAGAAGTTGCAGACCGCCAGGAGCGGGGTGCCGTCCGCGGCGTACCGCAGGAACGCCAGGACGTTGTCCTGGGCCGCGTCCGTCACGATCCAGGAGAAACCTGCCGGTTCGGTGTCCTGCTCCCACAGGGCGGGAGCCGCCCGGTACTGGTGGTTGAGGTCCCGCACCAAAAGCCGTACGCCCTCGTGGTCGGGGCGCGCCGGGTAGGACGGGTCGAGCAGGCCCCAGTCCAGGCCGCTCTCCTGCGACCATTCGGACCCCTGGGCGAACTCCTGCCCCATGAAAAGCAGTTGCTTGCCGGGGTGGGCCCACATGAACCCCAGGTAGGCGCGGTGGTTGGCGCGGCGCTGCCACCAGTCGCCGGGCATCTTGGAGACCAACGACTGCTTGCCGTGCACCACTTCGTCGTGCGAGAGCGGCAGGACGTAGTTCTCGCTGTAGGCGTACACCATCGAGAACGTCATCTCGTCGTGGTGGTACTCGCGGTGGACCGGGTCGCGGCTGATGTACTCCAGCGAGTCGTGCGACCAGCCCATGTTCCACTTCAGCCCGAAGCCGAGGCCGCCGAAGCCGTCCGGTCCGGTGTGGTGGGTGGGCCGCGTCACCCCGTTCCACGCCGTGGATTCTTCGGCGATGGTGACGACGCCGGGGTTGCGGCGGTAGACGGTGGCGTTCATCTCCTGGAGGAAGGCGACCGCGTCCAGGTTCTCCCTGCCCCCCGATTCGTTGGCCGCCCACTGCCCTTCCTCACGGGAGTAGTCGAGGTAGAGCATCGAGGCGACGGCGTCGACGCGCAGCCCGTCGATGTGGAACTCCTCGCACCAGTAAGTGGCGTTCGCCACCAGGAAGTTGCGCACCTCCTTGCGGCCGTAGTCGAACTCCAGGGTGCCCCAGTCGGGGTGCTCGGCGCGCCGCCAGTCCTGCGGTTCGTACAGGTGCTCCCCGTCGAACGCCGCGAGCGCCCAGTCGTCCTTGGGGAAGTGCGCGGGCACCCAGTCCAGGAGTACGCCGATGCCCGCCCGGTGCAGTGTGTCGACCAGGTGGCGGAAGTCGTCCGGGGTCCCCATGCGGGACGTCGGGGCGTAGAGACCGGTGACCTGGTAGCCCCACGACCCGCTGAAGGGGTGCTCCGCCACCGGCATGAACTCCACGTGCGTGAAGCCCGCCTCCGTGACGTACGCCGTGAGCTGCTCGGCGAGCTGACGGTAGGTCAACCCCGGGCGCCAGGAGGCCAAATGGACCTCGTAGACGGAGAAGGGCGCGCGGTCGACGGGGCGGTCCGCGCGGTGGGCCATCCACTCGTCGTCCCCCCACACGTACGAGGACCGCGTGACGACGGAGGCCGTGGCGGGGGGCACCTCGGCGCGCCGGGCCATCGGGTCGGCGCGCAGGGTGTGGCTGCCGTCGGGGCGGGCGACGTCGAATTTGTAGAGGGTGCCTTCGTCCAGTCCGGGGACGAACAGCTCCCACACGCCGGTGGAGCCGAGCGAGCGCATCGGGTGGGCCGACCCGTCCCAGTGGCAGAAGTCCCCGCAGACCCGCACGCCCCGCGCGTTGGGCGCCCACACGGTGAAGCGGGTGCCGCTCACGCCCTGGTGGGTCATGGGGTGCGCGCCGAGCGCCTGCCACAGCTCCTCGTGCCTGCCCTCACCGATGAGGTGCAGGTCCAGTTCGCCGAGGGCGGGCAGGAAGCGGTAGGGGTCCTCGTACGCGACGTCCTGCCCGTCGTAGGTCACGCGCAGGGTGTACGGGGGGATCGCGGTGAGGGGCAGGACCCCGCAGAACAGGCCGTCACCGGTGTCGTTCAGCCGATGGGTCCCCTCCTCGGTGACGACCGTCACCGCCTCGGCGTACGGGCGCAGCACCCGGAAGGCGACACCGTCGGGCACGGGGTGCGCGCCGAGCAGCGCGTGCGGGTCGTGGTGGGTGCCGGACAGGAGGCGCTCGCGGTCCGACGCGTCGAGCGGGGCGTCGGGGAGGCGGTCGGGGTCCTTGGCGCGCACGGGGGCCTGGGGTGCGGTGGTGGCGGTCGTTTCCACGGGTCAGCTCTCCTCTGCGAGGCGGGCGATCGCCGCCATGGGAACAGGTAGCCAGTCGGGGCGGTGCCTGGCCTCGTACAGCGCTTCGTACACCGCGCGGTCCGTCTCGTAGGCGCGCAGCAGCTCGGCCTCCGCGCGCGGGTCCCAGGTGGAGCCCGCGGCGTATCCGGCGCAGTACGCCTCGCGGCACCGTCGCAGCCACTCGGGGCCGCGGGGGCGCCGGGTGTGGGCCGCGTAGTCGAAGGAGCGGAGCATGCCGGCGACGTCCCGGATGGGGGCCTGGGGCCGGCGGCGCT
The DNA here is from genome assembly GCF_040629635.1 of Streptomyces sp. NPDC005898. Classification (NCBI taxonomy): domain Bacteria; kingdom Bacillati; phylum Actinomycetota; class Actinomycetes; order Kitasatosporales; family Streptomycetaceae; genus Streptomyces; species Streptomyces sp. NPDC005898. The sequence goes on along the minus strand of NZ_JBEXWC010000051.1, from coordinate 1,394 downwards.
CGTCGAGCGGCCTGGCCGGTTCGCCCTCGAAGTCGATGATGAACCAGCGCTGTTCGGCCCTGAGCACCTGGCCGAGGTGCAGGTCCCCGTGGACGCGCTGCGCCTCGCGGCCGGGGCCGCACCCGGCGACGGCACCGTACGCCGTCTTCAGACGGGGTACGTAGGGGTCGAGCGCCGGCATCTGCCGGGCCGCGGACTCCAGGCGCCCGATCATGGCGGCGGCCAGCGGGCTGCCGCCGTAGGGGTCCGGGGGCTCGGAGCCGAAGGCCTCGGCCAGCGCCAGGTGCACCTCGGCGGTGGCGCGCCCCAGTTCATGGGCCTCGGCGGCGAAGTCCTCGCCGGCGGCGAGGGAGCGCAGCGCCAGCGTCCAGCCGTCCGTCGCCTGGGGGAGGAACGGCTGGAGCACGCCGAGTGTCGCCTTGCGCGGCTCGGTGGTCCAGAACCAGGCCACGGGCGCGGGCACCCGCGCGCAGCCGCCGCGGGCCAGCGCCCAGGGCACCTCCAGGTCGGGGTTGACGCCGTACTGCACGCGGCGGAACAGCTTCAGGATGAAGGAATCTCCGTAGACCAGCGACGTATTGGACTGCTCCCCGCCCAGGAGCCGGGGCGGGAGCCCCGTCGGCACCACGGTCCGCGCGTCCCGTTCGAAGCGCAGCGGGCCCAGCTCGCCGGGGACGCGCAGGCGCTCCAGGAGAAGCCCCGCCGACCAGGGGTCGAGGAGGGCGTCGTACACGGTGAGGCCTTCGAGGGGGCCCGTGTCGGAGCGGCCGACGACGGCGTGCCGGAGCCGGGGAGGCACGTGCTCGCGCACGCCGAGCAGGAGTTGGTAGCAGTCCTCGGGCGGGCCGGCGGGGCCGGTGCGGATCAGCAGGTGCAGGCAGCCCGGGTGCAGTTCGGTCGTGGACAGCACGGCCAGGTCCGTGACGGGGCGTCCCTTGCCCGCGAACCAGCGCTGCTCGGGCAGCCACGCGCGGAGCATCCCGGCCAACGAGGTCAGCAGCTGGGGAGGGCTGAGGCTGCCGGGCGACTGCGATGCGGTCTTCAGCATGCGACACGTCCCTTCAAAAGTGCACCGCGGGTGCGGCCGGACGTCGTGGCTGTTCGATCAGCCGGAACCAGTAGAAGCCGTGGCCCGCCAGCGTGAGCAGGTACGGCAGCTCGCCGATGGCCGGGAAGCGGACCCCGCCGATCAGCTCCACCGGATGACGTCCGTCATAGGCGCGCAGGTTCAGCTCCGTCGGTTGGGCGAAGCGGGAGAAGTTGTGCACGCACAGGGCCAGGTCGTCCCCGTGTTCGCGGAGGAAGGCGAGGACGGCGGGGTTGGAGGAGGGGAGTTCGGTGTAGGTGCCCAGGCCGAAGGCGGGGTTCTGTTTGCGGATCTCGATCATCCTGCG
>NZ_JBEXWC010000050.1:0-19466 GCF_040629635.1 Streptomyces sp. NPDC005898 | reverse complement strand
ACGGTCACGGGCGGCCTGTTGGACACCGTCGAGCTGGATGGCACGTACTGGTATCGCAACCTGCGGCACACCGTTCGCTTCGAGGAGACCATCGGTGGCCTTCTCGCGGAGGGGGACGCGGTCTTCATCGAGGCGTCGGCCCACCCGGTGCTGACCATCGGGCTCCAGGAGATCGCCGAGGCCCGAGGCGCGGAGCAGAGCGTTGTGCTGGGCTCGCTGCGGCGTGACGAAGGCGGTCTCGACCGCTTCCTGGCCTCCCTCGCCGAGGCTTACGTCCAGGGTGTGACTGTTGACTGGGGTGTGGCTTTCGCCGGCGCGGGCGCGTCCCGCGTCGATCTGCCGACGTACGCCTTCCAGCGCCGGCGCTACTGGCTGGACGTCCCGGAGGGCGCTACGGGGGACGCGTCCGGGCTGGGGTTGAGCTCGGCCGGGCATCCGCTGTTGGGTGCGGCGGTTGAGCTGCCGGACTTCGAAGGGGTTGTGTTCACGGGTCGGTTGTCGTTGCGGTCGCATGGTTGGCTGGCCGATCACGCGGTGGGTGACACGGTGTTGTTGCCGGGGACGGCGTTCGTCGAGTTGGCGTTGCGTGCGGGTGATGAGGTCGGCTGTGACGTCGTCGAGGAGTTGACGCTCCAGGCGCCGTTGGTGCTGCCCGAGCGGGGTGGGGTGCGGTTGCGGCTGACGGTCGCCGAGCCGGACGACGCGGGCCGCCGCACCCTGAGCGTCCACTCGCGACCCGGGGACGAGGCGTTGGAGGAAGCGTGGCTCTGCCACGCCACCGGCGTGCTCGCTCAGGGCGCGGTACCGCCCGTGGGTGACCTGACGGAATGGCCTCCCAAGGACGCGGTCGCGCTGAACACCGAATCGCTGTACGAGGACCTCACCGCCGCCGGATACGGCTACGGCCCGGCCTTCCAGGGCCTGCGGGCGGCCTGGCGGCGCGGGGACGAGATCTTCGCCGAGGTGGCGCTCGCCGAGGAGCAGCAGGCCGAGGCCGCCCGGTTCGGCGTCCACCCGGCGCTGCTCGACGCGGCCCTGCACGGTGTGCGTCTCGGCGCGTTCTTCGACGACGCCGAGCAGGTGCGGCTGCCGTTCGCATGGCGCGGGGTGACGCTGCGCGCGGCGGGTGCGTCGGAGCTGCGGGTCTCCCTCGCCCCGGTCGGCGCCGACTCGGTCTCGGTGACGGTGGCCGACGGCACGGGCGCCGTGGTGGCGGCGGCCGAGTCCCTGGTGCTGCGCCCGATCGACCCCGAGCAGCTCGCGGGGGCGCGGCACAACGACTCGCTGTTCCGCATGGAGTGGACCACGCTGCCGGACTCGGCGTGGGGCGGCGCCGAGCGGCCCGGCGCATGGGCGCTCATCGGCGCGCCCGAGGGACTCGCGGGGTCCGGTCTCGACGGGGCCGGGGGTATCACGTACGAGAGCCTCGACGCGCTCGGCGCGGCGATCGACACCGGCGCGGTCGAGGTTCCGCCCCTGGTCCTGGCCCCGCTGGCTTCTCCGCCGGAGGACATGCCGTCGGCCGTACGGAACACCGCCCATCAGGCGCTGGCGCTGGTCCAGAACTGGCTGGCGGACGAGCGGTTCGCCGCGGCGCGGCTGGCCGTGGTGACGCGCGGTGCGGTCGCGGCGGGGCCGGGCGAGGACGTGCGGGATCTGGCGGCGGCCCCGGTCTGGGGCCTGCTGCGCTCGGCCCAGTCGGAGCACCCGGGCCGCTTCGTCCTGCTGGACACCGACGCGAGCCCCTTGTCGGCCGCGACGCTGCTCGACGCTGTCGCGGACGAGCCGCAGCTGGCCGTTCGCGCGGGCGAGGTACGCGTACCGCGGCTGGTGCGAGCCGCCGCGCCGACGGCCGACCACCGCGTTCCACCGCTTGATGGGCGTGGCACGGTCCTGGTGACGGGTGCTACGGGCACATTGGGTGGTCTGGTGGCTCGGCATCTGGTCGCTGAGCACGGTGTGCGGGAGTTGTTGCTGGTCAGTCGGCGCGGAGCGGACGCGCCGGGGGCGGACGAGCTGGTCGAGGAGCTGACCGGGCTGGGTGCCCGGGTGCGGCTGGCGGCGTGTGATGTCGCTGATCGCGGGGCGCTCGCCGAGTTGCTGGGGTCTGTTGCGGATGAGCATCCGTTGACGGCTGTGGTGCACACGGCGGGTGCGTTGGACGACCGTCTGGTGTCCGCGCTGGGTCCCGAGCACTTCGAGACGGTGCTGCGTCCGAAGGTGGACGCGGCCTGGAACCTGCACGAACTCACCAAGGACCTCGACCTGTCCGCCTTCGTGCTCTTCTCCTCGGCGGCGGGCACGCTGGGCAGCGCCGGCCAGGGCAACTACGCGGCGGCGAACGTCTTCCTCGATTCCCTCGCGCAGCACCGCAAGGTTGCCGGGCTGCCGGCGGTGTCGCTGGCCTGGGGCTTCTGGGCCCAGCGCAGCGCGATGACGGGGGAGCTCGGCGACGCCGACCTGGCGCGCATGGCGCGTTCCGGCCTCGTGGCGCTCTCCTCCGAGGAGGGCCTCACGCTCTTCGACTCCGCGATCGGCGCGGACGAGGCATTGATCATGCCGGTGCGCCTGGACGTGGCGGCGCTGGGGGCGTCGGGCGGGGGAGTGCCCGCGATCGTGCGGGGTCTCGTGCGGCCCTCGGTGCGCCGGGCGCGGGCGATCCGGGCCGCGGGCGGTGCCGGTGGTTCCGGGCTGGCGCAGCGACTCGCGGCCGTTGGCGAGGCCGAACGGTCGCGCATGATGCTGGAGCTGGTGCGCGGGCATGTGGCGGCGGTGCTGGCACACGGTTCCGCGGGCGCGGTGGAGGACGGCCGGGCGTTCAAGGAGTTGGGCTTCGACTCGCTGACCTCGGTGGAGCTGCGGAACCGGCTGAATGAGGCGACCGGGCTGCGGCTGCCCGCGACGCTGGTGTTCGATCACCCGACGCCGGTCGCGCTGGCCCGGCACCTGCTCGCCGAAGTGCTGGGCGAGCAGGGCGCGGTGGTGGTCCCGGTGGCCGCCGCGGCGGGTGACGAGGACCCGATCGTGATCGTCGGCATGGGTTGCCGCTATCCGGGTGGCGTGGGTTCACCGGAGGAGCTGTGGGACCTCGTCGCCGCCGGCATCGACGCGGTCTCGGAGTTCCCGATGGACCGCGGCTGGGATCTCCGGAGCCTGTACGACGCCGACCCGGACCGGCAGGGCAAGAGCTATGTGCGGGAGGGCGGCTTCCTGCACGACGCTGCGGACTTCGACCCCGGCTTCTTCGGGATCTCGCCGCGTGAGGCCTCGGCCATGGATCCGCAGCAGCGGCTGCTGCTGGAGACCTCGTGGGAGGCGTTCGAGCGCGCGGGAATCGACCCGGCCTCGCTCAAGGGCAGCCCGACGGGCGTCTTCGCCGGAGTGATGTACAACGACTACGGCTCCCGGCTGCGCACCGCGCCTGAGGGCTTCGAGGGCTACCTGGGCAACGGCAGCGCGGGCAGCGTTGCGTCAGGCCGTATCGCCTACACCCTGGGTCTTGAGGGTCCCGCGGTGACGGTGGACACGGCGTGCTCGTCCTCGCTGGTGGCGCTGCATCTGGCGGCGCAGGCGCTGCGCCAGGGGGAGTGCTCGTTGGCGTTGGCCGGTGGTGTGGCCGTGATGTCGACGCCAGCGGTTTTCGTGGAGTTCAGCCGTCAGCGGGGGCTCGCGGCGGACGGTCGCTGCAAGTCGTTCGCGGACGGTGCGGATGGCACGGGGTGGGCCGAGGGTGCGGGGATGCTGCTGTTGGAGCGGCTTTCGGATGCCCGCCGTAACGGTCATCCGGTGCTGGCGGTGGTGCGTGGTTCTGCGGTGAACCAGGACGGTGCGTCGAATGGGTTGACGGCGCCGAATGGTCCGTCGCAGCAGCGGGTGATCCGCCAGGCGTTGGCCAGTGCTGGTCTGTCGTCGGCCGATGTGGACGCGGTGGAGGCGCACGGTACGGGTACGACGTTGGGCGATCCGATCGAGGCGCAGGCGTTGTTGGCGACGTACGGTCAGGGCCGGCCGGAGGAACGGCCGTTGTGGCTGGGTTCGTTGAAGTCGAACATCGGTCATGCGCAGGCTGCTGCCGGTGTGGCGGGTGTGATGAAGATGGTGCTGGCGATGCGGCACGGTGAGCTTCCGCGCACCCTGCACGTCGATGAGCCGTCGCGGCAGGTGGACTGGTCGGCGGGTGCGGTTGAGCTGCTGACCGAGCAGCGGGAGTGGCCGGAGAGCGACCGACCGCGCCGTGCTGCGGTCTCCTCGTTCGGCATCAGCGGAACGAACGCGCACGTCATCATCGAGGCGGCACCCGCGATTGACGTGGAGCCCGCAAACTCCGTTGCACCTGCGGTGGTGCCGTGGGTGGTGTCGGCGCGTGGTGTGGGTGCGTTGCGGGGTCAGGCGGGGCGTTTGGTGTCTCGTGTGGAGCGTGATGGTGGGTTGTCGCCGGTGGATGTGGGCTGGTCTCTGGCGTCGGGGCGTTCTGCTTTCGAGCACCGAGCTGTGGTGGTCGGTGACGGTCGGGATGCTCTGTTGTTCGGGTTGGGTGCGTTGGCGCGGGGTGAGGATGCGCCGGGTGTGGTGAGGGGGCCGGATGAGGGTGTGGGTTCTGGTCGGTTGGCGGTGTTGTTCTCGGGTCAGGGCAGTCAGCGGGTCGGAATGGGCCGCGAGCTGTACGGCCAGTACCCGGTGTTCGCGAAAGCGTTTGACCAGGTCTGCGGGCTGCTGGACCAGGAGCTGGCTGGGCATGTGGAGCGCTCGGTTCGTGAGGTGGTGTTCGGGGACGCTGGTCTGCTGGGGCAGACGGTGTTCACGCAGGCCGGCCTGTTCGCGGTCGAGGTGGCACTGTTCCGGCTAATCGAATCCTGGGGCGTGACACCGGAGTTCGTGGGTGGGCATTCCATCGGTGAGATTGCGGCGGCTCATGTGTCCGGGGTGTTCTCGTTGGAGGATGCGGTTCGGCTGGTGGCGGCTCGTGGCCGGTTGATGCAGGCGCTCCCTGCGGGCGGGGCGATGATCGCCGTGCAGGCCACCGAAGAAGAGGTCACGCCTCTCCTGGCCGAGTACGGGGACCGGATCGGCATCGCGGCGATCAACGGGCCGACTGCTGTGGTCGTCTCCGGTGACGAGGACGCTGCCCTTGCTGTTGCGGAGGTGCTGCGCGGTCAGGGGCGTAAGACGAAGCGTCTTGAGGTGTCGCATGCGTTCCACTCGCCTCGTATGGACCCGATGCTGGAGGACTTCCGTGCGGTTGCCGAGTCCCTGACCTATGACGCGCCGCGTATCCCCGTGGTCTCGAACGTGATGGGTGCGCTGGCCACGTCCGACGATCTGGGCACGGCCGAGTACTGGGTCCGCCATGTCAGGGAAGCAGTCCGCTTCGCGGATGGCGTGGCCGCCCTTGCCGAGCAGGGCATCTCGACGTTCCTCGAACTGGGTCCCGACGGCGTGCTGAGCGCCATGAGCGAGGAAGTCGTGGCGGACGGGGTGTTCGCACCCGTGCTGCGCTCCGGTCGGCCTGAAATCGAGGGCCTGTTGTCGGGCTTGGCGCAGGTCTGGGTGCAGGGCGTGGCTGTGGACTGGGCCGGGGTGTTCGCCGGTACGGGCGCCTCGCGGGTGGATTTGCCGACGTATGCGTTCCAGCGTGAGCGGTTCTGGTTGGAGGCTCCGGCGTCGGTTGGGGTGCCGGTCGATGAGGTGGAGGCGCGGTTCTGGGAGGCGGTGGAGCGGGAGGATGTGGAGTCGCTTGCTTCGACGCTCGATGTGTCTGGTGATGAGTCGTTGAGTGCGGTGTTGCCGGCGTTGTCGTTGTGGCGGCGGCAGCGGCAGGTGCGGTCTCGGCTGGATGGCTGGCGTTATCGCATCGGTTGGAAGCCCGTGCCGGTCGAGTCCTCGGTGGTGTTGTCGGGGGTATGGCTGGTGGCGGTTCCTGCGGGTGTGGCCGGTGACCCGTGGGTGGAGGAGACGGCGCGCGGGCTGGCGAGCCGGGGCGCCGAGATTCGACGTCTGGTCGTGGATATCGATGGTGATCGTTCGCGTCTGGCGCAGTCCATATCCGAGGCGGCGGCCGGTAGGTCTGTGAGTGGTGTGTTGTCGCTGGTGGCGCTGGACGAGGCCGTGCGTGACGGTGTCCCTGGGGGTTTGGCGGATTCGCTGGTGTTGGTGCAGGCGTTGGGTGACGTGGGGGTGGAGGCGCCGTTGTGGGCGGTGACGCGTGGTGCGGTTTCGGTGGGTGGGTCTGAGTCGTTGGTGAGTGCGGTGCAGGCGCAGGTGTGGGGGTTTGGCCGGGTGGTGGGTCTGGAGCATCCGGAGCGTTGGGGTGGTCTGGTGGATCTGCCCGAGACGCTGGATGAGCGGGTGGTGGACCGGCTGGCGGGAGTGTTGGCCGGTGCGGGCGTTGGTGGTGAGGATCAGGTTGCGGTCCGCTCGGCCGGTGTCTTTGGCCGTCGTCTGTTGCGGGCTGGTGGTCGCAGTGTTGGTCAGGAGTGGCGGACCAGTGGCACGGCCCTGATCACCGGTGGCACAGGCGCGCTGGGCGGGCATGTCGCCCGCTGGCTGGTGTCGCGTGGTGCCGAGCACCTCGTACTGACCAGCCGCCGTGGTCCTGATGCTCCGGGCGCGCAGGAGCTGGAGTCGGAGTTGCTGAGGCTTGGGGTGAAGGTCACTGTCGCTGCCTGTGATGTGGCCGACCGGGCCGCGCTCGGGCAGCTGCTGGCCTCGATACCTGCCGCGCATCCGCTGACGACGGTGATCCACGCCGCCGGTGTGCTGGACGACGGTGTCATCGAGTCGTTGACCCCCGAGCGGTTCGCGGGCGTCCTGCGCGCCAAGGCCGACGCCGCGCTGCATCTGCATGAGTTGACCAAGGACCTCGACCTCTCCGCGTTCGTCGTGTTCTCGTCCCTCGCTGGGGCTGTTGGTGGGGCGGGTCAGGGCAACTACGCGGCTGCGAATGCGTTCCTCGACGCATTGGTGGAGCAGCGTCGGGCGTCCGGTCTGCCGGGCACGTCCGTCGCGTGGGGCCCCTGGGCCGAGGCCGGAATGGCGGTCGGTGGCGCCCAAGAAGAACGGATGCAGCGCGGCGGTCTTGCCGCGATGGACCCGGCCGAGGCGCTCGCAGTCCTGGGCCAGGTGCTCGACGGCGACGCGACGTATGCGGCGGTCGTCGATGTGGACTGGGAACGGTTCGCGGCGGACTTCGCAGCCGAGCGGCCCTCCCCGCTGATCAGTGACATCCCCGAAGCCCGCAAGGCACTGGAGTCGACCGGCGCCGCGTCCGCGAGCCCGGCGGCGGACACGGCAGCCGCGCTCCGTGAACAGCTGGCCGGCCTCGCTCCGGCGGAGCAGGACCGGACGCTGCTCGAACTGGTACGCACGCAGGTCGCCGCGGTGCTCGGACACGCGGACGCCGAGGGGATCCCCGCTGGGCGGGCCTTCAAGGACCTCGGTTTCGACTCGCTGACCGCCGTCCGGCTCCGCAAGCGGCTCAGCAAGGCCACCGGTCTGCGACTAGCGGCCACCTTGGTCTTCGACTACCCGACGCTAAACGCACTCTCCGACTATCTGCTCGGCGAGTTGCAACAGGACGGTCCGAAGCGTTTTGACGTCATTCTCGGTGACCTCGAGAAACTGGAATCAGGCATTGCTGAGATGGCCGTCGATGAGACCGCGCGTGGCGAAATCGCGCTACGTCTCAAGGCGATCCTGAAGCTGTGCAGCGCGGAGGAAGAAGGCGACACCGCGCCCGCTGGAGCCGAGAAGTTCGATTCGGCTTCAGACGACGAAGTATTCGATTTCATCAGTAATGAGCTCGGGATTTCGTGACTTGATCCCTGCGTGTTTTGACTTGATCAGCAACAAATTCTTGATTTTCTGGGGTGATGTCGCGTGACGAACAGCAGCGAGGAAAAGCTTCGTTATTTCCTTAAGCGAGTGACTGGCGAGCTGCACGAAGCGCGGCAACGCATCCAGGAAATGGAGTCCGGCGAGCAGGAGCCGATCGCGATCGTCGGCATGAGCTGCCGCTTTCCGGGAGGCGTGAACTCCTCGGAGCAGCTGTGGGACCTGCTCGCCTCCGGTAGTGACGCGATCTCCGAATTCCCGACCGACCGGGGCTGGGACCTGGAGACCCTGTACGACCCGGATCCCGCGCAGTCCGGCACCTCGTACGTACGGGAGGGCGGCTTCCTGGAGGAGGCCGCCGCGTTCGACCCGGCGTTCTTCGGGATCTCGCCGCGCGAGGCCCTGGCCATGGATCCGCAGCAGCGGCTGCTGCTGGAGACCTCGTGGGAGGCGTTCGAGCGCGCGCAGATCGACCCGGCGTCGCTGCGCGGCAGCAAGACTGGTGTGTTCGTCGGCACCAATGGCCAGGACTACGCCGCACTCCTGCGGCGAGCGCCCAAGCAGTCGGAGGGCTACCTTGCGACCGGCGTAGCGGCGAGCGTGGTCTCGGGCCGCATCTCGTACACCTTCGGCCTGGAGGGCCCCGCGGTCACGGTCGACACGGCGTGCTCGGCTTCGCTGGTGACCCTGCACCTGGCCGCTCAGGCGCTGCGCCAGGGCGAGTGCTCGCTCGCACTCGCTGGTGGCGCCACGGTGATGTCCACGCCCGAGGCGTTCGTGGAGTTCAGCCGGCAGCGCGGGCTTGCCTCCGACGGCCGCTGCAAGGCGTTCGCGGACGGCGCCGACGGCACCGCGTGGGGCGAGGGTGCGGGGATGCTGCTGCTGGAGCGGCTGTCGGACGCGCGGCGTAACGGTCATCCGGTGCTTGCGGTAGTCCGTGGCTCGGCGGTGAACCAGGACGGTGCGTCCAATGGTCTGACCGCGCCGAACGGTCCGTCCCAGCAGCGCGTCATCCGCCAGGCACTGGCCAGCGCGGGGCTGACCTCGGCCCAGGTCGACGCCGTCGAAGCGCACGGTACGGGAACGACGTTGGGCGATCCGATCGAGGCCCAGGCGTTGTTGGCGACGTATGGGCAAGGGCGTGCCGAGGGCCGACCGTTGTGGCTGGGTTCCCTGAAGTCGAACATCGGTCATACGCAGGCTGCCGCGGGCGTCGCCGGTGTGATGAAGATGGTGCTGGCGATGCGGCATGGGGTGTTGCCGCGAACGCTGCATGTGGATGAGCCCTCACAACAGGTGGACTGGTCGGCGGGTGCGGTCGAGCTGCTGACCGAGCAGCGGGAGTGGCCGGAGAGTGACCGGCCGCGGCGGGCGGGTGTGTCGTCGTTCGGCGTGAGCGGCACGAACGCGCACGTCATCATCGAGGAAGCGCCCGCGGTCGAGGCACAGTCGGGCGAGCCCGAGGGGCCGGCGGTGACGCTTCCGGTGGTGCCGTGGGTGGTGTCGGGTCACGGCGTGGATGCGTTGCGGGCACAGGCGGCCCAGCTGTTGTCGCGTGTTGAGGGTGATGCTGGGCTGTCGCCGGTGGATGTGGGCTGGTCGCTGGCGTCCGCGCGTTCTGCTTTCGAGCACCGGGCTGTGGTGGTCGGTGACGGCAGGGATGCTCTGCTGGCTGGGTTGGGCGGGTTGGCGCGGGGTGAGTCTTCTCCTGGCGTTGTCGTTGGTCAGGGTGTGGGTTCGGGTCGGTTGGCGGTGTTGTTCTCGGGCCAGGGCAGTCAGCGGGTCGGAATGGGCCGCGAGCTGTATGGCCAGTACCCGGTGTTCGCGAAAGCGTTTGACCAGGTCTGCGGGCTGCTGGACCAGGAGCTGGCCGGGCATGTGGAGCGCTCGGTTCGTGAGGTGGTGTTCGGGGACGCGGATCTGCTGGGTCAGACGGTGTTCACCCAGGCTGGCCTGTTCGCGGTCGAGGTGGCTCTGTTCCGGCTGGTCGAATCCTGGGGCGTGACCCCGGAGTTCGTGGGTGGGCATTCCATCGGTGAGATTGCGGCGGCTCATGTGGCCGGGGTGTTCTCGTTGGAGGACGCGGTCCGGCTGGTGGCGGCTCGCGGCCGGTTGATGCAGGCACTTCCCACCGGCGGGGCGATGATCGCCCTCCAGGCCACCGAAGCTGAGGTCACGCCTCTGCTCGCCGAGTACGGGGACCGGATCGGCATCGCCGCGATCAACGGGCCCAGTTCGGTGGTCCTCTCCGGTGACGAGGACGCCGCCCTTGCTGTTGCGGAGACGCTGCGCGGTCTGGGCCGTAAGACGAAGCGTCTTGATGTGTCGCACGCGTTTCACTCGCCGCACATGACCCCGATGCTGGACGACTTCCGTACCGTCGCCGAAAGCCTGGCCTACGCGGCGCCGCGTATCCCCGTCGTCTCCAACGTGACCGGCAAGCTGGCCACGAACGACGAGCTGGGCTCGGCCGAGTACTGGGTCCGCCATGTCCGTCAGGCTGTCCGTTTCAGCGAGGGTGTGGCCAGTCTTGCCGCAGAGGATGTGTCCGCCTTCCTTGAGCTGGGCCCCGATGGGGTGCTGAGCGGCCTGGGTCCGGAGACTGTCGCCGACAGGGTGTTCGTTCCGGTGCTGCGGTCGGGGCGCCCTGAGGCCGAGGCGTTGCTGTCGGGCCTTGCGCAGGTCTGGGTGCGGGGCGTGGCAGTGGGCTGGGCGGACGTGTTCGCCGGTGCGGGCGCCTCGCGGGTGGATCTGCCGACGTATGCCTTCCAGCGCAAGCGCTACTGGCTGGAGCCGCAGGCCGGAGCGGCCGGCAGTGGCACCGCGTCCAGCCTCGGGCTCGGCTCCGCCGAGCACCCGCTCCTCGGCGCGGCCGTCGAACTCGCCGGTGAGGGAGGTCTGTTGCTCACCGGCCGACTGTCGCTCCAGACACACGCCTGGCTGGCGGATCACGCCGTGGCGGACAGCGTGCTGCTGCCCGGCACCGCGTTCGTCGAGCTCGCCATCCGTGCGGGCGACCAGGTCGGCTGCGAGGTCGTCGAGGAACTGACGATCCAGGCCCCGCTGATCCTCCCGGCTCGCGGCGGTGTGCAACTGCAGCTGACGGTCGGCGAGCCGGACGACTCGGGACAGCGGTCCCTGAACATCTACTCACGCGCGGGCGACGCCTCGGGTGAGGAACCGTGGACCTGCCACGCCACGGGTGTGCTCGGCACGAGCCCACGGCCGGGCGCCTCGGCGGAGCGGGCCGCGGAGCTGGCGGGTGTGTGGCCGCCTGAGGGCGCGGTCGCGGTCGGTACCGATGACCTGTATGAGCGCTTCGCCGCCGCCGGATACGGCTACGGCCCGGCCTTCCAGGGCCTGCGGGCGGCTTGGCGGCGCGGGGACCAGGTGTTCGCCGAGGTGGCGCTCGCCGAGGACCACCAGGCCGAGGCCGCGCGCTTCGGCATCCATCCGGCGCTGCTCGACGCGGCTCTGCACGGGCTGCGCCTCGGCGGATTCTTCCCCGACGACGGGCAGGCGCGGCTGCCGTTCGCCTGGCGTGGTGTGACGCTGCGGGCCACGGGCGCCGCGATGCTGCGGGTGGCCCTGGCCCCGACCGGTGCCGACGCGGTGTCCGTGACGGTGGCCGACGGCGCGGGCGACCTGGTGGCCGCGGTGGATTCGCTGGTCGTACGCCCGGTGGACCCCGACCGGCTGGCCGCGGCCCGTGGCGGGGAGCAGCACGAGTCCCTGTACCGGGTGGACTGGACGACCGTTCCGCACATCGCCTCGGACGCTACGACGACGGCCGCGACGTGGGCCGTGCTGGGCGGCCCCGAGGGGGACCTGCCGCTCGCCGCCCTGCGCGCCGGGGGAGTGGTGTACCAGGACCTGGACGCACTGGGCGCGGCCGTCGCCGCCGGCGGCACGCTGCCGCCGGTGGTGCTGGCTCCCTGCGTACCCCCGGCCACGGACCGGGGTATGGCCGAGGACGTGCGCACGGGTCTGTTCCGGATGCTCGAGGTCGTGCAGACCTGGCTGGCGGACGGGCGGTTCACCGGGTCGCGCCTGGTGGCCGTCACCCGGGGCGCGATGTCGACCGAGCCCGGCGAGGACGTACGGAACCTGGCCGCGGCCTCGGTGTGGGGGCTGCTGCGGTCGGCGCAGTCCGAGAACCCGGGCCGTTTCCTGCTGCTCGACACCGACACCGACGATGCCTCCGACGAGGTGCTGCCCGCCGCGGTCGAGTGGGCGATGGCCCAGGACGAGACGCAGGTGGCGCTGCGCGCCGGTGAGGTGCGGGTGCCCCGCATGGCGCGGATCGCGCGTGACGGCGCGGTTCTCACGCCGCCCGCCGGTGTGTCCGCATGGCGCCTCGAAGTGCCGAACAAGGGCTCGTTCGGCAACCTGCGGCTGCTGGAGTACCCGCCGGCGGCTGCGCCCCTCGCCGAGGGGGAGGTCCGGGTCCGGGTACGGGCGGCCGGGCTCAACTTCCGCGATGTGGTGCTCGCACTCGGCGTCGTACCGGACCAGGAGGTCATGGGCAGCGAGGCAGCGGGCATCGTGGCCGAGGTCGGTCCCGGAGTCACCGACCTGGCCCCCGGAGACCGGGTGATGGGTCTGTTCTCCGGTTCCTTCGGCCCGCTCGCCGTGAGCGACCGGCGAATGCTCGCGCCGATGCCGGCCGACTGGTCCTTCGAGCAGGCGGCGTCCGTGTCCCTCGCGTTCCTGACCGCGTACTACGGACTGCGGGACCTCGCCGACCTGCGGGCCGGCGAGTCGGTGCTGGTGCACTCGGCCGCCGGTGGTGTGGGCATGGCCGCGGTGCAGCTGGCCCGGCACTGGGGCGCGGAGGTCTTCGGCACGGCCAGCGAGGGCAAGTGGGAAACGCTCCGCGCCTCCGGCCTCGACGACGCGCACATCGCCAACTCGCGCACGCTGGAGTTCGAGGAACGCATCCTGGCCCAGACCGGGGGCCGTGGCGTGAACGTCGTACTGGACTCCCTGGCCCGGGAGTTCGTGGACGCCTCGCTGCGGCTGCTGCCGAGCGGCGGGCGCTTCCTGGAGATGGGCAAGACCGACAAGCGGGACCCGGCGGAAGTGGCCGCCGCGCACCCTGGAGTGGCGTACCAGGCGTTCGACCTGTCCGAGGCGGGCCCCGACCGCATCCAGGAGATGCTCACCGAACTGCTCGACCTGTTCGAGCAAGGCGTATTGACGCCCCTGCCCGTCACCACCTGGGACATCTCCCGGGCCCCGGAGGCGTTCCGCCACCTCAGCAACGCCAAGCACATCGGCAAGGTCGCCCTCACCCTGCCCGCTCCGCTCGGTGACGGCGGGACCGTGCTGGTCACGGGTGGCACGGGGACGCTCGGCGGGCTGGTGGCCCGGCATCTGGTGGTCGGGCACGGGGTGCGGCGGTTGCTGCTGGTGAGCCGCCGTGGGGCTGAGTCTCCCGGCGCTGACGCGCTGGTGGCGGAGCTGACCGGGCTGGGTGCCGAGGTGCGGGTCGCGGCATGTGACGTGGCGGACCGGGAGGCGCTGGCCGAGGTGCTGGGGAGCGTTCCGGCGGACGCTCCGTTGACGGGCGTGGTGCATACGGCGGGTGTGCTGGATGACGGCTTGGTGTCGGCACTCACTCCGGAGCGGTTCGAGGCGGTGCTGCGCCCGAAGGTGGACGCGGCGTGGAACCTGCATGAGCTGACGAAGCACCTCGACCTCTCCGCCTTCGTGCTGTTCTCCGGCGCCGCCGGCATCTTCGGCAGCGCGGGCCAGGGCAACTATGCGGCGGGCAACGTCTTCCTGGACGCGCTCGCGCAGCACCGCAAGGCCACCGGGCTGCCGGCGGTGTCGCTTGCCTGGGGCTTCTGGGCCCAGCGCAGCGGCATGACAGGCCACATGAACGACACCGACCTGGCCCGCATGGCGCGCTCCGGCATGGTGGCGCTGTCGTCCGAAGAGGGCCTCGCCCTCTTCGACGGCGCCACGGGCATGGACGAGGCTCTCGTCATGCCGCTGCGTTTGGACGCGGTGGCGATGGGGGCGGCGGGTGCGGGAATGCCCGCGATCGTACGGGGTCTTGTCCGGTCCCCGGTGCGCCGCTCACGGGCGGTCGAGGCCACGGGCGGTGGCGCGGGCTCCGGGCTGGCGCACCGGCTCGCGGCGACCAGCGAGGCCGAACGGTCGCGCATGATGCTGGAGCTGGTACGCGGCCACGTCGCAGCCGTCCTCGGGCACGGCTCGGCGGACGCGGTGGAGGAGAGCCGGGCGTTCAAGGAGTTGGGCTTCGACTCGCTGACCTCGGTGGAGCTGCGGAACCGGCTGAATGAGGCGACCGGGTTGCGGTTGGCCGCGACGCTGGTGTTCGACCATCCGACGCCGGTCGCGCTGGCCCGGCACCTGCTCGCCGAAGTGCTGGGTGAGCAGGGTGCGGTGGCCGTGGCACCGGTGGCCGGGGCGGTGGGTGACGACGACCCGATCGTGATCGTGGGGATGGGCTGCCGCTATCCGGGCGGTGTGGGCTCGCCCGAGGAGCTGTGGGACCTCGTCGCGAGCGGTGGCGACGGGATCTCGGGGTTCCCCGTGGACCGTGGTTGGGACGTGGAGAACCTCTACGACCCGGACCCGGAGCGGTCCGGCACCTCGTACGCGCGGGAGGGCGGTTTCCTGCACGACGCCGCGGACTTCGACGCGGCGTTCTTCGGGATCTCGCCGCGCGAGGCCTCGGCCATGGATCCGCAGCAGCGGCTGCTGCTGGAGACCTCGTGGGAGGCGTTCGAGCGCGCGGGCATCGACCCGGCCTCGCTCAAGGGCACCCAGGCCGGCGTCTTCGCCGGAGCCTCGTCGCAAGGCTACGCGCTCGGCATGCAACAGCTCGTCGAGGGCAGCGAGGGCTACTACCTGACCGGCAACGCGACCGCCGCCGTCTCGGGACGTATCGCCTACACCCTGGGTCTTGAGGGTCCCGCGGTGACGGTGGACACGGCGTGCTCGTCCTCGCTGGTGGCGCTGCATCTGGCGGCGCAGGCGCTGCGCCAGGGGGAATGCACACTCGCCCTGGCGGGCGGTGTGGCGGTGATGTCCACCCCGACGATGTTCGTGGAGTTCAGCCGTCAGCGGGGGCTCGCGGCGGACGGTCGCTGCAAGTCGTTCGCGGACGGTGCGGATGGCACGGGGTGGGCCGAGGGTGCGGGGATGCTGCTGTTGGAGCGGTTGTCGGATGCCCGCCGTAACGGCCACCCGGTGCTCGCCGTGGTCCGTGGCTCAGCGGTGAACCAGGACGGTGCCTCGAATGGTCTGACGGCGCCGAACGGTCCGTCGCAGCAGCGGGTGATCCGCCAGGCGTTGGCCAGTGCTGGTCTGTCGTCGGCCGAGGTCGATGCGGTGGAGGCGCACGGTACGGGTACGACGTTGGGTGACCCGATCGAGGCGCAGGCGTTGTTGGCGACGTACGGTCAGGACCGGTCGGAGGACCGGCCGTTGTGGCTGGGTTCGTTGAAGTCGAACATCGGTCATGCGCAGGCGGCTGCGGGTGTGGCGGGTGTGATGAAGATGGTGCTGGCGATGCGGCATGGGGTGTTGCCGCGGACGCTGCATGTGGATGAGCCCTCACAACAGGTGGACTGGTCGGCGGGTGCGGTCGAGCTGCTGACCGAGCGGCGGGAGTGGCCGGAGAGTGACCGGCCGCGGCGGGCGGGTGTGTCGTCGTTCGGCGTGAGCGGCACGAACGCGCACGTCATCATCGAGCAAGCGCCTGCGAGCGTGCTGGAGTCGGACGAGCTGGCGGGGCCGGCGGGGCCGGCGGTGACGATTCCGGTGGTGCCGTGGGTGGTGTCGGGGCGTGGTGTGGGTGCGTTGCGGGGTCAGGCGGGGCGTTTGGTGTCTCGTGTGGAGCGTGATGCTGGATTGTCGCCGGTGGATGTGGGCTGGTCTCTGGCGTCGGGGCGTTCTGCTTTCGAGCACCGGGCTGTGGTGGTCGGTGACGGTCGGGATGCTCTGCTGGCGGGGTTGGGTGCGTTGGCGCGGGGTGAGGATGCGCCGGGTGTGGTGAGGGGGCCGGATGAGGGTGTGGGTTCTGGCCGGTTGGCGGTGTTGTTCTCGGGTCAGGGCAGTCAGCGGGTCGGAATGGGCCGCGAGCTGTACGGCCAGTACCCGGTGTTCGCGAAAGCGTTTGACCGGGTCTGCGGGCTGCTGGACCAGGAGCTGGCTGGGCATGTGGAGCGCTCGGTTCGTGAGGTGGTGTTCGGGGACGCTGGTCTGCTGGGTCAGACGGTGTTCACGCAGGCCGGCCTGTTCGCGGTCGAGGTGGCACTGTTCCGGCTGGTCGAATCCTGGGGTGTTGCACCCGACTTTGTGGGTGGGCATTCCATCGGTGAGATTGCGGCGGCTCATGTGTCCGGGGTGTTCTCGTTGGAGGACGCGGTTCGGCTGGTGGCGGCTCGTGGCCGGTTGATGCAGGCGCTTCCTGCCGGTGGGGCGATGATCGCTGTGCAGGCCACCGAAGATGAAGTCACGCCTTTGCTCGCCGAGTACGGGGACCGGATCGGCATCGCGGCGATCAACGGGCCGACCTCCGTGGTCGTCTCCGGCGACGAGGATGCCGCCCTCGCCCTCGCGGAGACGCTGCGCGGCCAGGGCCGTAAGACCAAGCGCCTTGACGTTTCGCACGCGTTCCACTCGCCTCGTATGGGCGCGATGTTGGACGACTTCCGTGCGGTTGCCGAGTCCCTGACCTATGAGGCTCCCCGCATCCCGGTCGTCTCCAACGTGACCGGGAAGCTGGCCGCGTCGGATGAGCTGCGCTCGGCTGATTACTGGGTGCGGCATGTCCGTCAGGCTGTGCGCTTCGGTGATGGCGTGGCTGCGCTCGCCGAGCAGGGCATTTCCATGTTCTTGGAACTGGGTCCTGATGGCGTGTTGAGCGCGATGGGTGCGGAGTCCGTGAGTGGTGGGGTGTTCGCACCTGTGCTGCGGTCCGGTCGGCCCGAAGCCGAGACACTGCTGTCGGGCCTGGCGCAGGCGTGGGTGCAGGGCGTGGCTGTGGACTGGGCCGCGTTCTTCGCCGGTACGGGTGCGTCGCGGGTGGATTTGCCGACGTATGCGTTCCAGCGTGAGCGGTTCTGGTTGGAGGCTCCGGCGCCGGCTGGGGTGGTTGGTGTGGATGAGGTGGAGGCGCGGTTCTGGGAGGCGGTGGAGCGGGAGGATGTGGAGTCGCTTGCTTCGACGCTTGATGTGTCGGGTGATGAGTCGTTGAGTGCGGTGTTGCCGGCGTTGTCGTTGTGGCGGCGGCAGCGGCAGGTGCGGTCTCGGTTGGATGGCTGGCGTTATCGCATCGGCTGGAAGCCGGTGCCGGTTGAGCCGTCGGCGGTGCTGTCGGGGACATGGCTGGTGGCGGTTCCTGCGGGTGTGGCCGATGACCCGTGGATCGAGGAGACGGTGCGCGGGCTGGAGAGCCGGGGCGCCGAGATTCGACGTCTGGTCGTGGAGATCGATGGTGATCGTTCGCGTCTGGCGCAGTCCATATCCGAGGCGGTCGCGAACCGGGCCTCTGTGAGTGGTGTGTTGTCGCTGGTGGCGCTGGACGAGGCGGTGCGTGACGGTGTCCCTGGGGGTCTTGCGGGTTCGTTGGTGTTGGTGCAGGCGTTGAGTGACGCTGGGGTGGAGGCGCTGCTGTGGGCGGGGACGCGTGGTGCGGTTGCGGTGGGTGGGTCTGAGTCGCTGGTGAGTGCGGTCCAGGCCCAGGTGTGGGGGCTTGGCCGGGTGGTGGCTCTGGAACACCCGGAGCGTTGGGGCGGTCTGGTGGATCTGCCCGAGACGCTGGACGAGCGTGTCGTGGACCGGCTGGCGGGCGTGTTGGCCGGTGCCGGTGCCGGTGGGGAAGATCAGGTTGCGGTCCGCTCGGCCGGTGTCTTTGGTCGTCGCCTGTTGCGGGCTGGTGGCCGCAGTGCCGGTCAGGAGTGGCGGACCAGTGGCACGGCCCTGATCACCGGTGGTACCGGCGCGCTGGGCGGGCATGTCGCCCGCTGGCTGGCCCGTAACGGTGCCGAACACCTCGTACTGACCAGCCGCCGTGGCCTGGACGCCCCCGGCGCTTGTGACCTGGTCGGTGAGCTGGAGGCCCTGGGGGCGAAGGTCACTGTCGCTGCCTGTGATGTGGCCGACCGGGCCGCACTCGGGCAGGTGCTGGCCTCGATTCCCACCGCGTATCCGCTGACGACGGTGATCCACGCCGCCGGTGTGCTGGACGACGGAGTCATCGAGTCCCTGACCCCCGAGCGGTTCGCGGGCGTCCTGCGCGCCAAGGCCGACGCCGCGCTCAACCTGCACGAACTCACGAAGGACCTTGACCTCTCCGCGTTCGTCGTGTTCTCGTCCTTCACCGGTGCCGTGGGCAACCCGGGACAGGGCAACTACGCGGCCGCGAACGCGTACCTCGACGCGTTGGTGGAGCAGCGTCGCGCGCTGGGTCTGCCGGGCACGTCCGTCGCGTGGGGACCCTGGGCCGAGGCCGGAATGGCGGTCGGTGGCACCCAAGAAGAACGGATGCAGCGCGGCGGTCTCGCCGCGATGGACCCGGCCGAGGCGCTCGCAGTCCTGGGCCAGGTGCTCGACCGCGACGCGACGTATGCGGCGGTCGTCGACGTGGACTGGGAGCGGTTCGCGGCGGCCTTCACAGCAGTCCGTACGGCACCGCTGATCAGCGACATCCCCGAGGCCCGCAAGGCACTGCAAAGGGCGGGGGCCGGGATAGCCGGCGAGGACGTCCAGTCCTCCTCCGCGCTCCGTGCTCAGCTGCTCGGTCTTTCCCCGGCCGAGCAGGACCGTACGCTGCTTGAGCTGGTGCGCACGCAGGTGGCTGCGGTGCTCGGGCACGCCAAGACCGATGCGATCGTGCCGGGCAAGGCCTTCAAGGAGCTTGGCTTCGACTCGCTGACCGCGCTCCAGCTCAGCAAGCGGCTCCAGGCGACGACCAGCCTGAACCTCCCCGCCACGCTGGTCTTCGACTATCCCACCCCGACCGCACTCGCCCGGTTCCTGCGGGCTGAGATCGTCGAGGAGCCCGGCTGGGCGGCGGCCGACGCCTCGCCGGGAGCCGTCGCGGCGGACGACGACCCGATCGTCGTCGTCGCGATGAGCTGCCGCTTCCCAGGTGGGGTGAACTCTCCCGAGCAGCTGTGGGAGCTGTTGGCCGCGGGCGGTGACGCCGTCTCCGAGTTCCCGACGAACCGTGGTTGGGACGTGGAAAGGCTTTACGACCCGAACCGCGAGCGGCCGGGGACCTCGTACGTACGGGAGGGCGGCTTCCTGGAGGAGGCCGCCGCGTTCGACCCGGCGTTCTTCGGGATCTCGCCGCGCGAGGCCCTGGCCATGGATCCGCAGCAGCGGTTGCTGCTGGAGACCTCGTGGGAGGTCTTCGAGCGGGCCGGTATCGACCCGGCCTCCCTCAAGGGCAGCCGCACCGGTGTCTTCGCGGGGACCAACGGCCAGGACTACTCGGCGCTGCTGCAGCACGCGCCGGAGGGCCTTGAGGGCTACCTCGGCACGGGCAGCGCGGCCAGCGTGGTCTCCGGGCGGCTGTCGTACACCTTCGGCCTGGAGGGCCCCGCGGTCACGGTCGACACGGCGTGCTCGGCTTCGCTGGTGACCCTGCACCT
>NZ_JBEXWC010000049.1:0-21657 GCF_040629635.1 Streptomyces sp. NPDC005898 | reverse complement strand
ACCCCGGGCCCCCGCCCACCCCGGCCCCGGGCCAGCGTTCCTCACCTGTACAGACACTGGTGGGCACCCCGTGGACGGATCCACGGGGTGCCCACCTGTCTCTGACCGGGCTCTCATCCTCGTGCCAGAAGAAGCCCTCGCCCTAGGGCCCGCGCTCTAGCAGGGCCCTCGCTCTAGAAGAAATGCTTGCGTCCACCGACCGCGCGACCGGTCGCGCCCAGGATCCACAGAATGGCGCCCACCAGGATCAGGATGCTGCCGATGGTGGTCAGCAGCCCCATACCGACAAGCAGGCCGATGATCAGCAGAATAAGTCCAAGAATGATCATTTTGAGTTCCCATCGTCAAGTCCGACTCGGACGCGGTACAACGGCCTGAGTGTTGCTCCTCGGCCGGAAGGTCCCGGCCGACTCAGAAGTCCAGCAGGACCTCGGTGCGATTGCTCTTGTGCCCGGCGATACGGACTCCACACATCCCATCGAAAATTCGTTCCCGAAGTGGCCGCTGGGGCGGAACCTGCCCGTCCGCCCGCGGCCTCGGGCCCGGGTCCGACCCTGTCCGTCTCAACCCCTTTGGCCCCGGGCGTGGTCTTGGTACCCACACGGCCCTTTCGCGACGAGTCCTGCGGGCGGGCCGGACCCGAGACGGCGTACAGGACCGCAAGGAGCACGCAATGGCTTTACGCAGGAGCACGAAGGTCTTCGGAGCGGGCATGGCGGCGGCCGCTCTGGCGGTGACCGCCTTCGCGGCGCCCGTCCAGGCGGCGGATCCGGGGCCCGCGGCGGGGACCGGGCATCGGGCAACGCAGCGCGCCATGGACGACGCCGTGGCGTCGGGCATCCCCGGCATCACGACGCAGGCGCGTGACGGCCGCGGCGTGTGGAAGGCCGCGTCGGGCGTGGGCGACAGGACGACGGGCGCGCCGCGCGGCAAGAACGACAAGTTCCGCGTGGGCAGCATCACCAAGTCGTTCGTGGCGACGGTCCTGCTCCAGATGGAGGCGGAGGGCAGACTCGACCTCGACGACAAGGTGGAGCGGCATCTGCCCGGCGTGGTGCGGGGCAACGGCAACGACGGCCGCCGGGTCCGCGTCCGGCAGCTGCTCAACCACACCAGCGGCCTGTTCGACTACCTCGCCGACGCGGAGTACCAGCGGACGTACCTGCTGGAGGGCTACCTGGAGCACCGCTACGACACCCTGCCGCCCAGGAAGCACGTACGGGTGGCGCTCGCCCACCAGCCCCTCTTCGAGCCGGGCGCCAAGCACTCGTACTCCAACACCAATTACGTCCTGGCCGGACTCATCGTCGAGAAGGTGGGTGGGCGGACGTACGAGGAAGAGGTCCGCGACCGCATCATCGGGCCGCTGGGGCTGAGGAACACCTCGAACCCCGGCAACAGCATTCGCCTGCCCCGGCCCAGCAGCCGCGGCTACGCGAAGCTGTTCGCGTCGGCGCCCGACCGGATCGACGACATCACCGAGATGAACGGGTCGCAGGGCTGGGCCGACGGCGACATCATCTCCACGGCGGGCGACCTGAACCGCTTCTACCGCGCCTTGCTGGGCGGCGAGTTGCTTCCGCCGAAGCAGCTGAGGGCGATGAAGACCACCGTGTCCGCGCCGGAGTCCCCCGGCGTGTCCTACGGCCTCGGGCTCACCCGGCTCAAGACGAGCTGCGGCACGACGCTGTGGGGGCACGGCGGAGGCATGGTGGGGTGGCTCTCCATGGCGCTGTCCACCGAGGACGGCCGCCACCAGCTGGCCTTCAACTACAACTCGGGCTGGGACACGGGGTTCAGGCGCAAGATCGTCGACGCCGAGTTCTGCGGCACGCCGTAGCGGCCGGGCCCTCCGGCCGACTCGACGGGCCGCCCCTCCGGCCGGCCTGGGCGCAGCAGGCCGGCCGGGTTCGGGGGCGGGGCGCGCCGTCACGCCCCTTACGCGCGCGGGTCAGTGGCCCCCCGCGTAAGGGTCAGTCGTCTCCCGGCATGCGGGTCAGTCGTCCAGCATGATGCGGTACCGGGTGACGCCGGGGTGAAGGGTGATCTCCGCCTGGCCCTCGGCCTCGCGGTACTTGCCCGTGCCGCCGGTGACCGCCGAGAGGCCGCTGTACGGCGTGGGGCCGGAGTGGTCGATGGTGTCGCTCAGGCTGATGCCGCCGTCGTCGGTCCGCAGCACCCGGTGGCACAGGGAGGCATAGCCGCGGTGGTCCGTGGCGACCACACTGCAGTGGGACGAGGCGTCGCCGATCTTCTTGCCGAGGTGCCCCTTGCGGTTGGTGTAGAGGTGGGAGTGGATGACCCAGTCGGTGCCGACGCGCAGGTGGTGAGGCCTGGTGTCCGACTGCTTGACGGACAGCCAGTCGAGCACCTTCACCTTCTCCTTGGGCTTGGCCACGGGGGCCGCCTGCGCGGTGGTGGTCAGCGCGGTGCCGGTGAGCATCGCGCAAGCGGCGGTGAGGACACCGGCGCGGAACAGCCGGGTGCGGGCAGGGGTGCGCGGCAAGGGAACCTCCAGGTGGCGAGGGAGCGGAACGAGCCCACATCAACGCCCCCGGGCCGCCCCGGGCAATGACCCGGCCGCACACCTCACCCGCGTGGCCGTGCGCCGTCACCCGTCGGCAGGCATCCGGCCGCGCCTTTCGAAGTCGACCGGCAGGGGTGACCCCGTGGCCCATCGCCCACCGCGACGCGCTCGGCATCGCGCTCGGCATCGCGCTCGGCATCGACAGAGCGTGGTTTCGCACCAAAGCCGACATACGGGCCCACAAGATCCCCTAAACCGGCGTTTCACCTGCTCATTCGATTACTGGCGAGTACGCGACGATCGCGTCGGGTGATGAAGGGCGCGGCATCTTACAGCCTGTAGCCGATTCCGCAATCTCGGAGCAGGGCCCCTTTTGGTCCGCTTCGTCCGTACATTCGATCCGCGTGAGGAGTCATGATCGAAAGCAGGCGGAAGATCCCGTTCCGGTGCACGGCGGGGGACGGACCCGGGTGAGGGGGCACGGTTCTCCTGGTGGGCCCGCCCGGCATGAACTGGGAAAACGCCGATGGCCCCGCCGTCGGCGGGGCCATCGGTGACGAGGAACATCGGGCACCCGAAGGGGGCCAACCCTCCGGGCAAATGCCCGATGATGCTGAGCGAAGGCCAGTCCAGGGCCCGTGTCCAGCACTGGATATGTAACCGAACTTGGTGGCTCCTTTTGCCGTATCCGGAGGGGTTCCGGGGGCGGACGCGCCCAAAGCCCTCCGCATACGGGTTTCCCGGCGGCGAACTAACCCTGCGAAAAACCGACAATTGGCCGTTTGGCGGTTTCCGTCCCACTTCGGTGATTGATCTTCAAATCCCTCTCGGGGGGCCTTAGTTGGGCACGTTGTCGGACTTCGGTATCGTCAGCGATTAACCGGTCGATGGAGCCTGTCACGGGTGCCGAAGCCCGGCCACCGCATGTAGAGCGAAGAACAGTCCAGCGGCATCCGGCACCCGTGCCGGGCTCGTCCTCCCTCCGGCATCAGCCACCGGAGGGAAGCCGGGCAGCAGCCGCAGTCCCCGTCCGTCCCAGTACCCGGGAGAACTGCTCGTGTCCGCCACGGCTCCGTTGGTCGCCCTCCTGGCGATCTTCCTGATCGTCTTCGCGACGATCGCCTTCGTCGTCCATCGCTTCCAGTCCCGGCCCGTCCGGGTCGCCGCCCTCGTCACCGCGCTCGCCACCCTGGTCGGGGCGCTGGTCCCGGTCACGCGCATCCTGCTGGAGCCCCCGCCCGAGCCCGAGACCGACCTGGTCCGGCTCGTCGTCCTGGTGGCGATCTTCCTGATCGTGTTCGCCACGATCGCCTTCGCCGTCGACCGGCTCAAGTCGACGCCGGCCCGCGTCGTCGCCGTCATCGTCGGCATCGGCACCCTCGTCGGGTCGATGGTGCCCATCACCAGGCTCCTGACCGAGCCCGTCGCGCCGCCCGTGGCCGTGCACGCCACGGCCGCCGCCGCGCGGACCGACCTCGGGGCGGGGCAGCCGTGAGCGACGCCCGCACCAGGAACGACGGGACCGGCGAGCGCACCACGGCCCGCTCGCCGCACCCCGCCCCGGCCTCGCTCGCCCTGCCCCGCCCGGCCCCGGCGTTCGAGGCGCCCGGCGCCGGCACGGTCGAGCCCCGCACCGCGCGTGCCCAACGCGTCCTGCAGCACTACTACTTGCAGCAGGGCCTCCCCCACGACGTGGCCGACGAGGTCGCCCGCTTCAGCACGCTCTACCGGCACCAGCGCTCCGCCGAGCCCGAGCCGCTGAACCCGCAGTACATCGAGTTCGTGCTGTTCGGCACGGTGCTCGTCAACGGGCGCATCTGGGGCGGCAATTACGTCCTCGGCAATCTCGACCTGTTCACCGACGTGCCGTCCGTCAGCAGGCTCGAACAGGTCCAGTTCCTGTCCGCCGCCCGCACGGTGCGCATCCCGCGCGGGGCGCTGCGCTCCATCGCGGTGCGCAATCTGCCGGTCGTCCGCATGATCCACCAGCGCCTGATGACCTACGTCCTGGAGGTGGAGGACATCTACGGCACGGACGCCTGCAAGCCGCTCCACCGCGTGGCCCGGCTCCTGTCCCACCTCGCCTACCAGCAGGACCTCGGTGCCGAGATCCTCTCGGGCGCCCTGGATCCCAACACCGTGACCGGCCCCACCCAGCGCGACTTCGCCAACGCCCTCGGCCTCGGCGTCTCCACCGTGGAGAAGTCCCTCAAGGAGCTGCGCGAGCACAAGATCCTCGCCGACTCCTCCACCGGGCGGACGAACCGCACCTACCGCATCCTCGACCCCGCCAAGCTCCGCGCGGTCGGCCTGGGCGCGAGCCTCCCGGGCATCGGGGGCGAGTAGGGGTCAACGGGCGGGCGACGGGCCGGAGTTCACCGACTCCGGCCCGCCGCGCGCTCCGGTCGGTCCTGGACCCGGCCCAGTACCTCGTCGGCCAGCTCACGCGGTGTCAGCCGGCCGTCCAGGAACACGGTGTCGCGGGGCAGGGTGGCGGTCGCGGCCGTGCACGCCCGGATCCTGTCCTTGCTCCAGCGCCGGACCTCTTCCTCCCGACCAGGGTCGTCGGGGAAGAAGACGCGCCCCTCGATCCGCTTCTCCAGCAGGTCCCGGGGGACGTCGAGGAAGAAGTGGTGGAGGGCGACGCCGGCGTCCTCCAGCGCGCCGAAGACCTCCTCGACGTAACGGGGGTCGACCAGCGTCATGGGGACCAGGACCGGGCGGCGGTACTCCTCGACCAGCCCGACCGCCATGGCGGCGACCTGCCGCCGCCACAACCGGAGGTCCTGGAAGTCGCCCGTCGGCACCTCCACGATCCCGCGCAGCACGAAGCCGATCATCTCCGGGTCGAAGACCAGCGCCTCGGGCCAGCGCGGCCGCAACTCCTCCACCAGGGTGGTCTTCCCGCTGCCGAACGCTCCGTTCACCCAGACGATCAACGCCGCTCTCCCCCCGCCGGTGCACACCGGTTCGCCTGCCGCAAGCGTCAGAGCGTAGCCCCCGGCCCCTGGCCGGCGTACTCCGGGTGCGTGCGCGGCCGGGTGGAGCCGGCGGTGAGTGGGCAGATGGGGGGTGTGGAAGATCGTATGAATGACCGGACGCCCGCTGCGGACCTGCCCCGTTTCGACGCCTCGGACCTGGCGCGCCTCGTCCCGATGCCCGCCGCGATCGATGCCCTGGAGGCGGCCCTCCTCGCCGGGCTCGACCCGGAGGCGGAGCCCGCGCGCGGGGTCGTGGACGTGCCCGGTGGCCAGCTGCTCCTGATGCCGTCGTCCACCGCCTCGTACACCGGCGTGAAGCTGGCCACCGTCACGCCCGCCAACCCCGGCCGGGGCCTGCCCCGCGTCCAGGGGCTGTACGTCCTCCTGGACGGCGCGACCCACGCCCCCGCGGCGCTGCTGGACGGCATCGCGCTGACCTCGCTGCGCACGCCCGCCGTGTCCGGGCTGGCGGTCCGGCATCTGGCGGCCCCCGACAGCCGCCGGCTCCTCGTCTTCGGTACGGGGCCGCAGGCGTGGGGCCATGTGACGGCGGTACGGGCGGTGCGGCCCTCGCTGGAGCACGTCGACGTGGTGGCCCGGAACCCCGAGCGGATGGCCGCCTTCGTGGCGCGCTGCCGGGCGGCGGGCCTCTCGGCGGCACCGGCGGACCCCGGGGCCGTGGCCCACGCGGACGTGGTCTGCTGCTGCACCACCGCGCGCGAACCCCTCTTCGACAGCGCCCTCCTGCCCGGCCACGCCACGGTCGTCGCGGTGGGCTCCCACGAGCCGGACGCCCGCGAGGTCGACGCCCGCCTGGTGGCCCGCGCCACGGTCGTCGCGGAATCCCACGAGGTGGCCCGCCGGGAGTGCGGCGACCTGGTGCTCGCGGCCGCGGAGGGCGCCTTCGACCTCGCGCACGTGCACACGCTGGCCGCCCTGGTGCGCGGCGATGTGCGGCCCGCCGACGGCCGCCCCCGGCTGTTCAAGTCGGCGGGGATGGCCTGGGAGGACCTGGCCGTGGCGGCGGCGGTGTACGAGGGGCGGGGCGGCCGGGGCTGAGAGGGCGGGGCCGGGACGGCCGGCGGCTCGCACGCCCGAGCGGGGTCAGGGGGTCGTCATCGACACCACGTAGACCATCGGGTGCTCGGGGTTGGCGCGGTCCACCACCACGTCGTGCGAAGGCGCCGGGTCCTTCTGCTCGTGGGTGAGGCCCGACCACGGGCCCGGGCCGGTGAACTCCCAGCCGACGACATTGCGGTCGCGCTTGCCGATGGCGAAGTCCTTCGGCTTGAGCTTGGTCTCGCTCGTGCCGATCTCCTTGAGGAACGTGGCCAGGCCCTCGTTGCTCGTGAGGAACTGGACGTACAGCCGGCTGGTGCGCCAGTTGTTCGTCTCGTAGTAGGCGACCTCCGCCGAGTACGGCGGGACCGGCACGTCGTACAGGCGGCGCTGCACCTTGGAGGGCCAGCCCTCGGTGAGGCCGGTCGCGGAGTACTTGTCCTCCTTGTCCCGGCCGCTGTTGCGGCTCTGGTTCGCGGAGATCACCAGATACCCGGCGGGGATGCCGATCAGCAGCACGATGATCGTCGCCGTCAGCCAGCGACGGCGGATCATGTGGCGGCGGTCCTCGGCCCTGCCCGCGTCGCGGCCCGGCTCGGGCGCGCCGGGGAGGTCCGGGGGCGAGGGCTGGCGGGGCACGGTCATCTACGGGGTTCCCTGCGAAGTGCGGTCGTCGGTGCGGCGGGCCTCGGCGTAGCGCTCGTAGCGTTCGTAGCGCTCGACGCGGCGGCGGTTGGCGCGGCGGAAGCGGCGGGCGACCAGGCGGGCCAGGTCGGCGGCGCCCACCATGCCGGCCTCGGGGCCGAGCTGGGCGCGGGCGATGCGGGCCTCGGGGCGGTAGCCGCGGCCCGTCAGATGGCGGCGGAAGGCGTCGCGGGCCGGGCCGATCAGCAGGTCGTCGGCGGCGCTGACACCGCCGCCGATCACGAAGCAGGAGGGGTCGAGGGCGGCGGCGAGGTTCGCGATGCCGACGCCGAGCCACTGGCCGATGTCCTGGAGCAGCTCGACGCACATCGCGTCGCCCTCGCGGGCCAGCTCGGTGATGAGGGGGCCCGTGATGTCCGGGACGTTGCCCTTGACGCGGTCGATGATGCCGTACGCCACCGGGGAGTCGGCGGCGGCCATCTCGCGGGCCTCGCGGACGAGCGCGTTGCCGGAGCTGTACTGCTCCCAGCAGCCGCGGTTGCCGCACGGGCAGCGGTGGCCCCCGGGGACGACCTGCATGTGCCCGAACTCGCCGGCGACACCGAACTTGCCGCGCTTGACCTGGCCGTCCTCCAGGATCGCGCCGCCGATGCCCGTACCGAGCGTGATCATGACGAGGTGGTCCTCGCCGCGGCCCGCGCCGAAGCGCCACTCCGCCCAGGCGGCGGTGTTGGCGTCGTTGTCGACCATCACGGGCACGGCGAGGCGGCCCGAGATCCGGTCGCGCAGCGGTTCGTTGCGCCAGGACAGGTGCGGGGCGAACAGGACGCGGTTGCGGTCCGCGTCGACCCAGCCGGCCGCGCCGATGCCGACCGCGTGCACGTCGTGCCGGTCGGAGAGGTCGAGGACCAGCTCGATGATGGTGTCCTCCACCACGCGGGGGCTCTTGGACTTGTCCGGGGTCTCCGTGCGGAGCGTCTCCAGGATGTTGCCGTCGGGGTCGACGACGCCCGCCATCACCTTCGTGCCGCCGATGTCGATGCCGACGGTGTTGACGCGGGGCGCCGTCAGATGGGATCGGCGCTCACGCGTGCCCACGGTCCGCAGGACGGTGGCTCGGGCGGAGCCGCGGTGCGCGAGGTCGCGGTAGGTGCTCATTGCGGCGATTCTGCCTCACGCCCGCGGGGGCGCGCACAACGGGCACCCCGGGTACGCCGGAGTGCCCCGCAGGGGCGCGGGGAACCGCGCGACCAGCCACGGCTGTGCCGCGGACGCGTCTGCGTGGTCACCCCGCAGGGCGACCGCGGCTTTTCGTGGGCTGAGCGCGCAGCTCCCCGCGCCCCTCTCGGGGCGCTTCCCCGGAGGGGCCTAGCCGCGTTCCAGTTCGTGGCGGAGGTCGTCCAGTTCGTTGCCGCCCGCCATCTGGCGGGTCAGTTCGTCCAGGGTGATCTCGTCGCGGGTGTAGGAGCCGGACATCGCGCCGCGCTTGAGGAGGACGAAGCGGTCGCCGACCAGGTAGGCGTGGTGCGGGTTGTGCGTGATCAGGACCACGCCGAGGCCCTGGTCCCGCGCCGCGGCCACGTATTTGAGGACGACGCCCGACTGCTTGACGCCGAGCGCCGCCGTCGGCTCGTCCAGGACGAGGACCTTCGCGCCGAAGTGGACGGCGCGGGCGATCGCCACGCACTGGCGCTCGCCGCCCGACAGCGTGCCGATCGGCTGGTCGACGTCGCGCAGGTCGATGCCCATGCGCAGCAGTTCCGCGCGCGTCGTGCGGCGCATGAGGTCCACGTCCATGCGCCGGAAGGGGCCGACGCCCTTCGTCGGCTCGGAGCCGAGGAAGAAGTTGCGCCAGACCGGCATCAGCGGGACCACGGCGAGGTCCTGGTAGACCGTGGCGATGCCCCGGTCCAGGGCCTCGCGCGGTGAGCCGAGGCGGGTGTCCTCGCCCTCGACGCGCAAGTCGCCCGCGTCGTGCTGGTGCAGCCCCGCGATGATCTTGATGAGGGTGGACTTGCCGGCGCCGTTGTCGCCGAGCACGCAGGAGATCTCCCCCGCGTGGACTTCGAGGGAGACCCCTTCGAGGGCGCGGATGTTGCCGTAGTACTTGCTGACGTCGTCGAGCTCGACGAGCGGGGTCCGCTCCGCCGTCGGCGCCGCGTCCGCCGTGGTCGTGTCCGTGGTCACTTCGTCGCCTCCGCGCGCTTGCGGACCCAGTGGTTGAGCAGCGTGGCCAGGAGCAGCATCACGCCGAGGAAGAACTTGAACCAGTCGGGGTTCCACTCGGCGAAGACGATGCCCTTGCTGACCATGCCGAAGATCAGCGCGCCGACGGCGGCGCCGACCGCGGAGCCGTATCCGCCGGTGATCAGGCATCCGCCGATCACGGCCGCGATGATGTAGATCAGCTCGTTGCCGACGCCCTCGCCGGACTGGACCACGTCGTAGCTGAACAGCAGGTGCTGGCCGGAGATCCAGGCGCCGAAGGCGACGCCCATGTAGAGGCCGATCTTGGTGGCCGCGACCGGGACGCCGACCGCGCGGGCCGCGTCCTCGCCGCCGCCCACCGCGAAGATCCAGTTGCCGACGCGGGTCCGCAGCAGGATCCAGGTGGCGAGGCCGATCAGGGCGAGCCACCACACGATGGTGATCTTGAAGTCGACGCCGCCGACGGAGATCGTGGAGGCGAAGACCTTCTTGGCGGAGGAGAAGCCCTCCATGTCCGCGATCGACTTGGTGGAGACCGTGCCGCTGATCAGCTTGGTGAACCCGAGGTTCATGCCGGTCAGCATCAGGAACGTGCCGAGCGTGATGATGAAGCTCGGCGGGTCGGTGCGGGTCAGCATGACGCCGTTGAAGACCCCGACGGCGAGGGTGGCGACGAGCGAGACGAGGACGCCGACCCAGATGTTGGCCGTCATCTGGTAGCTGAACATCGAGGAGATCAGCGCGGACGTCGTCACCAGGACGCCCGCCGACAGGTCGAACTCGCCGCCGATCATCAGGAGCGCCACCGGCACCGCCATGATGCCGAGGGTCGAGGCGGCGTACAGGACCGTGGCGAGGCTGTTGGTCTGCAGGAAGCTGTCCGCGACGATCGCGAAGAAGACGAAGACGGCGACGGCGCCGACGACCGAGCCGAGCTCGGGGCGGCCCAGCAGCTTCTTCAGCGGCGAGGTCTTCAGGAGGCGCTCGTCGCTCTTGGTGTCCGGGGCCGGTGCCGGGGCGGTGGCGGTCATCGGGTGCCCCGCTTCGCGTAGTCCTCGAGCTCGTCGGCCTGGTTCTTGGTGACGATCTGCGGGCCGGTCAGGACGGGCTTGCCGCCGCCGAGCACGTCGGCGTTGTACTTGTACAGCCACAGCAGGTCGACGGCCTGGTAGCCCTGGAGGTAGGGCTGCTGGTCGACGGCGAATCCGAGCGAGCCGGACTTCAGGCCGGCGGCGAC
The DNA here is from genome assembly GCF_040629635.1 of Streptomyces sp. NPDC005898. Classification (NCBI taxonomy): domain Bacteria; kingdom Bacillati; phylum Actinomycetota; class Actinomycetes; order Kitasatosporales; family Streptomycetaceae; genus Streptomyces; species Streptomyces sp. NPDC005898. The sequence continues at coordinate 11,000 of NZ_JBEXWC010000049.1, read as the reverse complement.
CTTCTCGTTCAGGTCGAAGGTGTCGACCTCGGCCTTGCTGCCCGCGCCGTCCGCGGCCTGCACGGCGGCGTCCGCGAAGGGCGCGCCGAGCGTGACGACCGCGTCGATCGACTTGTCGGTCTGCAGGCGGGCCTCGATGGAGGACTGCACGTCGGGCATGTTGGTGCCGGTCACGTACAGGTTCTGCATCTTGCCCTCGAAGGTCTTCTTGGCACCCTCGCAGCGCTGCTCGTGGCCGACGTTGCCCTGCTCGTGCAGGATGCACAGCGCCTTCTTGCGGCCGCGCTTGTTCAGCTCCTCGCCGACGGCTTCGCCCGCGATCGTCTCGTCCTGGCCGATGTGGGTGAGCGCGCCGAACTTCTTGGACTCCGCGGAGCCGGAGTTCACGGTGATCACCGGGATGCCGGCCTTCTCCGCGCGGGCCAGGGCGCCCTTCATCGCGTCGGGCTTGGCCAGCGAGACGATGATCCCGTCGACCTTCTTGTCGATGTAGGAGTCCACCAGCTGGGCCTGCTGCTGGGCCTCGTCGTCGTGGGCGTACAGGAACTTGATGTTGTCCTTGACGGCGGCCTGCTCGGCGCCGCTCTGGACGATGTCCCAGAACGTGTCGCCGTCACCCGAGTGGGTCACCATGCCGAAGGTCCAGCGCGGTGTGTCCACCGCGGCCCTCCCGCCCGCCGCCGCTGCCTTGCGGGCGTCCTCGGCGCGCTTGCCGCCGGTGCTGCTGCACCCCGCGAGGGACACTCCGAGCGCCGCCACCAGCACGGCGCCCACCGCGCGTACCCCTGTCCGAACCCTTGTCACGACGCCGTGCCCTTCTTGTTTCTGCTTCCTCGGTGCGGCCGGTGGGGATACCCGACCCCGGCCGCCCAAGTATCGACCACACGGCTCGCGCGTGCGTTCATCGGGTACCGCGGGCGGTGTGCTTGGGGGAGTTCTAGCGGCGGCCGCTCGGCAGCGTCAATGGCTTTGTCAGAACATTCTGTCGAACGTGGACGACAGCGGACGGGACGACGTGCGGGCCCTACGGCCGTACGAGGAGCTGGAACTCGAAGGAGTACCGCGAGGCCCGGTAGACGTGCGCGCCGAACTCGACCGCGCGCCCCGTGTCGTCGTACGTCGTGCGCCGCATGGTGAGCAGCGGGGCGCCGACGGGCTCGGCGAGGCGCTCGGCCTCCTCGGCGGTGGCGGCGCGGGCGCCGACGGACTGGCGGGCGCTGTGCAGGGTCAGGCCGGTGGCGCGCATCAGGCGGTAGAGGCCGGTGGCCTCCAGGCGCTCGCTGCCGAGGTCGAGGAGACCGGACGGGAGGTGGTTGGTGAGATACGCCATGGGCTCGCCGTGGGCCAGGCGCAGCCGTTCGACGCGGTGCACCTCGTCGCCCTCGCCGACGCCGAGCGCGGCCGCGACCTCGGCGGAGGCGGGCTCGACGGTGTTGCGCAGGACGCGGGTCCCGGGGCGCTGGCCCGCCGCCTCCAGGTCGTCGTAGAGGCTGCTCAGCTCCAGGGGGCGCTTCACCTGGCTGTGCACGACCTGCGTGCCGACGCCCCGGCGCCGCACCAGCAGGCCCTTGTCCACGAGGGACTGGATGGCCTGGCGGACGGTGGGCCGGGACAGGCCGAGCCGCCCGGCCAGCTCGATCTCGTTGCCGAGCAGGCTGCCGGGGGTGAGGGCGCCGCGTTCGATCGCCGCCTCCAGCTGCTGGGCGAGCTGGAAGTAGAGCGGCACCGGGCTGCTGCGGTCGACGCCGAGCCTGAGGGTCAGGGCGGGGTCGGTGACCCACTTGTCCTGAGCTGGTTTGGCGACTGGTTTGGACACGGGCCGAGCGTAGTCCCGGTGGATGATGACGGGAAGTTCGGACGTTCTGTTGTCCGGACGATGTATTTGTCAGGACAAGGGATTGACAGGGCGGGCGGCCGTGGCGAGGGTGTGGCCATGCGTATCGGACTGGTCGGAACGGGCCGCATCGGCACATTTCACTCCGCGGCCCTGAGCCGGCATCCCGAGGTGACCTCGCTCGTCGTCGCCGACGCGGACCCCGTGCGCGCGGCCGGCCTCGCGGCGCGGACCGGTGCGGTGGCCGCCCCCTCCGTGGCGGACGTCTTCGCCGTCGGCGTGGACGCCGTGGTGATCACGGCGGCGACATCGGCGCACGCCGAGCTGATCGGCAGGGCGGCGCGCGCCGGGCTCCCGGTGTTCTGCGAGAAGCCCATCGCGCTCGGCCTGCCGGGCACGCTGGCCGCGCTCGCCGAGGTCGAGGCGGCGGGCACGGTGTTGCAGCTCGGCTTCCAGCGGCGCTTCGACGCGGGGTACGCGGCGGCGCGCGAGGCCGTGCGCTCGGGCCGGCTCGGGCGGCTGCACACCGTGCGGGCCCTCACCTCGGACCCGGCGCCGCCCCCGGCCGCGTATCTGCCGCTGTCCGGCGGGCTCTTCCGCGACTGCCTGGTCCACGACTTCGACGTCCTGCGGTGGGTGACGGGGCGCGAGGTCACCGAGGTGTACGCGACCGGTTCCGACGCGGGGCCCGCGATGTTCCGGGCGGCGGGTGACGTCGGCACCGCGGCGGCGGTCCTCACCCTCGACGACGGCACCCTCGCCACGGCGACGGCGACCCGGCTGAACGGCGCGGGTTATGACGTACGCATGGAACTGGCCGGGGAGAACGACCAGTTGGCGGTCGGCCTGGACGACCGCACGCCCCTGACCTCGGCGGAGCCGACGGGCCCGGCCGCGCCGCTCAAGCCCTGGCCCGGCTTCCTGGAGCGCTTCGCCCCCGCCTACGAGGCGGAGCTGGCCGCCTTCATCGAGGTCGTGCGCGGTCAGCGGGCGAACCCTTGCGACGGCCGCGAGGCGTTGCAGGCGCTGCGGATCGCCGAGGCGTGCGAACTGTCGCGGCGGGAGCGGCGGTTGGTGGACCTGGCCGAGGTCTCCGGGGGCTGAGACGCCCTGCGGGCCCCTCAGCCGCCCTGGTCCGGCAGACCCGCGTCCTGGTCCAGCAGACCGGCGTCATGCGCCAACAGGGCTATCTGCACCCGGTTGTTGAGGTCCAGTTTCGTCAGGATGCGGGACACGTGGGCCTTCACGGTGGCCACGCTCAGGAACAGCTGCGCCGCGATGTCCGCGTTGGAGCCGCCCCGGCCGACGGCGACGGCGACCTCCCGCTCGCGTTCGCCGAGCGCGTCGAGCCGGGCCAGCGCGCGGCGCCCGCGGTCGAGCCGGGGGTCGGCGTCCGTCACCCGCGCGATCAGCTGCCGGGCCACCGCCGGGGACAGGACCGGCTCGCCCGCGGCGACCGCGCGCACCGCGCCGACGATCTCCGCGGGCGGTGTGTCCTTCAGGACGAAGCCGGCGGCGCCCGCCCGCAGGGCCCGCAGGACCTGTTCGTCGGCGTGGAAGGTGGTGAGGACGATGACCTCGGGGGCGTCGGGGCGTCCGCGCAGCGCCTCCGTGGCGGCGAGGCCGTCCATCGTGGGCATGCGGATGTCCATCAGGACGACGTCGGGCCGCACCTGGCCGACCAGCGGGGCGACTTCGGTGCCGTCGCCCGCCTCGCCGACGATCTCGATGTCGTCGGCGCCGCCGAGCATGAAGGAGAGTCCGGCGCGCACCAGCGGGTCGTCGTCGACGAGCAGCAGCCTGATCGGTTTCATGGCGCCCACGGTAGCCAGGCCTCCAGGTGGAATCCGCCGTCGGGCCCGGGTCCGTGGACGAGGCGGCCGCCCGCGAGCTGGGCCCGTTCGGTGAGCCCGATCAGGCCCTGTCCGGAGCCCGGCACCTCGGGCACGTCGCCGGGCGGCGCCGGGTTGCGCACGGTCAGCGTCAGGCCTTCGCCGGGCGCGCCCGCGACGGTGACGGTGACCTCGGCGCCGGGGGCGTGCTTGCGGGCGTTGGTCAGGGCCTCCTGCGCGATGCGGTACGCGGTGCGGCCGAGGGCGCCGGGCACGCCCGCGGGGTCCCCGACGCGGCTGTCGAGGACGACCTTCATGCCCGCCTCGCGGGATTCGGCGACCAGCGCGTCCAGGGCGGCGAGCGTGGGCTGCGGGCGGCCCGGGGCGTCCGTGTCGCCGCCGCGCAGGACGCCGATCACCTGGCGCAGGTCCTGCAGCGCCTCGTGGGCGCTCTCCCGGATGACGCCCGCCGCGCGCGCGATCTCGGGGCGGGGCGCGTCGGGGCGGAACTCCAGGGCGCCGGCGTGGACGCTGAGCAGGGTGAGGCGGTGGGCGAGGACGTCGTGCATCTCGCGGGCGATGGCCTCGCGGGCGTGCCGTTGGGCCTGTTCGGCGCGCAGGGCGGCCTCGTTCTCGGCGCGGACGGCGCGCTCGCGCAGGCTGAGCAGCAGTTCGCGGCGGGAGCGCACGAACATGCCCCAGCCGATGACCGTCAGGGTGACGAGCACCCCGAAGGCGACCGCCACGGCGTACGGCAGCTCGACGTCGGGCCGTATCCAGCACGCGACGGGGATCACCGCGATCGAGGCCCCGCCGATCCACGCGACGTGGCGGAGGGGCCGGTGCACGGCGAGGGTGAAGAGGGCGACGGCCGTCGCGCCGCCCGCCGTCTCGGAGGCCATGCCGACCGGCACCATCACGAGGGCCAGGCCCACCGGCCAGCGCCTGCGCAGCCAGACCGCGGCGCAGGCGAGCGCCCCGAGGACCTGGTCGAGGTCCGCGACACCCTGGGAGACGTGGGGATTGGTGGTGATGGCGTCGGCGCCGAACATCCCGATGAGGACGGCCGCGCCGAAGCAGCCGAAGTCGGTGAACCAGTCGCGTACGGTCCGTCGCGGCCTGCGCGCCGCCCGCCCCGACCGCCCCGCCCGTCCCGGCCGCCCTGGCCGCTCGGCCCGGTCCGGGTGGAGCTTCTGGGCGAGGGCGGAGGGCAGCGCCCAGGCGCTTGTGGCCAGGAGTCCGGGCACGGCACGGGGTTCGGCGGGCTCGGGGCGCGCTGTGGGTTCGGTACCGCTCATGGTCGGCAAATCTACGCACGGGCGAGGACCCGGGGCGCGCTCCGTACGCGGTCGTCGACCGAAGTAGCGGGGGTCGCAGACTTTCGGACCGTACGCGGGCCAAATCCTCGCCCGGTGGCGGATGTGCGCGGCCAAGGTGCGGGGCGAGGATCTCCGGCATGAAGCGGCTACTGGAATTGTTCGGTTTCCTCCTGCTGGTCCAGGGCGCCGGCGGCGCGGTCCACGACCTCACCGACGAGCGGTACGGCTGGGGCCTGCTGCGGCGCCTCGGCTTCCTGGAGGGCTACGAGCTGTACGCGAGCATCGCGATGGTCGTGCTGGCGATCGCGCTGTTCGCCGCCGCGGAGAGCCAGAAGGAGGGCTGACCGCGCGCACACGCTCGTATCCGCTCGTCGCCGCTTGTTAGTAGCTGCCGTACTCCGGCCGCCCCGCGCGCTCGTACGTGCTAATGACGACGCCCTTGGACGTCGTGCGCGAGCGGGTGAGCCGGAAGGCGGCGGGCGGGAAGCCCTCGGTGAAGAGCCGCTTGCCGGTGCCGAGGACGACGGGGAACGTCAGCAGGTGCAGGGTGTCGATGAGGTCGTGGGCCAGCAGGGAGCGGGCGAGGTCGCCGCTGCCGTGCATCTGGAGTTCGCGGCCCGGCTGCTCCTTGAGCGCGGTGACGTCCTTGGCGAGGTCGTCGCGGCCGATGATCCGGGTGTGGGGCCAGTCGGCGCCGGTCAGCTTGGTGCTCGCGACGTACTTGGGCAGGGTGTTGAGCTTGGTCGCCACCACGTTGCCGGGGTCGGTCACGGCGGGCCAGTACCCGGCGAAGATGTCGTACGTCCCGCGTCCGAGGAGGAACCCGTCGGCCTGGGCGAAGACCTCCTCCACGAACGCGCCGAAGTCCTCGTCGCCGTAGGGCACCGACCAGCCGCCGTGCTCGAAGCCGCCGCTGCGGTCCTCGTCCGGGCCGCCGGGGGCCTGGAAGACCCCGTCCAGGGTGAGGAACTGGGTGAAGGTGAGCTTTATGGCGGACGCCTCTCCTTGGATGTGCCTGCACGCACTGTGCATGCGCCTTGATGTGCGGTGCTGTCCTCTACTCAGACCGTGCCACCGGCCCGAACTCATCGCCGCCCGACGGGCGCCTCGAAGATCGGCGTCCGTTTCCCGCCAGCCCCGGCCCACCCCACCGCGTTTCATTGAACCCGCAAGCACTTGCCGCCCTGATCGGCGGAAATCCCTGACGCCCACGGTGGCTCCCCCGCGGACCACGTGGGGCGCATACGCGGAAGAGGTACGGACATGTCCACTCCCACCCGGTTCACCGACCCCACCGGCACCGCCGCTCTCACCGGCAGGACGGCGCTGGTCACCGGCGGCAGCCGCGGCATGGGCGCGGCGATCGCGCTGCGCCTGGCGCGGGAGGGCGCGGACGTGGCGCTCACCTACGTCCACGGCGAGGCGGCGGCACACGAGGTCGTAACAAAGATCGAGGCCATGGGGCGCCGCGGCTTCGCCGTCCGGGCCGACGCGGCCGAGGCCGGGGACGCCGCCGGCGCCGTGGAGCGCGCGGCCGACGACCTGGGCCACCTGGACATCCTGGTGAACAACGCGGGCATCGGTGTCCTCGGCCCCATCGGCGACCTGACGCTCGCCGACGTGGACCGGGTCCTCGCGATCAACGTCCGCGGGGTGTTCCTGGCCTCGCAGGCCGCGGCCGGACGGCTGCGCGACGGCGGCCGGATCATCACCGTCGGCAGCTGCATCGCCCAGCGCGTGCCCGGCCCCGGCGCCACGCTGTACGCGACGAGCAAGGCGGCGCTGATCGGCCTCAACAAGGCGCTGGCCCGGGAGCTCGGCGGGCGCCGGATCACGGCGAACCTGGTGCAGCCCGGCCCGATCGACACGGACATGAACCCGGCGGGCGGCCCCTTCGCCGAGGGCCAGAGCGCCATGACGGCGCTCGGCCGCTTCGGCTCCGCCGACGAGGTGGCGTCCCTGGTCGCCTACCTCGCGGGGGACGAGGCCGCCTACGTCACCGGCACCGAGCTGTCGGTCGACGGCGGGCACGCCGCCTGACGCACGCCGGACATGAGTACGGGGCGCACCGGGGCTGTCCTCCCGGTGCGCCCCGCGTCGTGGGGGCGGGGTCAGCCGCCCAGCTCCTGGTGGCGGGCGGCCAGCCGGGCCGCGCCGTCCTCGGTCAGCGAACCGAACAGGCGCAGGCGGGAGATGCCGCCGTCGGGGAAGATGTCGACGCGTACGTGCGTGCCGACGACCGGGGTGTCCAGGACGAAGCGGTGGTTGGTGTCGGGCTGCAGGCGGGTGCGGGGCAGCGCCTCGGCCCACTCGCCGTCCTCCCCGTCGCGCACGGAGAGGGAGGCCCAGCCGGCCGAGTTGCCCTTGAGGTAGGCGGTGTCGATCTCGACGGCGCGGATCTCGGACTGCTGGACGAGCCGGTAGCGGATCCAGTCGTTGCCGCGGTCGCGGCGGCGGCGGGTCTCCCAGCCGTCGTCCATCTTGCGGGAGCGGCCCGGCTGGATGGTGTTGGTGGCCGGGGAGTAGAAGCGGTCGGAGGCGTCCTCGACCTGGCCGCCGTTCTCCAGGGCGACGACGTCGAAGGTGCCGAGCGCGGTGAGCCACTTCGGGTCGGCGGCGACCTCGCCGTAGACGCGCAGGCGGGCGATGCCGCCGTCCGGGTGCTGGTTGACGCGCAGGTGCGTGAAGCGCTGCTCGACGTCGACGGCGAAGCCGTTGGCGGCGTGTCCGCCGACGGGCGTACGCGGGACGAGCGTCGTCCACTTCACGTCGTCGCCGCACAGCTCCTCGGGCGTCGGGGAGCCCTCGACGCTGGTGGCCTCGACGGACACGGCCTGCGGGTAGTTGCCGCGGAAGTGGGCGGTGTCGACGACGATGCCGCGGATGACGCCGGGAGCGCCGAGGCGTACGAGCGCCCAGTCGTGGTCCTCGTCGGTGGGCCAGGGGTCCTCGCCGGAGACCCCGCGCCGGCGGCGGGTCTCCCAGCCGTCCATGACCTTGCCCTTGTGTCCGAAGTGCTCGGGGTCGAACACGGCGGGGTGCGCGAGCAGCAGGTTCTCGCGCATCGCGAAGAACTCGTCGTTGGCGGCGATCACACCGGCGCCGAGCTGCCGGTCGGCGAGGTTGGCGTACTGGGTGAAGGGGAAGTCGGCCGTGCGGTAGTCGGCGTAGGGCTCGCCGCCGCCGTAGGGGCTCGCGTCGCCGGTGTAGGAGGGTATCGCCGTCACTGTTTCAGTTGTTCCTTTCCAGAAGTCGGCCCGCGGGTTCGCTGAACTCGCCGCCGTGCAGGATGCGTTCGCCGCGCAGCCAGGTGGACTTCACGACGCCGCTGAGGGTCTTGCCCGCGTACGCCGTGACCCGGTTCCTGTGGTGCAGCTCCGCGGGGTCCACGGTGAAGGTCTCGTCGGGCGCGAGGACCGCGAAGTCGGCGTCGCGGCCGGCCTCGATGGCGCCCTTCTGGCCGAGTCCGGCCAGCTGTGCGGTGCGCGTGGACATCCAGCGCACCACGTCGTCGAGGGTGTGCCCCCGCTCGCGCGCCTCGGTCCAGACCGCGGACAGGCTCAGCTGGAGTCCGGAGATGCCGCCCCACGCGGTGGCGAAGTCCTCGGTCTTCAGGTCGGCGGTGGAGGGCGAGTGGTCGGTGACGACGCAATCGATGGTGCCGTCGGCCAGCGCCGCCCACAGCAGGTCCCGGTTGCCGGCCTCCCGGATGGGCGGGCAGCACTTGAACTCGCTGGCGCCGTCGGGGACTTCCTCGGCGGTCAGGGTCAGGTAGTGCGGGCAGGTCTCCACGGTCAGCCGGACGCCCTCGCGCTTGGCGGCGGCGATCAGCGGCAGCGCGTCCGAGGAGGACAGGTGCAGGACGTGCACGCGGGCGCCGATCCGCCGGGCGAGGGCGATGAGGCCCTCGATCGCGGTGTCCTCCGAGACCCGGGGCCGGGTCCGGAGGAAGTCGGCGTACTTGGGGCCGCTCGTGTGCGGGGCGGCGTCCAGCTCGTGCGGGTCCTCGGCGTGGACGATGAGGAGCCCGTCGAAGCCGGCGATCTCGGCCATGGAGGCGGCGAGCTGGTCCTGGTTCAGCTCGGGGAACTCCTCGACGCCCGAGGGCGACAGGAAGCACTTGAAGCCGTACACGCCGGCGTCGTGCAGGGGCTTGAGGTCCGCGACGTTGTCGGGCAGGGCGCCGCCCCAGAAGCCGACGTCGATGTGCGCCTTGGCGCGGGCGACGTCCTGCTTGGTCCGCAGGTTGTCGACCGTGGTGGTCGGCGGCAGGGAGTTGAGGGGCATGTCCACGAGGGTGGTGATGCCGCCCGCCGCCGCGGCGCGGGTGGCGGTCCAAAAGCCCTCCCACTCCGTGCGGCCGGGGTCGTTCACATGGACGTGGGTGTCGACCAGGCCGGGCAGCAGGACGTCGTCGCCGAAGTCTTCGAGCCGGGCCCCGCGCGGCACGGTGTCGTCGTACCCGCCGACGGACACGATCTTCCCGCCACGGACGGCGACCGAGGCGGCGCGCGTCCCTTCCGGGGTCACGACGCGGGTGGAGCGCAGCACCAGCTCCGTACCCGCATCGACGCCCGCGTCCACGTCCACGCCCTGTTCGGACACCCGTGTCCCCTCTCTTCTGTTCCGCTTCACAGACCTTTTGTTTCCGCTTAACGGAATTCAACGTTCTGTTGAAGGAGTTTTCACGCTCGACCGGGTGGCGTCAAGAGTGGACCCCGGGCAGCCGTCCGCCATGAGGCCGCGACTGGACGTTTCCACAAGGTGGAATTAGAATTCCACCTACCAGAACGTAGCTCCACACAGCCGCAGGTCGAGGCGCCCTGGGACAACCCCGCGAAGAACCGGGCAAAGTCCCCCCTGACCGGCGACGACGCCGCCACGCGCGAGAACCCCCGCGAAGAACTGCCCGGTAGGCTGCTTCCTTGCCCGCCAGCACCGAAAGGAACGCGCCGTGCCGACGTCAAGCGCCAACGACGCCCCTGCTGAAGTCGCCGCCCCGAAGACCCCCGCCGCGAGCGGCGGCGTCCAGTCGCTCGAGCGCGCCTTCGATCTGCTCGAACGGATGGCGGACGCCGGGGGCGAGGTCGGCCTCAGCGAGCTCTCCGCCAGCAGCGGCCTGCCCCTTCCCACGATCCACCGTCTGATGCGCACGCTGGTCGCCTGCGGGTACGTACGCCAGCAGGCCAACCGCCGCTACTCCCTCGGCCCGCGCCTGATCCGCCTCGGCGAATCGGCCTCGCGGCTGCTCGGCACGTGGGCCCGGCCCTACCTCGCCCGGCTCGTCGAGGAGACCGGCGAGACGGCCAACATGGCCCTGCTCGACGGCGACGAGATCGTGTACGTCGCACAGGTGCCGTCCAAGCACTCCATGCGCATGTTCACCGAGGTCGGCCGGCGGGTCCTGCCGCACTCCACGGGCGTCGGCAAGGCGCTGCTCGCGCACACGCCGCCGGAGGAGGTCCGGGCGCTGCTCGCCCGCACCGGGATGCCCGCGGCCACCGAGAAGACGATCACCACGCCCGAGGGGTTCCTCGCCGCGCTCGAAGAGGTCCGCCGGGCCGGGTACGCCGTCGACGACAACGAACAGGAGATCGGCGTCCGGTGCCTGGCCGTGCCGGTGCCCAACTCGCCCACGGCGGCGGCGATCTCCATCTCCGGGCCCGCCGGGCGGGTCACGGAGGCGGCCACGGAGCGGATCGTGCCGGTGTTGCAGCAGGTGGCGGTGGAGCTTTCGTCGGCGTTGGTCAGTGCGGGGGCTGGCTCCTGAGCCTTGACTGACCTGGCTCCTGAGCCTGGGGCGGGGGCTGGGGGCCCTGTCCGCTTCGCGGTGGGTGGGTTGCTGTTCGGCCGGCCCTCTCGGTCGGATGATCCGCCGCTTCGCGGCGGTCGTGGGGGGGGGGGCCCCCCCCCCCCCCCCGGGGGGGGGGGGGGGGGCGGGGGGGGTGGGGGGGGGGGGGGGCGGCCGGGGGTAGGGGGGGAGTTGGGTGTGTGGGGGGGGGGGATAGAAAGAAA
>NZ_JBEXWC010000048.1:0-21929 GCF_040629635.1 Streptomyces sp. NPDC005898 | reverse complement strand
ACAAGAGGGATGACCGAGTCTTGAAGAACCGACAGGGAGCAGCAGGTACCCGGCGAAGCTGGAAGTGAGCTGCACTAGCGTGCTTCATTCTCGTATGGGAGATAGACTCTGGACTCAGAGTGCACCACCTGAGAATCGACTGCAAGACTATGGGTTTCCATTCATCGACCGGACGGCATCCAGGAGAACGCCCAAGATATGCCGACCAAAAATCACCCTGACCCCCGCGAGGCAGCTCAGCGAGAAGCCACTGATGCGGTCGTGGGCGCCCTGGAGTTGCCTGCACGATCACTTGTGCCGGAACGAGGACTGCGGACACAGGTGATCATGGCGACCGGGTCCGGGAAGACCCGGGTGGCGGTCCGCAGCGCGGAGGAGCTCCAGGCAGATCGGGTGCTGGTGCTCGTACCCTCACTGGACCTGCTCGCCCAGACCGAAACCGCGTGGCGCGAGGCGGGCCGCCGGGGGCCGATGATCGGGGTGTCCTCGCTGCGGGGCGAGGAGGCGAGCTTCCCCAACACCACGGACGTGGACGAGCTGGTGGAGTGGACGCGGGGCCTGGACAAGGTGACCGTGTACGCCACCTACGCCAGTCTCGGTCTGGGCACACTGGAGCGGGCACACACTGCGGGTATGGCGGCATGGGACCTGATCGTCGTGGACGAAGCCCACCGCACGTCGGGACGGATCGGCAAGCCCTGGGCGGTCGTACACGACAATCGGAAGATCCCCTCCCTGCGCCGCCTGTACATGACGGCCACTCCCCGGCTGTGGCAGCTCGAGGACGAAGACAGCCCAGCGGGCGCGCCTGGTGAGCTGGTCGCAAGCATGGACGACGACCCCGAGGGCCCCTTCGGCAGCCGCTGCTTTACGCTGACGCTCTCGGAAGCCATCGACCGAGGAATCTGTGCCCCCTACCAGGTCGTCTGTGTCGACGTCACCGACACCGCGCTCCAGGCCGCGCAGCTCCTGGGCGCCGAAAGCCGCTCGGATCAAGTGCGCGGAGCGCGGCTCGCCGCTCTGCAGACCGCCCTGGTGAAGGCGTCGGCGGAGGAGAACTTCCGGCGTACGCTCGTCTTCCACCACGTCGTGAAGGAGGCTGAGGCGTTCGCGGCCGGCCTCCCCGACGTCGCCACCCGGCTGCACGCCAGCGATCCGGAGCTGTACCCGAAGACGATCTGGGCCAACTGGCTGTGCGGCGACCACAAACCGCTCCACCGCCGTCGGCTGCTCAAGGAGTTCGCCGCCGGGACCGCCACGAACGGCACCGTCGTGGACAAGTGCTTCCTGAGCTCGGTGAAAGTCCTGGGTGAAGGCGTCGACACCAAAGACTGCGACTCCGTGTACTGGGCCGACGTACGCGGCTCCATGCCGGACCTCGTCCAGGCCGTGGGCCGGGCGCTGCGGATGCAACCGGGCGAGGGAAAAATGGCCTCGCTCGTGGTGCCGGTGCTGCTCGGACCGGGCGAGACAGCCGACAACATGCTCACGAGCCGGGCGTTCGGCGGCCTGGCCAAGCTGCTGGAGGCACTACGAGCACACGACACGCGGATCATCGAGCAGCTCGCCGAGCAACAGGCGCAAAGTCGTGTAAGAGGCGTTCAGAGCCGGTCATGGAACCAAGAGAACGAGGCTGCTGAAGGTGAGCGAAATGATCGGCTGTCGGTTCCGGCTCGGGAGCTGTTGAAGTTCTCCACGCCCCGCGACCCGGCCGCCCTCGCCGCGTTCATCAACCTGCGCGTCCTCAACCCCGAACACGAACACTGGCGACGCGGCGTGGAGGCCGCCGTCATCTACAACCGGCAGCACGGCGACCTCCGCGTGCCGTTCACTTTCCGGGTGCCCGCCATGGAAGACCAGGAGGCGGAAGGCAAAGGGTGGCCCGACTCGCTGGCCGGGTTCCCGCTCGGGCAGTGGACCGCCGACGCCCGCCGGTTCTACGCCCGCGGTGACATGGACGAGGACCGCATCACGCAGCTGGACAAGCTCGGCATGATCTGGTCGCACTTCGACGTCGCCTGGGAAGAAGGGCTGTCCGCCGCCCGCGGGTGGGCCGCCGAACACGGCCACCTCCTGGCCCCCCTGGACGCCACCTACCAGGGATACCGGGTGGGCATCTGGCTGAAGAACGCCCGCGCCGCCGCCCGCAAGGCCACCCAGAACGAGCAGCGGCGTGCCGAGGGGCTGCCGGTCCAGTCGTCGGCCGGGGCGCTGTCGGACGAGCGACGTGAACAGCTGGAGGAAATCGACGCGTCCTGGTGCCCGAACTGGCCGGTCACCTGGCAGCGGTCCTTCCACCTGGTCCGGATGCACCTGAACGCCGGTGAGGCGCTACCGACCGAGGCGGGCGACGTCGTGCGCCAGGGCGAGGACCTCGGACGGTGGGTGCAGTCGGCGCGGTACGGGTGGGACCAGCTCACCACCGTGCAGCAGTGGATGTGCGAGCGCATCCTCGGGATCGAACCCGCCAGCGAAGACGAAAAGCCGGCCCCGCGCCGCACCCAGGCCGACACGTGGGCCATGAACTACCAGGCCGCCAAACACTTCTACGAACGCGAAGGCCACCTCCACGTGCCGAGAAAGCACATCGAACGGATCACCGGCGGCGAGAACCAGAAGGAACGAGAGCTCCGGCTCGGGGCCTGGATCGGGAACCAGCGCAGCCGGGCCTCGACCCTGACACCGGAACGGATAGAGCAGCTCTCCGCCATCGGCATGCGATGGACATAGCCACGGCGGTCCCGGTCGCAGGGGTGCCAAGCAGGCTGTGCCGTCCGCTCTCAGAAGGGCGGTTCATCGCTGACGCCGGCCTGACCGGCCGCAAGATCATCATCGACACTTACGGCGGCATGGCCCGCCACGGCGGCGGCGCCTTCTCCTGTCGACGCATTTAGGTTCTCTGCGGCGCAGCGTGCACCGCCTCCGACCTGTCGTCGCCTTGCCAGGGCTCCGACCGAACGGCGACATGGTTCGGGCCGCACCGCCCGGATCACCAGGACGGGCGTACGAGGTCCGGGGTCAGGGCAGCCAGGTCGGGGGCGCCGAGTAGGGCGAGTGCCAGTTCGGTCTCCCGGTGCAGGGCGCTCAGGGCTGCGGTGACCCCCTCGGCGCCACCCACGGCCAGGCCCCAGACGTAGGGACGTCCGATCGCCACGGCGTCCGCGCCGAGCGCCAGCGCCTTCACCACGTCGGTGCCCCGGCGGATGCCGCCGTCGATGAGGACCGGAACCCGGCCTGCCACGGCCTCGGCGACGGCGGGCAGGGTGACGAGCGGCGCGATCGCGGTGTCCAGGTTGCGGCCCCCGTGGTTGGACATCCAGACGCCGATTCCGGTCTCCGCGGCCCGGCGGGCGTCGTCGGGGCGCACGATCCCCTTGGCCAGGACCGGCAGCCCGGAGACCGAGCGCAGCCATTCGAGGTCGGACCAGCCGACGGCGGGGTCGATCCGCGGGTCGTGGATGCCGCGGTGCGCGGAGTCGGCCGCGTTCGGTCCCAGTTCCGCGGCGCGGCCGGCCAGATTGGCGGGCATGCCGTGCGAGGGGAGGGCGAATCCGTTGCGCAGGTCCCTCTCCCGAAGACCGGTCACGGGGGTGTCGACGGTGACGACGCAGGCGGTGGCGCCGGCCGCACGGGCCCGGAGCACCAGGTCCTCGGTGAGGGCCCGGTCCCTCTGCACGTAGAGCTGGAACCACCACGGTCCGGTGGCGGCGGCGCCGATCTCCTCCAGCGTCAGCGTGGAGAAGGTGCTCACCGTGGTGAGGGTTCCCGTGGCGGCGGCGCCCCGCACGGTCGCCGCTTCCGCGTCGGGGTGGAACAGGCCGTGCGAAGCGGTCGGCGCGAGCAGGACAGGGGCGGGGAGTTCCGTGCCGTAGAGGGTGCGGCGGGTGTCCACGCCCGCGGTGCCGGTGAGGACCCGGGGCAGCAGAGCCAGCCGCTCGTACGCCTCGGCGTTCCAGCGCACGGTCCGCTCGTCCGCCGCACCGCCCTGCAGGTAGTCGTAGGCAGGGGCGGGCAGCACGTCGCGGGCCGCGTCGTGGAAGTCGGCCAGGATGATGCGCCGGGAATGCGGCGGGGTGGCGGGGCGCGGCGGCGAGGTCGTCACAGTGCCCCCTGGTCGGCGGCGTGCACACGCAGGTGGAAGGTGAGGCGGTTGATCGCCTCTCGGGCGGCGGCCAGCGCCTCGTCGGCGCTCGGCGCGATCGCGCGGGCGTGGGCGACCCGCGACGCGGAGGATTCCAGGGTGCCGACGGCGGCGTCCGGCGGGACCAGCAGTTCCACTTCGGTCACCCCGGGTATCGCCCGGGCCTCGTCCACCCCCGTGATCTCGGCGAGCACTCCGGGGGCGGGCAGCGCGGCGAACCAGATCGCCGAACTGCGGGGGGTGCGCGGTGCGGCGAGGGTGGCGCGGATGCCGGGCAGGACCGTCTCGCCGAGGGTGTGGCGGATGAGGCAGTCGGCGATGTCGACGCCGGTCACGTCGTGGGCGAGGGCCGGGATCTCGTCGCCGCCCATGCGGACGTGCGTCTCGATCAGCTGCGGTCCGCTCTCGCCGAGGACGACTTCGGTGTGGGTGGCGCCGGACCTGATGCCGAGGGCGTCGAGGATCCGTTCCACGTAGTCGTGGACCTGCTTCTCCTGGGCGGGGGTCAGCGGTGCGGGGCTGACGTGGCCCAGTTCGACGAAGTTCAGCGGGTCGGAGTACTTGCGGGTGATCGCGACGATCTGGTGGTCGCCGTCCTCGGAGAACGCCTCGACGCTGAACTGCGGGCCCTCGTGGAACTGTTCCACCAGGACCGGTGTGCCGTCGGCGTCCCCGAGTCCGCCGCCGGCCCGTGCGAATGCGTCGGCGGCCTCCTCGGCGTCACGGGCCAGGGTGATGCCCTTGCTGAAGGAGCCGTTGCTCGGTTTCACGATGCAGGGGGTGTCGTGCGCGGCGAGGAACGCCCGCAGTTCCTCCACGTCGAAGACCTGTGCGCAGGCCGTGGTGTCGATGCCGGCTTCGCGCAGCCGGGCCCGCATTGCGTGTTTGTCGTAGACCAGAGCAGTGGTCCGCGGGGCGTGCGCGGCGAGGCCCAGCGCTCGGCCGACGAGTGCGCATTTGTCCTGGTCCCGCTCGCCGAAGGCCACGATCCGGGTGAACGGGTGCCGGGCGTGGACGGCCTCGGCGAACGCGATCCATTCGTCGTCCGGCGCATCGGGGCTCACTCCGATGACGCGGGTGTGTTCCGTCGTCTCACGGAGTTTGGAGAGGTAGTCCAGCCGGCAGATGACGGTGGTGCGGGTGCCGGCCCGGGCGCGGCGCAGCCGGGTGGGCAGGTCTCGGCCGCTGCCGATGACCAGGACGTGCTCGGACATGAAGGTCGACCTCGCTGGGAGTAGGCGTACGGCGGTGGTCAGAGATGGGTGAGCCAGCCGTGGGGATCGGCCGTCCGGCCGTGGACCACGTCCTGGAACGCCTGGCGCAGTCGCCGCGTGACCGGTCCGCTGCCCGCTTCGGTGACGGGGCGGTCGTCGACCGAGGCGACGGGGACGATCTCGGCGGCGGTACCGGTGAGGAACGCTTCGTCGGCGACGTACAGCTCGCTGCGGGTCAGGCTCTGCTCCCTCACCTCGTGGCCGAGGTCGCGGGCGAGGGTGATGACGGTGTCCCTGGTGATGCCGGGCAGGATGTTGTCGCTGACCGGCGGGGTGGTGATCACTCCGTCGCGCACCGCGAAGACGTTGGCGGCGGACGCCTCGGCCACGTGGCCGCCGGGGGTGAGCATGAGGGCGTCGTCGTAGCCCGCACGGATCGCGGCGACCTTGGCGAGCGCGGAGTTGACGTACGCGCCGGTGGCCTTAGCCAGTGGCGGCACCGCGTGCACGCCGTTGCGCTGCCAGCTGCTGACCATCAGCCGGCAGCCCTCCTGCTCGGCCTTCTCCCCCAGGTACGAGCCCCAGGGCCAGGCCGCGATGGCGACCCTGGCGCTGTCCAGGCGCGGAGCGACGCCCATGGTGCCGTATTCGAGGTAGACGAGGGGGCGCAGGTAACCGCTCTCCAGGCCGGTGCGGCGCAGCAGTTCGAGGCACGCCTCGGTGAGTTCGTCGACGCTGTGGCCGGGGTCCATGAGGTAGACGCGCGCCGAGTCGTGCAACCGCTGGAGGTGTTCGCGCAACCGGAAGACGGCCGGGCCCCGCTCCGTCGGGTAGGCGCGGATGCCTTCGTAGACGCCCCATCCGTAGTGCAGGCTGGGGGTGAGGACGTGTACCTGTGCCTGGTCCCAGGGGACGAACTTGCCGTCCATCCAGATGTCGCTGGTGGGCGTGAGCTTCATCGTGCGGCTCCGTAAACGGTGGATGAGGGCGGGAGGGTACGGGAGGGGACCGGGGTGGCCGGGCTGCCGACATGCTCCAGCCGGCGTTCGACGCTGCGGGACTGGAGGTCCAGCACCTCGTGGAAGACTTCGGCGTCCGGCCCGTGGAAGGCGAACCAGCCCCAGCGGGGGCGCAGCGCGCAGCCGCGCTGGAATTTGGCCTCGTAGGTGGCGAGTCCGTAGTGGATGCGGCGGATGCCGTTCTCCAGCGCCCAGCGGGTGGTCTCGTGGTAGGTGAGGGCGAGGTAGCAGCCGGAGGCCTCGGGGGCGAAGCCCACGGTGCGCAGGAAGAGGGCGTCGCCCGCCCTGAGGTACAGCGCGAAACCGAGCACGCGGTCCTCGTGGACCGCGCCGAGGACGACGCACGACTCGCCGATCTCCTCGCGCAGGGCGTCGAAGTCGCGGCGGACGCGCTCGTGTCCGCCGGGCAGTCCGTACTTCGCCCGGTGGGCCACCTGGAGGGCGGTCACCGTGTCGTCGAGGGCTTCCGGGCCGGTGGTGGCCACGGTGCGGAAGCCGCTGTTCTCGTAGGCGGTGACCTCTTTGCGCAGTCCTCTTCGGCGGCGGCTGCTGAGCCCGGCCACGTACTGCTCCCAGTCGTCGGCGCTCAACTCGTGCACGGCGTCGGCGCCGAGGAGCGTCGCGTGGTAGCCGGCCCGGGTGGCGGCGGCGTCCACCCCCTCCGCCTCGGGCTCACCCACGTAGAGCAACGCCGTGCTGCGGCAGCCGAGTTGGTCCGAGATCTGCTGAAGGAGGGCGGGGAGCACCGCCATCACCGACCGGCGCTGCTCCGGGGAGCGCCCGTGGGTGTGGGCCACGCCGTGATGGTTGCCGAAGGTGGCGAGGGCCAGGGAGGGGTAGTGGTCGGTGCGGCCCTCGGGCAGGGATG
The DNA here is from genome assembly GCF_040629635.1 of Streptomyces sp. NPDC005898. NCBI lineage: Bacteria > Bacillati > Actinomycetota > Actinomycetes > Kitasatosporales > Streptomycetaceae > Streptomyces > Streptomyces sp. NPDC005898. The sequence continues at coordinate 14,687 of NZ_JBEXWC010000048.1, read as the reverse complement.
CCGTGAGGCGGTCCCACTGTTCGCGCTCGGCTTCGTCGAGGAGTTCGGGCTCGGCCATGGGTGAGGCGGTGCCTGCCAGCCTCGGGGCGTCGTAGAAGAGCAGCCCGCCGGGCTTGCGGGTGACGAGCAGCGTGGCCAGGGCCACCGGCCGGTCCTCTTCGAGCACTTCCAGGCAGTGCGTCTCGTGGAGGTCGGTCCGCGCGGTGAAGCGCAGCCAGCGGGCGTCGTCCCAGATCAGGTCGGGGCCGCCCTGCCCGGTGCCGTCGTGGTCTGCCGGGTGGTGGCCGGGCGGGAGCAGCCGGGCCGTGAACGAACCGTGGTGCGCGGTGCCCGCCGTCGTGGTCATCGCGCCCCTCCTTCGGTGCGGCCCGAGGTGACGGGGACCGGCGCGGGCGGGTCGGTGTCGTCCCAGCCGAACCCCGCGCCGACCAGTTGTGCGGTGGCGTCGAGTCTGCTGTCCAGGACGGCGGGGTCGGGGTCGGTGATCACCCAGGTGGCGAGGAAGTCGCCGGACTTGCGCAGCCGGTAGCGCTCCCCGCTCCAGTCGTCGCCGATCCGGGTGTTGAGGACGAAGTCCGTCGTGCCGGGCGGCGGTTCGGGCAGCCGTAGGACCCGGCCGTGCTTCGGCGGGATGCCGCAGAAGGCGGCGCGGGGGGCGGTGCGCGCGTGGTTCCGTACGGCGTCAAGCGCGACGGGCAGCCCGCACTCGACGCGGGCCCACAGCTCTCGTGGGTCGGTGCCGAGGATGTGGCGGAGCATGGCGGGGATCGGTCCGCCGCCGATCCGGGCGGCCACTTCGCACAGCACGATCCGGCCGCTGTCGGTGACGAAGAACTCCGCGTGCGCGCAGAGGGTGTCCGGCGAGGGCAGCGCGTCGATCAGCCGCCACGTCTCTTGGACCAGGCGCTCGTGGAGCGGATCGGCGGGGTCGAGGTTGCGCGAGCCGAGCGGGGCGTCCTCCCAGTGGGTCAGGCACCCGGCGCCGGTGTACCGGGAGGCGACGGCCGCGATGGGCTCACCCTCGGCCCGGAAGACGTCCACGTGGTGCAGGGTGCCGTCGATGAACTCCTCGACCTCGTACGAGCCGCCCGCCACCTGCTCGGCGAGTGCGTCCGCCTGGCCGGGTGCGTCGAGCACGTGCACGCCCGTCGATCCGGAGCCGCTCCTCGGCTTGACCACGGCCCGGCCGGGGTGGGCGACCATGAAGTCCGTGATGTCGCCCACGGTCGCGACGGGCGCGAAGGCGGGGACGGGCAGGCCCGCGGCGCTCGCGTACTGCTTCATCAGGACCTTGTCGCGGTACGCGGCGGCCGCGGTGCTGTCGAGGCCGGGCAGGGCCAGCTCGCGGCGGAGCAGGGCGGCGCGCTCGACGTCGGCCTCGGCCAGTGCCAGTACGGCACGGGGACGGTGTCTGCGGGCGGCCTCACGGGCGGCGGTGAGCACGGCGTCGTCGTCGGTGTAGTCGGGGACGGTGACGACCTCCGTGAAACCCTCGCCGACGGGGGCGCCGTCGGCGGTGACCGCGACGAGCCTGCCCGCCTCCTCCGGCAGCCACCGGGCGAACGGGAGCCCTGCCTGGCGGGGGCTGATCAGGACGAGGATCACGCGGACGCCTCCTCGGTCCCGGGGAGGCCGAGCCCCGCGGCGAGCTTGTCCAGGGCGGAGGCGGTGCCCGCGTCCAGGGGGATGCCGTGGGTCTCCCGGTGCCGCTCGTGGGCGCGTTGCGGGTCACCGGGAGCCAGCACGGGCCGGTCCGTCGCGGCGGTCGCGGTGCGCACCGTGGTCAGCAGATCCGTCAGCCCGGTGGCGAAGCTGTCCGCGCCGGTGAACGCGGCCGGGTCGAGGGCGAGTACGAGATGTCCGATGCCGCGGCTCGCTCCGGCGCCGCCCTCACCGACCTGGGAGAGTCGCCAGTCGGGTGCGGTGCCGGTGAGTACGGCGCCGAGCAGGGTGACGGCCATGGCCAGGCCCTGCCCCTTGTATCCGCCCAGCGGCGAGAGCGCGTACGCCTCCTCGGGGTGCGTGGTGGGCCGCCCCGCGCTGTCGGTGGCCCAGCCGTCGTCCAGGCCGCGGCCTTCGGCCCTGCGCTGCTTCACCTCGCCGAAGCAGACCTGGCTGGTGGCCATGTCCAGGGCGAATTCCTCGTCGCCGCCGCCCGCGGCGACGCTGATGGGGTTGGTGCCGAACAGCGGCTCGACGCCCCCGTACGGTGCCACCCGGGAGGCGGCCGAGGTGACGGCGATGCCCACCAGGCCCGTTCGGGCCAGGGTGCGCGTGTAGACCGACGCGGCCCCGAAGTGGTTGGAGTTGCGCACGCCGACGGCGGCCACCCCGTACCGGGCGGCCCGCTCCCCCGCGAGCCGTGCGGCCGTCAGTCCGGCGAGGACGCCGAGCGAGCCGTCGGCGTCCAGGAGCAGTCCGGCGCCCCTGTCCCGCACGACGGTCGGTTCCGCCGCCGCGCGGGCCACTCCGGTGGACAGCTCGGTGAGGTATTGCGGGAGCAGGCGCAGGCCGTGCGTGTCGATGCCGCGCAGCGAGGTGGTGACCAGTGAGTCGGCCACCTGGTCGGCCCGCTCCGGGGGCAGGTCCGCCGCGATGAGTGCCTCGCGGGCGAGGTCTCGTGCCTGTCGGGGGTGGATGGTGCGGCCCGTGGCGGGCGGCGCGGGCTCGGCTCGGGGTGTCCCGGCCGGGGCTTCGGTGGTCAACGGGTGCTCCTGTGCACGAAGTGATGGGGGCCGGCCCCCGGCAGGTCGAGGGGCGGGCCGAGGACGTCGAAACGGTGCTTGCGGTAGAAGCCGAGGGCCGCGTCGGGGACGTGGCCCCAGACCGTTTCGGCGCCGTCCAGGGCAGCGACGGTCAGGGCGGTGCGTAGGAGCGCACCGCCCGCACCCGTGCCGCGGGCCTCGTCGAGGGTGGCCATGCCGTACAGGCGTCGGGCGCGGCCGGGGCGCGGGTCCGGCAGGTCGTGGCCGGCCGGTGGGTCCTCGGCGTAAAGGGAGGCGGCGCCCACCTCGCGGCCCTGGAACAGCGCCGCGAGGTGCCGGGTAGCGGGGTGTTCGTCCTGCGGGTGGCCGGCGCTCGGTGTGGCCGGTGCGGAGCCCGGCACCTGACGGCGTACGAGGTGCGCACGCCCGGCCGGGACGTGGTGCACGTACCAGCCGTGGGCCGTGGCGTCCGGGAGGTATCCGGAGCCCGCGCGGTCGGGCAGCGCGACGTGGCCGGTGGCGTCGAGGCTGAGCCCGTGTCCGGTGTCCACCGCGAGCAGGTCGACCACGTCGACGTCGAGGTGGTCGACCAGACCGCCGAGGTGGGCGGTGGCGGAGACGCCCGCGGCGGACTCGGGCATGCAGCCGAGCATGGTGATCAGGCCGCGTTCCCGTGCGGCCCGCAGCATGGCCAGGGCGGGGGTGAGGCCGCCCGCCTTCATCGGCTTGACGTTGATGCCGTGGAAGGCGTCCGCGCAGGCGTCCAGGTCGGCCGGGGAGGTGATGCTCTCGTCGGCGATGACGGGGACCGGGCTGATCTCCTTGAGGCTGCGGGCGTCGTCCCAGGCCGCGCGGGGGTAGGGCTGTTCGATCAGCCGCACCCCCAGGTCGTGCAGGTGGGGCAGGGCGGGGACGAGGCGGTCCGGGTCCCAGCCGCAGTTGCCGTCGATGAGGAAGGGTGCGTCGGTCTGGCGGCGCAGTTCGCGCAGGATGCTGAGGTCGCCGGGGTCCGCGAGCTTGACCTTGTACGCGCACCAGCCCGGCCGCTCGCGCAGCTTCCCGGCCATCGCCTCGGGGGTGTCGAGGCCGATGCTGTAACTGGAGCGCAGGTTCCGCGGCCGGTCCAGGCCCAGGGACTTCCACAGCGGGACGCCGAGCAGGCGGGCCCGCAGGTCGTGGAGGGACGAGTCGAGTGCCGCGAGCACGAACGGGGAGTCGGGCAGCTCGGCGGCCAGCCGCCGCCAGATGGTGTCGGCGTCGCCGTCCGGCCCGCAGACGTCGAGTGTGGCCAGCAGGGGCGCCGTTCGCCGCAGGTCGGCGTGCATCTGCTCCAGGCCGGAGTTGTAGTGGTCCGTCATGAAGCGGGACGCTTCGCCGTAGCCGGACACACCGTCCTGCTCCGCCTCGACGATGAGCGTGCGGGTGATCGGTATGGCCTCCCGCGCGGAGCGCCACAGGTGACGTTGGGTCAGGCTGGCCTCGTGCGCGGTGACCCTCACCGGCCACCCGCCCGTGCGGGCCGGGAGGCTTCGGGGTCGGGTTGCCCGGGGAACCAGGAGCCCAGCGCGGGGCGGAGATCGTCGAACCACTCCGCCTTCGGGTCGTACCGTGCGAAGAACTGCCGCCCCACGAGCCGGGCGTCACGGGCCTGGAGCAGCCGCAGCGAGAAGACCCGCTCCCCGGCGACGGTGGTCACCGAGTCCAGCAGAACCTTCCCCGGCGAGGCCGACATCACCGGGCCCCGGGCGGAGCGGGCCAGCCCGGAGACGCCGCGGATGGCGTTGTTGTAGATGTCCAGCGCCTCGGCGAGCGGCACACCGAAGTAGCTGCGGGCGCCGGTGTCCCGCTCGACGAACATGTAGTACGGCACCACGCCCAGCTCCACGAGCTGCTGCCACATCCGCGACCAGGCGTCCGCGCGGTCGTTGACGTGAGCGATCAGCGGTGCCTGGGCGCGGATCACCGCACCGGTCGACCGCAGACGGGCGACGGCCTCCCGCACCACCGGGGTCTCCAGCTCCCTCGGGTGGGAGAAGTGCGCCATCACGGCGACGTGCCGGCCGGCCGCGACACAGCGTTCGAGCAGCCGCAGCAGATCGTCCGCGTCGGCGTCGCCGGTGAAGCGGGCCGGCCAGTAGGAGAGCGCCTTGGTCCCGAAGCGCAGCGTGCGCACGCTCTCCATGGCCGGGTCGAGCAGCGGCTCGATCCAGCGCTTCAGCACCGCGGTCTTCATGATCATGGGGTCGCCGCCGGTGAAGAGGACGTCGGTGACCTCGCGGTGGTTCGCCAGGTAGCCGGTGAGGTCCTCGGGCGAGCGCAGCGCCTGCCGGAGTTCGGCCACGCCGACGAACTGGGCCCAGCGGAAGCAGTATCCGCAGTACGCGTGGCAGGTCTGGCCCTGTGAGGGGAAGACAAGCAGGGTCTCGTCGTACTTGTGCTGGAGCCCGTCGAGCCTGCGTCCGTCCAGTGTCGGCACGTTGGCCTCGAGCTGGTCGCCGGGGTGGGGGTTGAGCAGTTCCTGGGCGTCGGCGGCGGCCTTGCGCAGGACGTCGCGCGGCGCCTCGCTGTCGTGGAGGGCCGCGATGTTCTCGAAGACGTCCGGCGGGAGCATGTCGCGGTGCGGGAAGGTGAGCCGGAAGATCGGGTCGTCGGGCGCCGCCGACCAGTCGATGAGCTGGTCGGCGACGTACTCGTTCACCTTGAAGGGCAGGACGGAGGAGACGACCCGCAGGTCGCGCAGGTACTCCTCGGACATCCCGCGGTCGCGGGCGAGCGCCGCCAGGCGTTCGTGGGAGTAGGTCTTCACACGGAATCCTCATGGGTCCTCGGTGGCGGGGTGCCCGCCACCGGTCGCGTGCCAGGGCAGCGTCAGTGGGCGATGTGGGAGCGGGACCAATCGAAGTCCACCTGGTCGGCCACGCCCATCTGCTCCACCAGCTTGTGCAGTCCGGTGTAGTCGCGGACCAGCCGCGCACGGCCCGCGTCCGCCTGGCAGTCCGCGAGCATCTCGTGCCCGCCGTCGATGCCGGCGAGGTCGACGATCCGGTGCCAGGTCGAGTAGTCGTTGGCCACGAAGGCGTCGAGACCCTGCATCAGCATGTCCAGGAAGTACCTGCGCTGGCGGGCGTCGAGGTGGTGGTAGACCATCTCGGCGAGCACGTGAGAGATGGATGCGTGACAGTACTCGTCGCGGTTGTGCAGCTTCGCGGTCGTGCTGTTGATCGGCTGGATCGTCGTGTCCTCGGCGAGCAGGTCGAGGTACGCGTTGATGGAGATCTCCGAGACCGTCGCGAAGGCCAGCGTGGTCAGGGACTTCTCCCAGCGCTCTCCCGCCCGGTCCCGCAGTTCCTGGTGGACGCGCGCGGTGTGGGAGAGCGGCAGCGCGTTGTCCGGCATGGCGTGCCCCCGCTGCCTGCGGGTCACCGCGCTCGCGTTGAGGTGCATGAGCGTGTGGTACTGCTCATCGACCATCGCCTGGGCCAGCGACAGGTTGAGCGCCTCCCCGGTGAGGCCCGGGTACTCCCCCTCCATGACCAGCGCGAACGCGGGGTTGGCCACCTTCTGCTCGGCCATGACGGTGTGCCGGTTGTACGCGATCCATGCCCAGCTCAGCAGTTCGGCCCGCTTCTGCGGGTCCAGACCGCGGAAGGTGGGGTGGTCACGGAAGGGCAGGATCCGCTCGGGGTAGTCCGCGCGTGACAGGTCGAAGAGTTCGTCGAGGTCGGGCTCCTCCCGCTTGACGGTGGCACGGCGGTGCCAGTTGCCGACGAGTCGGCGGATCACCGCGTTCTCCACCGGGTCGTTCGGGTCGAAGGTCGGGATGCCCTCGGGGAGCGGGGGGCCCGGGGTCTCCCGCCCGACCGCGTCGTCGGGGCCGCCTTCAAGGATCGGGGTGTCGCTGTTCATCACATTCCTCACGGGGAGCGGTGCCGACCGGCACCGCGGGGGGTCGGGGGGCGCCGCCTTCCGGCGGCGCCGGTGGCCCACGGCCGGGCTCAGGACTCCTGGAGCCAGTAGCGCGTGAGGTGGCGTCGCGCGTCGCTGTAGGAGGAGCGGGCGTGCAGCATCCGCTGGTTGTCCCAGACGAGGATCGAGTCCTCCGGAATGAGGACGGACACCTTGTGGTCCCGGAAGAACGCCTCGGCCCGCACGGCCAGTTCGCGTCCCAGGGAGCCCAACGGCAGCTCGTCGGCGGGTACGTCGGCGTCGACCGGGGGGTCGTAGTGGCCGGCCGTCAGCAGGTTGTAGCTGAACCGGACGATGTCACGGCCCTCGGGAGTGCTCTCCACCACGGGGCGGCGCACTCCGGCGGTGCCGGTGCCACCGGTGTTGTGGCCCACCCAGTCGATGGCTTCGCCGTGTACCGTCCGGCGCTCCTCCTCGCTGAGGGAGGCGATGAAGGCGTACGCGTCGGCGAGTTCGGTCTGTCCGCTGCCGCACCGGGCCTGGACCCGGCAGTGGAGAGCGAGGTAGCGGGGCGGCGGGTTCCAGCCGGGTGCCTCGGTGTGCACGAGGATGGTGTTGGTGCTCTTGGAGTAGCGCCGGTCCTCGAAGCCGGGGGCGGCCTTCACCTGATAGCGCAACTGCCCGTCGTACTGCGGTATGAGGGCGCCGAGATCCTGTAGGGCCGCGGCGGCCTGTTCGTCGGTGGTGATGCCGTCGAGCAGGATGTAGCCCTGGTCGAGGAGTTCCTGGGTGCGCGGGGTGATGGCAGTCGTCATGGTCTGTGCTGCTCCATGTCAGTTCCTGGGATGGGGAGGCACGGGCCGGGCGCGGCGGCGCGCGAAGCCCCCGCCGCGCCGGGGGCGGGCTCCACTGGAGAATGGATGTGCGGCGCACGGCCGAGGGGGCGTGCCCGGCGAACACGTCCCGAGGCGCCGCGGGTGCCGGGCGGCTCGGCGCCGGCCGGGGGAAGGCCTCTGCGGAGCCGGGGACGCGGCGGTACGTCACCGTGATCGGCGTGGGCCGGTGCCCGTGCGCGCCTCTCGCTCATGCGGGGTGTCGCGGTAGCGGGCCGGGGCGTGGTCGCATACGACAAGGGGCGCCGTGCTCACCCGGCCCGCGGGGCGGGGGTGGAGGGAGCGCCAGGGCTCAACTGCCCCAGGTCACATCGGCGCTGTGCATCACGTCCGGGGTGAGCTGGGACAGGTCGCCCGCCGGCACGATGGCGGCGGACGTGTTTTCGGAACGTACCTGGGCGAAGGCCTGAGCACTGTCCGGGGAGACCGCCTGAGCCATGAGGAGGGCGCCGAGCGCGATGCAGGCGGCTGCGACGGTCCTGAAAGTCGGGGTGAGTCTCACGGAACGACCTTTCGGTGAATTGCGTTCTGCTTTTTCGCGAACTTCCGGCATCTGCTCGGAGTGCTTGTGGCTCTCCCCGCCTCGCCGGTGCCCCTACTCTGGCAACTCGCCGTCCTCTTCGGAAGGGGGATCCGGTGGACGAAACATGTTGTGTCCTATCCCGTCCACGGGTGACGGGGACGCCATGCGGTCCCAGAACTCCGGAATCAGCACCACCCCGCAGGACGCCATCCGGAAGGGCGCCAAGGGGAAATGCGCGGCGAGTGATCGCGAACACAGGGCCGCGGCCCTCAGTTCCGCGACGGCCAGGCTCGGCGCGGTCAGGAAGAGGCCGACCACGGGCCCGCCGGGCCCGTCCGGGTCCACGCTGACGTGCTCCAGGCCGTCTCCCGGCTCGGCGCAGGAGGTCACGGCAGCCCTCGTCCCCCTCGGCAGCGGCACATCAGCGGGCCCGTCCAGACGGACATGCACGAGATACATGGATCCCCCTTCCCCATCATGCTTGTTCCTGTGCTCGGCCGACGGCGGTCCCGGCCGCGAACGGCCCCGCGCACCCGCCGGTCGCCCGCAGGCCCGGGCAGCAGCCCTCGCGTTCACCCGACGGCGGGCGGCCAGGTCCGTACCGGCGCGGACCGCGACGTCAGCGCAGGTGAGGCGCGTGTTCCTCACAGAGCGGCCCAGTTCACCGGCAGTTGACACCGCCCGCGGCCCCACCGGGCGCCCTCTACAGGCGGCCGCGGCCGAGCACCCACGCTGGCCATTTCCGCTTCCGGGACCGGGGCGGGCCGGCCACGACGACACCCAGGCCGTCCGTCATCCGACGCACTATTGATACACCACCCGCAAAGCCGCGATGCCCTTTTCCCGGGCCGCCGTCGGATTGGTTCCGCCCGGGCCCGTCCGCCCTCGACAAGCTCTGTTCCGCAGCGGGCGCCGAGAGTTCATTCCTTCAAGTTTCACCCACCTGCCCAAATATGCCCGTTCTGCCCCGCTCCATGGCTGGCCGATGAATGCAGTGGCCGATAGCGTCCAGGCCGAAAGGGTTGATGGGGGCCGCTCCCCGATCGCATCGTGTTCTGAGCGTGCGACGCCACGAATTCCATGGAGAACCGGAAATTGAGGGCGAGTCGATGCCCTCACCCTGTACCGATTTCCTTTACTCGACTCGTAATTTTCGCAGCCCGAAGAGAGCTGAACGACCGGCGGAGACGTAGCCTCTATGACGAATGCCTTGACCTCGGCGGCGCCCGTCCGCCCATCGCCCCTGGCGTTCCGCGTCTTCCTCGGCGGACAGAGCGTCTCACTGATCGGCGACGGCCTCGCGATCCTCGCGATTCCCCTGCTCGTCCTCGAGGTCAGCGGATCCCCGTACGCGGCGGTGCTGGCCGCCATCCCGCGCACCGTCGGCTATTTGCTGGTCGGCCTGCCCGCCGGTGCGCTGGTGGACCGGCTGAACCCCCGCAGCGTCATGCTGACCATGGACGTCGTGCGGTTCGGGGTCTTCCTCTCCCTCGCCGTACTCGCGGCCACCTCGCAGCTCGCCGTCCCGGTGATCCTCGCCCTCGCGTTCGTCTCGGCGGGGGCCGGCGTGTTCTTCGAGACCGCGCTGACCGTGGCGGTGCGGGACCTGGTCGAGGAGGAACGCCTGGTCCGTACGAACTCGCTCCTGGAGGCCGCGAATCAGAGCGCGCAGATCGTCGGCCCGGGGCTGGTCGGCGTACTGTCGGCACTCTGGGGCCTCCAGGTCGCCCTCCTCGTCAACGCCTGCACCTTCGCGGTGTCCTTCGTTTCCGTCCTGCACGTGCTGCGCGGCAGGGACCGGGCGGGCCGGACCCCCTCCCCGCCGCTGCGTGAAGCCCTACGCGGGGTGCGGGGCGACCTGGTCGAGGGCTTCCGCTGTCTGCGGTCCCTGCGTGTCGTGCTCGTGGTGACCTGCTTGCAGGCGAGCGCCAATCTCTTCCTCGCCGTCGGCTACCTCCTGGTCTTCTACCTGCGCGACACCCTCCACCTCGGCGCCTCCGAGGCGAGTGCCGTCGTCGCGGCAGGCGGCGTGGGCGGGGTGCTCGGCACCGCGGTGGCCCTCCGGCTCGGCCGCAGGATGCGGCACGAGACCCTCATCGCACTCAGCGCGGCCTGCCTGGGGACCACCCTGGCGTCCCTGGGAGTGGCGACCTCCCTGGTCCCGCTGCTGGTGCTGAATCTGCTGCTCGGGGGTTCCACAGTGACAGCGGTGGTACTCATCCGCACGCTGCGCCAACGCCTGGTGCCACGCGCCCTGTTGGGCCGGGTCACCGCCACGGCCAAGGTGGCCGCGCTGGCGGCGAGCCCGGTCGGAGCCCTCGCGGGCGGTGCGCTCACCACGCTCAATCAAGGTGATCCCCGCCCGGTGTTCCTGGCAGCCGGTCTCCTCAGCGTCCTGACGACCGCGGCCGCCTGGGCACTGGGTCTGCGGGCCGGGTCACACCCTCCGTCCGGTACGGAGCAGGGGCCCGCCGCGCCCGGGACGTCCGCCACACCCGTACCGGAGGCCGACGGGGCCACCAAGGCGCCCTGACCGACGGCGTCACCTCACACTCCCCCGCTACAGGCGCCCCCGGGGCGGCGGTCCCCGAGACCGTCACCCCGAAGCTCCTGTTCCCCGCCGCCCGTGACGCCCCGTTCGCCCCCTGCCCTACCGGCCGAGGGCTCGGCACCACCCCACCCGAGCGCGCGGTGCCTGCCGAAGGCCAAGCCGTCGTAAAGAATGCGCCCTTCGCGGGCAGGCTTGATTACCGGCCCCGCGCCTGGCACGACATCACGGGCAAGAGGGGGCCGGAGTCGTTGCGCCCGCGGCCCGCGAAGTCGTCGCGGGCCGTCGACGGTTCGGCATCCGTCATGGTCAGCCCGGCCCTCCACGGCGTCGGACAGAACCAGTACGTCCCGGACGACCTGTCTGCCGGACGGCGGGAGCCGCCTGCACCGGGCCGGTCCTGCACAGTGGCGGCCGGGTTCGGCAGACCCGTACGGATGGTTCGTGGGCCGAAAGACGACCTTGACAAGATCACTCACGCATCGGAAGTTCATTCCATGCAGCATGCACACACCAGAAGTCGTCACACCGTGTCCGGAGGACCACCCAGAGGCTGATGGCCCGGTTGCCCCGACCGTCGCGGAGACCACCGCGCCTTCCTCCCCCACGCCTTGCCGGACACGTTCACCGATCGGGAGACACACCTCATGCTGGCCGCACTCGGACTCGACACGGACACCGAACGCGTCTACCGCGCCATGCTGGACCATCGTGACGACGGGATATCCGCACTGTCCCAGCGACTCGCACTGCCGGAGGACCGGCTGCGCAACTGCCTCGACCAGCTCCACTCCCTCGCACTCGTCCGACCGTCCGCCAAGGCCGACAGCGCCTTTCGGGTACTGGGCCCGGAGCAGGCCATGAAGCTGCTGCTCGCCCGCCAGCAGGCCGAACTCGCCGCCCACCAGGAGCGTCTGGAGACCGCGAGGGTCGCGGCCGCACAACTCGTCGCGGAGTGCGCCTCCCTGCACAGACCCTCGGCCGGCTTCCACGCCGAGGAGCTGACCGGCGCGGAGGAGATACGCGACCGGCTCGCCCGACTCGCCTCCGACGTCCGCCACGAGATCATGACCCTGGCTCCGGGCGGCGCCCATGCGGAGAGCGATCTGGAGGCCAGCCGTAAGCCGAACGCGACCCTGCTGGACCGCGGTGTCACCGTACGGACCATCTACCTCGACAGCATCCGCAACCACCAGCCCACGCTTCGGCACGTCCAGTGGCTCCACGAGCGCGGCGGCCACGTCCGCACCGCTCCCAGCCTGCCGATCCGCATGATCATCGCGGACCGGACCGAGGCCGTCCTCCCCCTGGACCCCACGGACGCGAGCTTCGGCGCCGTGGTCCTCACGGGGAAGGGCGTCATCACGGCCCTGTGCGAGCTGTTCGACAGCACCTGGCAGGCCGCGAAGCCCTTGGTGCCGATGGTGGAACGGGACACCGACGGCCTCACCCCGCAGCACCGCGAGGCCCTTCGGCTGCTCGCCCAGGGGCTGAAGGACGATGCGGTCGCCAAGCGCCTCGGCGTCTCCACTCGCACCGCCCGCCGCTTCGCGGCCGAACTCATGGACGCACTCCAGGCACGCAGCCGCTTTGAGGCGGGCGTCCACGCGGTCCAGAACGGCTGGCTTCCCGCGCACCGCACCTGACGGGCCCGGCGGCGGGCGCGCCACCGCTCGGGTGCCGGACATCGGCCGAGGGACGACCTCGACCCGAGTCACCGCGCCTCCTCCAGCCCTCGTCAACAGCCTTCACCGCACAAGAAGTTCGGCCAAGCGGGCAAGGATGGCGTCGATCTCGTCCGGCGTGAGGGGTACGAGTTCGAACAGCAGCTCCTCCGCTTCCCGCCGGCCGGGCAGGGCCCAGATCGGCGGTGACCCCGCTCGCAGTGCTTCGTCCAGAGCGGCCGAGTCCAGGGCCGACACGGCGGGATCCACCACCAGCCGGGCGCGAGCGAAGGGCAGGCCGGTCGGGTCGGGGACGGACGACGCGGTGATGCCCCGGACAGCGCCCGCCCGCTCGACGAAGTCCGCCACCTTGTCCGCCTGCTGCTGCCGCCACACCGCCATGTCCAGCCCCTGACGCGCCTCGAGCGCGGCGAGGACGCCGACCACCGCCTCCTTGCTCGCCTTCATCGCGCGGCCGATGCCCCGTTCCTGCGCCCGCACCGCCGCCACCGGACCGGCTCGGCCCACCACCAGACCCGCGGTCGGGGAACCCAGGTACTTCTGGCCACTGATGGCCACCAAGTCCGCTCCGGTGGCGAGCAGTTCACCGACCCTGAAGTCCTGCGCGGCACCATCGACGACGACGGGAACCCCGCGACGATGAGCGACCGTCACGGCGTCGGCCAGCTCGGCACCGGCCCCGCGCACGAGACGGGACGACACCAGCAGCAGGCACGCGACGTCCTGTCGCGCGAGGCCCGTCTCCAGATCCTCCAGCGTGAACCCGGCCTCCGTCCCCACGGGAACCGGGACCGCGCCCGCCAGCCGGACGGCCTGCACGATGGGGTGTCCGTAGTTGACCGCGTGTCCCGTCGGAAGGACGACTGCGCCGGGCATACCGGTCGTGTCCGGCAGCGCCTCGACGTGCTCCGGGGACTCCCCCGTCATCGCGGCGGCGACCGCGAGGGTGATCGCCGAGGCCGTGCAGTGCACGACGGTCCCCGCCTCCGCCCCGGTGAACCGAGCGAGGGCCCGGTCGGCCGCTTCTTGCAGTTCGTCCATCACGAAGAACTCCGACAGCGCCGCGGCGACCGCGGCGCCGACACCGTCCCCACTGCGTGAGACACCGAGGGGCGTGTAGGGCCCCCGTGCGTTGATGATCCGGCTGAGCCCGTATGCGGTGTGCAGTCCCATGGGTGCATCCTGCCCTCCCTGGGGCGATGTCCACGGCGACCTGCGTCGCGCTGGCCTCCTTCCAGCTCCCTGCGGGCGTTGCCGGAGTCAAAGGTGGCCGATGGCGCCGTCGAAGTGGTCTCCGAGGGCCACTGGAAGTTGTTTAGTGCCTAAGTGCCGTCCTGAGGCCGACATGACAGAACACCGGTTGTGACTGGTCGGCGAACGGCTCGTTGGGTCGGCATGAGGAACGACACCGCTCGGACGGTCAGCAGGCTGGCACTGGGCTAGGTTCTGTCGTCAAATGTCACGCCCACATCAGGAGCGATGCCAAGGTGACGGCTGCTTCGTAGGACCGGGCGGTCTTGTCGTAGCGGGTAGCGATACCGCGCCACTGCTTGAGGCGGTTGAAGCACCGTTCCACGACGTTGCGGTGCTTGTAGACCTCACGGTCGAAGCCCGGCGGGCGGCCTCCGCGGCTGCCGCGCCGGGCCCGGTTGCGGGCCTGGTCGGCCCGTTCGGGAATCGTGTGCGGTATGCCCTGGCGGCGGAGCCAGGTGCGGATCACCCTCGAGCTGTAGCCCTTGTCGCCCAGGACGTGATCGGGCCGGGTGCGGGGCCGCCCCGGTCCGATTCGGGGCACCCGGATCGCTTCCATCACGGCGGTGAACCGGGTGCAGTCGTTGATGTTGCCACCGGTGACGACGAAACCGAGCGGACGGCCCCTGCCGTCACAGGCCAGGTGAACCTTGCTGGTCAGCCCACCTCGGGAACGGCCAAGGGCCGGGTCGCGGAGCCCCCTTTTCGAGCTCCGGCCGCATGCTGGTGAGCCCGGACGACCGTGGAATCGACTGACACCAGCCACTCGATGTCGCCCGCCGCGTCCGCCTTCGCCTGGGCGGCCTGCAGCATCCGGTCGAACGTGCCGTCCGCCGCCCACCTGCGGAAACGGGTGTGCAGCGTGGCCCACGGACCGTAACGCTCGGGCACGTCCCGCCAGGCTGTGCCGGTGCGGAACTTCCACACGATCCCGTTCAGGATCCTGCGGTCGTCCAGCCTCTTGCGCCCCCGCAACGACTCGGGCAGCAGCGGCCGGACAAACTCCCACTCAGCATCGGACAGTTCATGACGACGTATCACAACACCATGATCCGCCAGCGGTGATCATTTGAAGACACTGCCTAGTACTGCAACGGTGCTTGCCGTGACTGCTGGCCAGTTCGTTCGTTGGTGTGGTTATGGGTGGGGACCTTGCTGGTGTCAGGTTGTGGGCGG
>NZ_JBEXWC010000047.1:0-22398 GCF_040629635.1 Streptomyces sp. NPDC005898 | reverse complement strand
CACGACCAGACGTCGAATCTCGGCGCCCCGGCTCTCCAGCCCGCGCACCGTCTCCTCGATCCACGGGTCATCGGCCACACCCGCAGGAACCGCCAACAGCCATACCCCCGACAGCACCGCCGACGGCTCAACCGGCACCGGCTTCCAACCGATGCGATAACGCCAGCCATCCAACCGAGACCACTCCTGCCGCTGCCGCCGCCACAACGACAACGCCGGCAACACCGCACTCAACGACTCATCACCCGAAACATCAAGCGTCGAAACAAGCGACTCCACATCCTCCCGCTCCACCGCCTCCCAGAACCGCGCCTCCACCTCATCGACCGACACCCCAGCCGACGCCGGCGCATCAAGCCAGAACCGCTCACGCTGGAAGGCATACGTCGGCAAATCCACCCGCGAGGCGCCCGTACCGGCGAACACCTCGGCCCAATCCACAGCCACGCCCTGCACCCACGCCTGCGCCAGGCCGGACAGCAGCGTCTCGGCTTCGGGCCGACCGGAGCGCAGCACGGGTGCGAACATTCCACCGCTCACGGACTCCGCACCCATAGCGCTCAACACGCCATCGGGGCCCAGTTCGAGGAACGTCGAGATGCCCTGCCCAGCGAGGGCGGTCACGCCATCCGCGAAGCGGACTGCTTCCCTGACGTGGCGCACCCAGTACTCGGCCGAACCCAGCTCGTCGTTCGTGGCCAGCGCACCCGTCACGTTCGAGACCACGGGGATGCCCGGCGCCGCGTAGGCCAGGCTTTCGGCAACCGCACGGAAGTCGTCCAACATCGCGTCCATGCGCGGTGAGTGGAACGCGTGCGAGACGTCAAGGCGCTTGGTCTTACGCCCCTGACCGCGCAGCACCTCTGCAACAGCGAGAGCGGCATCCTCGTCGCCGGAGACGACCACCGAACTGGGCCCGTTGATCGCCGCGATGCCGATCCGGTCCCCGTACTCGGCGAGCAAAGGCGTGACTTCGTCTTCGGTGGCCTGGAGGGCGATCATCGCCCCGCCTGCGGGCAGTGCCTGCATCAACCGGCCCCGAGCCGCCACCAGCCGGACCGCGTCCTCCAACGAGAACACCCCGGCCACATGAGCCGCCGCAATCTCACCGATGGAATGCCCACCCACGAACTCCGGGGTCACGCCCCAGGATTCGACCAGCCGGAACAGTGCCACCTCGACCGCGAACAGGCCGGCCTGCGTGAACACCGTCTGACCCAGCAGATCTGCATCCCCGAACACCACCTCACGAACCGAGCGCTCCACATGCCCGGCCAGCTCCTGGTCCAGCAGCCCGCAGACCTGGTCAAACGCTTTCGCGAACACCGGGTACTGGCCATACAGCTCGCGGCCCATTCCGACCCGCTGACTGCCCTGGCCCGAGAACAACACCGCCAACCGACCCGAACCCACACCCTGACCGACAACGACACCAGGAGAAGACTCACCCCGCGCCAACGCACCCAACCCAACCCGCAAACCAACACCATCACCGAGCACCACAGCACGGTGCTCAAACGCCGACCGCCCCGACGCCAACGACCACCCCACGTCCACCGGCGACACCCCACCATCACGCTCCACACGCGACAACAGCCGGGCCGCCTGCTCTCGCAGCGCCTGCGCGCCACGGCCCGACATCACCCACGGCACCACCGGAAGGGTCACCGTCGGCCCCGCCGACTCCCACTCCGACTCGACCTCAGGTGCCTGCTCGATGATCACGTGCGCGTTCGTCCCGCTCACCCCGAACGACGACACACCCGCCCGCCGCGGCCGGTCACTCTCCGGCCAGGCCCGCTGCTCGGTCAGCAGCTCAACCGCACCCGCCGACCAGTCCACCTGCCGCGACGGCTCGTCCACATGCAGGGTGCGCGGAAGCTCGCCGTGCCGCATGGCAAGCACCATCTTGATCACACCGGCGACACCCGCGGCAGCCTGGGTGTGGCCGATGTTGGACTTCAGCGAGCCCAGCCACAGCGGCCGGTCCTCCGGCCGGTCCTGACCGTACGTGGCGAGCAGTGCCTGCGCCTCGATCGGGTCACCGAGCGTCGTCCCCGTACCGTGCGCCTCCACCGCGTCCACGTCGGCGGCCGTCAGCCGCGCGTTCGCGAGCGCCTGACGGATCACCCGCTGCTGCGACGGACCATTCGGCGCCGTCAACCCATTCGACGCACCGTCCTGGTTCACCGCAGAACCACGCACCACCGCCAACACCGGGTGACCGTTACGGCGGGCATCCGACAACCGCTCAAGCAACAGCATGCCCGCGCCCTCACCCCACCCCGTACCGTCCGCAGCATTCGCGAATGCCTTGCAGCGGCCGTCCGTCGCAAGCCCCCGCTGACGGCTGAACTCCACGAAGGCCACGGGGGTGGACATGACGGTGACACCGCCCGCGAGCGCGAGCGAGCACTCGCCCTGCCGCAGTGCCTGAGCGGCCAGGTGCAGGGTCACCAGCGAAGCCGAGCACGCCGTGTCAACCGTGACCGCGGGGCCCTCCAGGCCAAGAAAGTAGGAGAGCCGTCCAGACACGACACTGGCCGCGCTGCCCGTGCCCAAGTACCCCTCAAGCCCCTCGGGCGCGTGCTGGAAAAGGGCAGCGTAGTCCTGGCCGTTCGTACCGGCGAAGACACCGGTGCGGCTGCCCTTCAGTGAAGCCGGGTCGATGCCCGCGTTCTCGAACGCCTCCCATGCGGTCTCCAGCAGCAGGCGTTGCTGCGGATCCATCGCGAGGGCCTCGCGCGGCGAGATCCCGAAGAACGCCGGGTCGAACCCGGCAGCCTCGTAGAGAAAACCGCCTTCTCTCACGTACGAGGTTCCCGGGCGCTCCCGGTCCGGGTCGTAGAGGCCCTCCACGTCCCAACCCCGGTCCATCGGAAATTCCGAAACCGCGTCGGCCCCCGAGACAAGCAGCTCCCAGAACTGCTCCGGTGAACTCACTCCCCCCGGGAAACGACAGCTCATTCCGACGATCGCGATCGGCTCCCGCGCAGCCGCCGCGATCTGCCGGTTCTGTTGCCGCAGCCGTTCGTTCTCCTTGAGAGACGTACGCAGCGCTTCGAGAATCTTCTCAGGAGACGTGTTCATCGCCAGCTCCACATGTCAGGCACTTCAGGAATCAGTACTGTCAAACGCCATGCGAAGCAGGCTTTCAGCGTCCATGGAATCGATGGAGTCGATGGTCTCCTCATTGCCTTCGTCCACCGCCACGCCAACCTCTTCGTGGAAATCGGCCAATTGCAGCAAGACTTCCATCAATCCTGCGTCCCGAAGCTTGGCCAGGGGTATCGACGCCAATGCTTCCCGAATGCGGATCTCCTGAGGCTGCAATGCGGCCTCGTCGCTTCCGGCGGGGAAGAGTTGGTCCCGAAGGGCGTCCACGAGGGCCGTGGGGGTGGGGTAGTCGAAGACCAGCGTGGCGGGCAGGGTCAGGCTGGTGGCCGCCTGGAGGCGGTTGCGGAGCTCAACGGCGGTCAGTGAGTCGAAGCCGAGCTCCTTGAACGCCCGATCGGCAACAACCGTGTCAGTGCCGGCATGCCCCAGCACTACGGCGACCTGCGTACGTACCAGTTCGAGCAGCGCCCTGTCCCGTTCGGCCGGGCTGAGGTCGGCCAGCTTCTCGCGGAACGCGGCGGCGGTGTCCGCCTCCATGCCCGGCGTGTCGCGGACTGCCGCTTCCAGGGCCTTGCGGACCTCGGGAATGTCGCTGATCAGCGGGGCTGAACGGACTGCCGTGAACGCCGGCGCGAAACGTTCCCAGTCCACGTCCGCCACCGCGACACCGCCGTCGTTACGGTCGAGCACCCCGCCCAACACGGCGATCGCGTCGTCCGGAGCCATCGACGCGAGTCCGCCGCGCTGCATCCGTACTTCGCCCACACCGTCCACGGCCATGCCGCCATTGGCCCAGGGTCCCCAGGCCACGGACGTGCCCGGCAGACCGAGCGCACGCCTCTGCTCCACCAACGCGTCGAGGAACGCGTTCGCAGCCGCGTAGTTGCCCTGACCCGCTCCACCAACAGCCCCGGCAAGAGATGAGAACAGCACGAAGGCGGAGAGGTCGAGGTCCTTGGTCAACTCGTGCAGATGCAGCGCCGCGTCCGCCTTCGCACGCAGCACGCCCGCGAACCGCTCAGGGGTCAGGGACTCGATGACTCCGTCATCCAGCACACCGGCCGCGTGGATCACCGTCGTCAACGGATACTCCGCAGGCACCGAAGCCAACAGCTCCGCCACCGCCGCCCGGTCAGAGACATCGCACGCGGCGATCGTCACCCTCACCCCAAGCCCCAGCAACTCAGCCTCGAGATCCACCGCACCCGGTGCATCCAGGCCACGGCGACTGGTCAACACCAAGTGCTCGGCACCACGCGACACCAGCCAGCGGGCGACATGCCCGCCCAGCGCGCCGGTACCACCGGTGATCAGGGCCGTGCCACTGGTCCGCCACTCCTGACCGGCACTGCGGCCACCAGCCCGCAACAGACGACGGCCGAAGACACCGGCCGAGCGGACCGCAACCTGATCTTCCCCACCGGCACCGGCCAACACGCCCGCCAGCCGGTCCGCAACACGGTCGTCGAGCGTCTCGGGAAGATCCACCAGACCGCCCCAACGCTCCGGGTGCTCCAGAGCCACCACCCGGCCAAGCCCCCACACCTGGGCCTGCACCGCACTCACCAACGCCTCAGACCCACCCACCGCAACCGCACCACGCGTCACCACCCACAACGGCGCCTCCACCCCCACATCACCCAACGCCTGCACCAACACCAACAAGCCCGCAAGACCCCCAGGGACACCGTCACGCACCGCCTCGTCCAACGCCACCAGCGACAACACACCACCCACAGAAGCGCCGGCCGCCGCCTCGGATATGGACTGCGCGAGCCGCGTCCGGTCTGCGGCAGGCTCCACCATCAGGCGCACTACCTCGGCGCCCCGGCTCTCCAGCCCGCGCGCCGTCTCCTCGATCCACGGGTCATCGGCCACACCCGCAGGGACCGCCAACAGCCATGTCCCCGACAGCACCGCCGACGGCTCAACCGGCACCGGCTTCCAACCGATGCGATAACGCCAGCCATCCAACCGAGACCGCACCTGCCGCTGCCGCCGCCACAACGACAACGCCGGCAACACCGCACTCAACGACTCATCACCAGACACATCAAGCGTCGAAGCAAGCGACTCCACATCCTCCCGCTCCACCGCCTCCCAGAACCGCGCCTCCACCTCATCGACCGACACCCCAGCCGACGCCGGAGCCTCCAACCAGAACCGCTCACGCTGGAACGCATACGTCGGCAAATCCACCCGCGACGCACCCGTACCGGCGAACACCCCGGCCCAATCCACAGCCACGCCCTGCACCCAGACCTGCGCCAAGCCCGACAACAGGCTCTCGACTTCGGGCCGACCGGACCGCAGAACGGGGGCGAACACCCCACCACTCACGGACTCCGCGCCCATCGCGCTCAACACGCCATCGGGGCCCAGTTCCAGGAACGTCGAGATGCCCTGTTCGGCAAGGGCGGTCACGCCATCCGCGAAGCGGACTGCTTCCCTGACGTGGCGGACCCAGTACTCGGCCGTGCCCAGATCGTCGGACGTGGCCAGCTTGCCGGTCACGTTGGAGACGACCGGGATGCGGGGCGCGTCATAGGTCAGGGACTCGGCAACCGCACGGAAGTCGTCCAACATCGGGGCCATGCGCGGTGAGTGGAACGCGTGCGAGACGTCAAGGCGCTTCGTCTTACGCCCCTGACCGCGCAGCGTCTCCGCGAGGGCGAGAGCGGCGTCCTCGTCGCCGGAGACGACCACAGCAGTCGGCCCGTTGATCGCCGCGATGCCGATCCGGTCCCCGTACTCGGCGAGCAGAGGCGTGACTTCATCTTCGGTGGCCTGGAGGGCGATCATCGCCCCGCCGGTGGGCAGTGCCTGCATCAACCGGCCACGAGCCGCCACCAGCCGGACCGCGTCCTCCAACGAGAACACCCCGGACACATGAGCCGCCGCAACCTCACCGATCGAATGCCCACCCACAAAGTCGGTTGCAACACCCCAGGATTCGACCAGCCGGAACAGAGCCACCTCAACCGCGAACAAGCCGGCCTGCGTGAACACCGTCTGACCCAGCAGACCCGCATCCCCGAACACCACCTCACGAACCGAGCACTCCACATGCCCGGCCAACTCCAGGTCCAACAGCCCACACACCCGGTCAAACACGTCCGCGAACACCGGGAACTGGCCATACAACTCACGGCCCATCCCCACCCGCTGACTGCCCTGACCCGAGAACAACACCGCCAACCGACCAGAACCCACACCCTGACCAACGACAACGCCAGGAGAAGACTCACCCCGCGCCAACGCACCCAACCCAACCCGCAGGGCATCCCTGCCGTCACCGACCACCACAGCACGGTGCTCGAAAGCAGAACGCGCGGACGCCAGAGACCAGCCCACATCCACCGGCGACAACCCAGCATCACCCTCAACCCGCGACAACAACCGGGCCGCCTGACCCCGAAGCGCCTGCGCGCCACGCCCCGACACCACCCACGGCACCACCGGAAGCGCCACCGCCGGCCCCGCAGGCTCATCAGACTCCGTCGTCGCCGCCTCCAGCGCGGGCGCTTCCTCAACGATCACGTGCGCGTTCGTACCGCTCACGCCGAACGACGACACACCCGCCCGCCGCGGTCGGTCGCTCTCCGGCCAGGCCCGCTGCTCGGTCAGCAGCTCAACCGCACCCGCCGACCAGTCCACCTGCCGCGACGGCTCGTCCACATGCAGGGTGCGCGGAAGCTCGCCGTGCCGCATGGCAAGCACCATCTTGATCACACCGGCGACACCCGCAGCGGCCTGGGTGTGGCCAATGTTCGACTTCAACGAACCCAGCCACAACGGCCGTTCCTCCGGCCGGTCCTGACCGTACGTCGCCAACAACGCCTGCGCCTCGATCGGGTCACCGAGCGTCGTCCCCGTACCGTGCGCCTCCACCGCATCTACCTCGGCCGACGACAGACCAGCACTGACCAACGCCTGGCGGATCACCCGCTGCTGGGCCGGGCCGTTCGGTGCGGTCAGGCCGCTGCTCGCGCCGTCCTGGTTGACCGCGCTGCCCCGGATGACCGCGAGCACCGGGTGCCCATGGCGGCGGGCGTCCGAGAGCCGCTCGAGCAGCAACATGCCCGCGCCCTCGGCCCAGCCGGCGCCGTCGGCCGTGTCGGAGAAGGACTTGCAGCGGCCGTCCGCGGCAAGGCCACGCTGGCGACTGAACTCCACGAACGCCATCGGGGACGACATCACCGTGACACCACCGGCCAGCGCGAGGGCGCACTCTCCGCGGCGCAGGGCGTGCGCCGCCAGGTGCAGCGCCACCAGCGAGGACGAGCACGCCGTGTCGACCGTCACCGCCGGGCCCTCGAGACCCAGGGTGTAGGCGATGCGGCCCGAGGCGACGCTGCCCGCGCTGCCGTTGCCCAAGTAGCCCTCGAAACCTTCTGGGGCGACCTTCAGCCGGGACACGTAGTCGCTGTACATCACGCCGGCGAAAACGCCCGCCTTTGAACCCCGTACGGAGGATGGGGCGATGCCCGCGTGTTCGAACGCCTCCCACGCGGTCTCCAGCAGCAGGCGTTGCTGCGGATCCATCGCGAGCGCCTCGCGCGGCGAGATCCCGAAGAACCCGGGGTCGAACTCGGCGGCGTCGTACAGGAAGCCGCCCTCCCGCACATAGCTCTTGCCCTGCCGGTCCGGGTCCGGGTCGTAGAGGTTCTCGACGTCCCAGCCGCGGTCCATCGGAAAGTCGGAGACGGCGTCGGTGCCGGCGGCCACCAGGTCCCAGAGTTCCTCGGGCGAGCCCACGCCTCCCGGATAGCGGCAGCCCATGCCCACGATCGCGATGGGCTCGGACTCCTTGGCTTCCATTTCCTCCAGCCGCCGACGGGTCTGGCGGAGGTCGGTGGTCGCCAATTTGAGATAGGTGCGAAGCTTCTCCTCGCTGGCCATCGGGATCAGCTCCTCACGGTAACGGCGAATACGGCGGTGTGCACGGTCACGCTCATGTGGTTCAGGACTTCCTCAGCTCGTTCTCGAGAGCGCTGAACAGCTCTTCATCTGTCGCCTCGTCGAAATCGCCGTCTTCATCGAGGTCGCTCGTCGTTCCCTCGGTGTCGCCCAGCTTCGCCAGGAGGGCCTTCATACGGACCATGACTTCGACTCGCTTGTCGTCGTCGGCGGCGACGGCGGAGAGCACCGACTCCAGCCGGTCGAATTCCTCGACCAGCGAGGTCCCGGTCTCGACTCCGTCCAGACGGATCTCGGTGCGCAGCAGTCCGGCGAGCGCGGTGGGCGTCGGGTAGTCGAAGACCAGGGTCGCGGGCAGCCGCAGCCCGGTGGCGGCGTTCAGGCGGTTGCGGAGCTCGACCGCGGTCAGCGAGTCGAATCCGACCTCGAGGAAGCCCCGTCCGGGCTCCACCGCGTCGTGTGTGGCGAATCCGAGCACGGCCGCGGCCTGCGCGCGCACCAGATCCAGCAGTGCGCGTTCCCGTTCGGCGTCGGAGAGGCCCGCGAGCCGCTGCTTGAGCAGGGAGTCATCGGCCGCCGATCCCGCTTCCGCCGTGCGCCGCGCGGGTACGCGGATCAGACCGCGCATCATCACGGGGATGGCGTCGGCGGTGACCGGGCGCCGCAGCGCGGCGGCTTCGAGTTGCATGGGCAGCAGCAGTGCCTCGTCGATGCCCTGGGCCGTGTCGAAGAGTTCCAGGCCCTTCTCGGTGCGCAGCGGGGTCATGCCGCCGCGCGCCATGCGCTGGATGTCGGCGTCGGTCAGGTCGCCGGTCATGCCGCTGCTCTGCGCCCAAAAGCCCCAGCCGAGCGAGACGGCGGGCAGGCCCTGAGCCCTGCGGTGGTGTGCGAGGGCGTCGCCGAACACGTTCGCCGCGGCGTAGTTTCCCTGCCCGGGGCTGCCGAAGGTGGCGGCGGCCGAGGAGAAGAAGACGAACGCCGAGAGGTCCAGGTCGCGCGTCAGCTCGTGGAGGTGAACCAGCGCGTCGATCTTGGGGCGCAGCACCTGGTCGACGCGTTCCGGGGTCAGCGAGGAGATCACTCCGTCGTGGAGCACACCGGCGGTGTGCACGACGCCGGTCAGCGGGTGCTGCGCCGGTACGGAGGCGAGGAGTTCGGCCAGCGCCGCGCGGTCGGCCACGTCGCACGCCGCCACCGTGGCCTCCGCCCCGAGCTCGGCGAGCTGTGCCACCAGCTCGTCGGCCCCCTGGGCGGCGGGTCCGCTCCTGCTCACCAGCAGCAGTCGGCGCACGCCGTGCTCGGCGACCAGGTGCTTGGCGAACACGCCGCCCAGCGTCCCGGTCGCACCCGTGATCAGTACCGTGCCTGAGCCGAACGCGCCGGCTCCGGTATCCGTGCGCGCCTCATCGGTCCGGGCCGGGATCGGGACCCGCGCCAGTCGCGGCACCCGTACCTCGCCCGCGCGCAGCGCCACCTGCGACTCGTCCTGGGCTACCGCCCACGTCACCGCCGCGGGCAGGGCCTGCCATGACGGCTGCGAGTCGTCGGTGTCCAGGAGGACGAAGCGGCCGGGGTTCTCCGACTCCGCCGAGCGCAGCAGACCCCACACCGGGGCCGCCGCGAGATCCTGTACGTCCTCGCCCGTGCCCGTGGACACCGCGCCCCGTGTCACGACGACCAGCCGCGACTCGGCGAGCCGCTCGTCGGCGGCCAGCCACTCCTGCGCCAGGGTGAGGGCCTGGTGCACCGTGTCGCGCGCGGCGTCAGCCGTGGCACCCGGGGTGGCGTCGACCCGAGGCGCGCAGCTGAGCAGGACCACCGCTGGACCGGGCTCGCCCTCCGCGAGGCTGTCGCCGAGCGAGGCCAGGTCCTCGTACGGCTTGGCCGAGACGCGTGTGCCGCTCAGCGCGGCCGCCAGGCCGAGGCGGTCGTCGCCCACGAGGGCCCACCGGTCGGTGCCGGGGGCGAAGGCGTCTCCGGACACCGGCCGGTTGATCCACTCGATGTGGAAGAGCGATTCGTGCTGACCGCCTTGGGCGCCGCCGAGCTGCTGCGGGTCGACCGGGCGCAGCACGAGGGACTCGGCCTTGGCCACCGGGGCGCCAGTGCCGTCGGCGACCGCCACGGTCATCGCGTCCGTGCCGGCGGGCGTCAGGGACACCCGTAGCAGCGCGGCGCCCGCGGCGTACAGGGACACCCCGCGCCAGGCGAACGGCAGCCGCGCCCTGGGCGCTTCGGCTCCGTCGCCGCCTGCCGTCGGGGAGTCGACGATGCCGAGCCCGACGGCGTGGAGCGCCGAGTCGAGCAGGGCCGGGTGGACACCGAAGCGGGCAGCGTCGGACTGGTGGTCCTCGTGGAGCACGACCTCGGCGAAGATCTCCTCACCACGCCGCCAGGCCGCGCGCAGTCCCTGGAAGAACGGCCCGTAGCCGTGCCCGACCTCGGTCAGCGCGTCGTACAGCCCCTCGGTGGCCACGGCGGTCGCGCCCGCGGGGGGCCACGCCGCCAGGTTCCACGAGGCGGTGGGGGCGCCGACCGCCAGCACTCCGGTGGCGTGGCACGTCCAGGGCTCGCCGGCGGCCTCCTCGTCGCGTCGCGAGTAGACGCTCAGGGTGCGACGCCCGGTCTCGTCCGGTTCGGCGACCGTGAGCCGCAGCTGGATGCCGCCGCGCTCGGGAAGGATCAGCGGGGCCTGGAGCGTCAGTTCCTCGACCACGTCGCAGCCGACCTCGTCGCCCGCGCGGATGGCCAGTTCCACGAACGCGGTGCCGGGCAGCAGCACGGTGCCGCCCACCGCGTGATCGGCGAGCCAGGGGTGCGTACGCAGCGACAACAAGCCTGTGAACACGACACCTTCGGAGTCCGGCAGCTCCACGGCGGCGCTGAGCAACGGGTGCTCCGCGGAGCTGATCCCGAGGCCCGAGGCCGCGCCGGCCGTGGCGCCGGCGGTGTCCAACCAATAGCGCTTGCGCTGGAAGGCGTAGGTGGGCAGGTCCACCCGCGAAGGCCGAGCCTCCTCGAAGGCCTGTGCCCAATCGACGACCACTCCCTGGACGTAGGCCTCGGCGAGTGAGGTGAGGAAGCGGTCGAGACCGCCTTCGTCACGCCGCAGCGAGCCGAGCGCCACTGTGCCGTCCGCGCCGCGCGCCTCGGCGGTCTCCTGCATGCCGACAACCAGCACCGGGTGCGCGGACACCTCGATGAAGACCGCGTCACCTGCCTCCAGGACAGTGCCGATGGTCTCCTCGAAACGAACCGTGTGCCGCAGGTTGCGGTACCAGTACGCGCCATCCATTCCAGCGGTGTCGATGACTTCACCCGTCACCGTGGAATAGAGCGGAACCTGGGCCGACGCCGGCTCGATCCCCGCCAGCAGCCCTGCCAGCTCGCCCTCGATGCGCTCGACGTGCGAAGTGTGCGACGCGTAATCCACCGGAACCTTGCGCGCCCGGACCCCCTGAGCCTGGCACTGGGCCAGCAACTCATCAAGCGCCTCGACCTCACCGGCAACCACCACCGACGCCGGACCATTCACCGCCGCGACCTCGACCCGGCCACCAAACGCCGCAAGCCGAGACTCCACCTCCACCAACGGCAACGCCACCGACATCATCCCGCCAAGCCCCGCCAACCCACCGGCAATCGCCTGCGACCGCAGCGCCACCACCTTCACCGCATCCCGCAGCGACAACCCACCCGCCACATACGCGGCCGCGATCTCACCCTGCGAATGCCCCACCACCGCCGCAGGCTCAACACCGTACGAACGCCACAACGCGGCCAGCGACACCATCACCGCGAACGACACCGGCTGGACCACATCCACCCGCTCCAACGAAGGGGCACCATCCACCTGCCGCACCACCGACTCAAGATCCCAGTCGACAAACTCCCCCAGCGCCCGCCCACACTCAGCGAACCGGTCGGCGAACACCGGCGCGCTGTCCAGCAGCTCGACCGCCATACCCGCCCACTGCGAACCCTGACCCGGGAAGACGAACACGGGCCTGCCGCCCGCGGGCCCCAGGCCGGAGGCAGGCGTCTCGACCACGCCCGCGGCGCCCTGCGCCACCGCGCGGAGCCCGGACACCAGCGCGTCCTGGCTCTCACCGACCACCACCGCACGGTGTTCCAACTCCGCGCGCCCGGATACCAGCGACCACCCCACATCCACCGGCGACAACTCGCCACGCGCCTCGACATGCGCCAGCAGCCGCTCCGCCTGCTCGCGCAGCGCCTGCGCGCCACGGCCCGAGACCACCCACGGCACTGCCGCGGGAGCCGCACCCGGCTCCTCGGCCCGCTGCGGCTCGGCCACCTCGGGGGCCTGCTCCAAGATGACGTGCGCGTTCGTCCCGCTCACCCCGAACGAGGAGACACCGGCGCGGCGCGGACGGTCGCTCTCCGGCCAGGCCCGCTGCTCGGTCAGCAGCTCGACCGCGCCGGCCGACCAGTCCACCTTCGGTGACGGCTGGTCCACGTGCAGGGTCCGGGGCAGGGCCCCGTGCCGCATGGCGAGCACCATCTTGATCACGCCTGCGACGCCGGAAGCCGCTTGGGTGTGGCCGATGTTGGACTTCAGCGAGCCCAGCAGCAGCGGCCGGCCCTCGGGGCGATCCTGACCGTACGTGGCGAGCAGTGCCTGCGCCTCGATCGGGTCGCCCAGTGTCGTCCCCGTACCGTGCGCCTCCACCGCATCGACCTCGGCGGCCGTCAGCCGCGCGTTCGCGAGCGCCTGGCGGATCACCCGCTGCTGAGCCGGACCATTCGGCGCCGTCAGACCATTCGAGGCACCGTCCTGGTTCACCGCAGAACCACGCACCACCGCCAACACCGGATGACCGTTACGGCGGGCATCCGACAGCCGCTCAAGGAGCAGCATCGACGCGCCCTCACCCCAGCCGGCGCCATCGGCTGCCGCCGCGAAGGACTTGCAGCGGCCGTCGGGCGACAGGGCGCCCTGGCGGCTGAACTCCACGAACGCGGCCGGTGTCGACATCACCACCACGCCACCGGCGAGCGCGAGCGAGCATTCGCCCTGCCGCAGCGCCTGCACGGCGAGGTGCAGCGCCACCAACGAAGACGAACAGGCCGTGTCGACCGTGACCGCGGGGCCTTCGAGGCCGAAGGTGTAGGACAGACGCCCGGACATCACGCTCGCCGTGGCCGCCGTGGCCAGATACCCTTCGGCGGCTTCCATGGCCTCGGTCAGGAGCAGCGTGTAATCCTGGCCGTTGGTCCCGGCGAAGACACCCGTCCGGCTGCCGCGGACCGACGTGGGGTCGATGTCCGCGCGTTCGAAGACCTCCCATACGGTCTCCAGCAGCAGCCGCTGCTGCGGGTCCATGACCAGGGCCTCACGCGGCGAGATCCCGAAGAACCCGGGGTCGAACTCGGCGGCGTCGTGCAGGAAGCCGCCCTCCCGCACGTACGAGGTACCGGGCCGCTGAAGGTCCGGGTCGTACAGGCCATCGAGATCCCAGCCGCGGTTGGCCGGGAAGTCCGAGATCGCGTCGGTGCCCGAGGCCACCAGGTCCCAGAGCCGTTCCGGGCTGTCGACTCCCCCGGGGAAGCGGCAGCTCATGGCCACGATGACGATGGGGTCGTCCTCGGCGGCCCCCGCCACGGACGAGAAGTCGGCCGCCTCGTCCTCCGCGTCGCCCACGACCTCCGAACGCAGGTACTGAGCGAGCGCGGCGGGGGTGGGGTAGTCGAAGACCAGCGTGGCGGGCAGGGTCAGCTCGGTGGCGGCCTGGAGGCGGTTGCGGAGTTCGACCGCGATCAGCGAGTCGAAGCCCTGTTCCTGGAAGGCCCGGCTCCCCGCCACGGCCTCCATGTTCGGGTAGCCGAGCACCGCCGCGACCTGGCCGCGGACCAGGTCGAGCAGCTTCTTGTCCTGGTCTGCGGGGGAGAGTCCGGCGAGTTGCCCCCGCAGGCCGGAGGCGGCCTCGGACTCCGCGGTCGCGGCGCCGGCCGCGTCCAGTACGCGGCGGGCCTCCGGGACCTCGCCGATCAGCGGGGCGGGCCGGACGGTGGTGAAGGTGGGGGCGAACCGCTCCCAGTCCACGTCAGCGATCACGGCACAGCCGTCGTCGCGGCCCAGCAGCTGACCGAGGGCCGTCACCGCGTCGGAGGGCGCCAGCGCGACCATCCCACCACGCTGCCGACGCTCCTCGCCCGCCTTCTCGGCGGCGATTCCGGCCTCGGCCCAAGGGCCCCACGCTACGGACGTGCCCGGCAGACCGGACGCCCGACGCTGCTGCACGAGCGCGTCGAGGAAGGCGTTGGCGGCGGCGAAGTTGCCCTGTCCCGGGTTGCCCACGGCACCGGTGAAGGACGAGAAGACGACGAACGCGGAGAGGTCAAGGTCCTTCGTGAGTTCGTGCAGGTTGAGCGCGGCGTCGGCCTTGGCGCGCAGGACGCCCGCGAACCGCTCGGGGGTCAGGGACTCGATGACACCGTCGTCCAGCACACCGGCGGCGTGGATCACCGTCGTCAACGGATACGCGGTGGGAATCGAGGCCAGCACCTGCCCGAGTGCGGCCCGGTCGGCCACATCACAAGCGGCAACGGTGACCTTCGCCCCCAGCGCTTCCAGCTCACCGACCAGGTCACAAGCGCCGGGGGCGTCCAGGCCACGGCGGCTGGTCAGTACGAGGTGTTCGGCACCGTTACGGGCCAGCCAGCGGGCGACATGCCCGCCCAGTGCGCCCGTGCCACCGGTGATCAGGGCCGTGCCACTGGTCCGCCACTCCTGGCCGGCACTGCGGCCACCAGCCCGCAACAGACGACGGCCGAAGACACCGGCCGAGCGGACCGCAACCTGATCTTCCCCACCGGCACCGGCCAACACGCCCGCCAGCCGGTCCACCACCCGCTCATCCAGCGTCTCGGGCAGATCCACCAGACCACCCCAACGCTCCGGATGCTCCAGACCCACCACCCGGCCAAACCCCCACACCTGCGCCTGCACCGCACTCACCAACGACTCAGACCCACCCACCGAAACCGCACCACGCGTCACCGCCCACAGCGGTGCCTCCACCCCAGCGTCACCCAACGCCTGCACCAACACCAACGAACCCGCAAGACCCCCAGGGACACCGTCACGCACCGCCTCGTCCAGCGCTACCAGCGACAGAACACCACGCGCAGAGGCCCGGTCCGTGACTGCCTCGGATATGGACTGTGCGAGCCGTGTCCGGTCTGTGGCAGGCTCCACCATCAGGCGCACTACCTCGGCGCCCCGGCTCTCCAGCCCGCGCGCCGTCTCCTCGATCCACGGGTCATCGGCCACACCCGCGGGAACCGCCACCAGCCATGTCCCCGACAGCACCGCCGACGGCTCAACCGGCACCGGCTTCCAACCGATGCGATAACGCCAGCCATCCAGCCGAGACCACTCCTGCCGCTGCCGCCGCCACAACGACAACGCCGGCAACACCGCACTCAACGACTCATCACCAGACACATCAAGCGTCGAAGCAAGCGACTCCAAATCCTCCCGCTCCACCGCCTCCCAGAACCGCGCCTCCACCTCATCGACCGACACCCCAGCCGACGCCGGAGCCTCCAACCAGAACCGCTGACGCTGGAACGCATACGTCGGCAGATCCACCCGCGACGCACCCGTACCGGCGAACACCCCGGCCCAGTCCACAGCCACGCCCTGCACCCAGACCTGCGCCAAGCCCGACAACAGGCTCTGCGCCTCAGGTCGCTCTGCCCGCAGTACCGGAACGAAAAGGCCCTCATCGATGATGTCGGCACCCATGGCGCTCAGCACGCCATCGGGGCCCATTTCGAGGAACGTCGAGATGCCCTGCTCGGCAAGGGCAGTCACGCCATCCGCGAAGCGCACAGCCTGACGGACATGGCGGACCCAGTACTCGGCCGAGCCCAGCTCATCGTTCGTGGCCAGCTTCCCGGTCACGTTCGAGACCACGGGGATGCGCGGCGCCGCGTAGGTCAGGGACTCGGCAACCGCAAGGAAGTCGACCAACATCGGGGCCATGCGCGGCGAGTGGAACGCGTGCGAGACGTCAAGGCGCTTGGTCTTACGGCCCTGGCCGCGCAGCGTCTCCGCGAGGGCGAGGGCGGCATCCTCGTCGCCGGAGACGACCACGGAGGTCGGCCCGTTGATCGCCGCGATGCCGATCCGGTCCCCGTACTCGGCGAGCAAAGGCGTGACTTCATCTTCGGTGGCCTGCACAGCGATCATCGCCCCGCCCGCGGGCAACGCCTGCATCAACCGGCCACGAGCCGCCACCAGCCGAACCGCATCCTCCAACGAGAACACCCCGGACACATGAGCCGCCGCAACCTCACCGATCGAATGCCCACCCACAAACTCCGGTGTCACGCCCCAGGATTCGACCAGCCGGAACAGAGCCACCTCGACCGCAAACAGGCCGCCCTGCGTGAACACCGTCTGCCCCAGCAGATCCGCATCCCCGAACACCACCTCACGAACCGACCGCCCCACATGCCCGGCCAACTCCTGGTCCAGCAGCCCACACACCCGGTCAAACACATCCGCGAACACCGGGTACTGGCCATACAACTCACGGCCCATTCCGACCCGCTGACTGCCCTGACCCGAGAACAACACCGCCAACCGACCAGAACCCACACCCTCATCCGGCCCCCTCACCACGCCCGGCGCATCCTCACCCCGCGCCAACGCACCCAACCCGGACAGCAGAGCATCCCGACCGTCACCGACCACCACCGCACGGTGCTCGAAAGCAGAACGCCCCGACGCCAGAGACCACCCCACATCCACCGGCGACAACCCACCATCACGCTCCACACGAGACACCAAACGCCCCGCCTGACCCCGCAACGCCTGGGCACCACGCCCCGACACCACCCACGGCACCACCGCAGGCACCACCGACGCCTCCGCCGGCTCCTCGGCCATCACCGGCGCCTGCTCCAGGATGACGTGCGCGTTCGTACCGCTCACACCGAACGCCGACACACCCGCTCGGCGCGCCTGCCCCGTTTCGGGCCACGGCTGCTGCTCGGCGAGCAGCCGGACGGTGCCGTCCGACCAGTCCACCTTCCGCGTCGGCTCATCCACGTGCAGCGTGCGGGGCAGCACGCCGTGCCGCATGGCGAGCACCATCTTGATCACACCGGCGACGCCGGAAGCCGCTTGGGTATGGCCGATGTTGGACTTCAGCGAACCCAGCCACAACGGTCGCCCCTCCGGCCGCTCCTTGCCGTATGTGGCAAGGAGCGCGTCGGCCTCGATCGGGTCACCGAGTGTCGTGCCCGTGCCGTGCGCCTCCACCGCGTCCACATCGGCGGCCGTCAGCCGTGCGCTCACGAGCGCCTGGCGGATCACCCGCTGCTGCGACGGACCATTCGGCGCTGTCAGGCCATTCGACGCGCCGTCCTGGTTCACGGCGGAGCCCCGCACGACCGCGAGCACCGCGTGGCCGTTCTTGCGGGCATCGGACAGCCGCTCGAGGAGCAGCATGCCCGCGCCCTCGCCCCAGCCCGTACCGTCCGCGCCGTCCGCGAACGACTTGCAGCGGCCATCCGCCGCGAGCCCCCGCTGGCGGCTGAACTCCTCGAACGCCGTCGGGGTGGACATGACCGTGACGCCACCGGCGAGGGCGAGGGAGCACTCGCCCTGTCGGAGCGCCTGGACGGCCTGGTGCAGCGCGACCAGAGAGGACGAGCACGCCGTGTCGACCGTCACGGCCGGGCCTTCGAGGCCCAGGAAATAGGAGAGCCGTCCGGAGAGTACGGCGCCGGAGCTGCCGGTCAGCATGTGGCCCTGGACGTCCTCGGGGAGAGTGCCGAGTGCGGAGCCGTAGCCGGAGGGCGTGCCGCCGACGAAGACACCGGCCTTGGTGCCCTTGAGTGAGATGGGGTTGATTCCGGCGCGCTCGACCACCTCCCACGTCGTTTCGAGCAACAGCCGCTGCTGCGGGTCCATGGCCAGGGCCTCGCGCGGCGATATCCCGAAGAAGGCCGGGTCGAACCGGTCGGCGTCGTGGACGAATCCGCCTTCGTGCGCGTAGCTGGTGCCCGCCGCGTCGGGGTCCGACCCGTACAGCTCGTCGAAGTTCCAGCCCCGGCCCTCGGGAAATCCGGAGACCGCGTCACCGCCGCTGGACAGCAGTTTCCACAGGTCCTCCGGACTTCCCACACCACCCGGGTACCGGCAGCTCATGGCGACGATCGCGATTGGCTCCCGCTCTCCCGCTTCCCGCTCCTGAAGACGCTTGCGCGTCTCGTGCAGGTCAGCCGTAACCCACTTGAGGTATTCGCGGAGCTTTTCTTCGTTCGCCATTTCAGCCTTTGCCTGTTTCGATGATTCGCCGGACGCTGTTACAAGTCGCTCAGGACTTGCCGAACTCTTGATTGATGAATTCGAACAGATCGTCGTCCGATGCCGACACGAGCTGGTCTCGCGTATCCGGCGCGTCGTTCGATTCGCCCTGCATCTCGCTCAACTTCGACAGCAGGATCTGGAGTCGGGTGGTGACCTCGGAGCGGAGCTCTTCCTTTTCCGAGAGCGTCGCGGAAGCGGATATCGCCGCTTCCAACTTGTCGAGTTCCGCCAGCGCGGTCTCTCCGGAGGCCGCTTCGGAACCGACCAGTTGTGCGCGCAGGTACTCGGAGAGGTCCGTGGGTGTCGGGTAGTCGAAGACCAGCGCGGCGGGCAGTCGCAGGCCGGTGGCGGACTGCAGCCGGTTGCGGAGTTCGACGGCGGTCAGGGAGTCGAAGCCGAGCTCCTTGAACGCCTGGCTCGCGCCGACCGACTCGTGCTCCACATGACCCAGTACGGCCGCCGCGTGGGAGCGCACCAGGTCCAGCAGCATGCGATCGCGCTCGGGCTCCGTCACCTCGGCGAGCCGCTGGGCGAGCGACGAGGAGGACCCGCCGTCCGCCTGCTCGGCGTCGCTGCTGTCGGCCCGCAGGAAGTCCTGGACCTCGGGCAGTTCGTCGAGCAGCGGCCGTCGCCGCGCCGCCGTGAAGCCCGGCACGAAGCGCGCCCAGTCCACGTCCGCGACCACCGAGTTGGCCTCGCCGTGGTCCAGCGTCTGCTGGAGCGCCGCGATGGCGAGCTCCGGGTCCATGGCGAGCACGCCGCGTCGCCGCAGCTGCTCCTCCGCCTCGCGGTCGGTGGCCATGCCGCCGCCCGCCCAAGCGCCCCAGGCCACGGCGGTCGCGGCCTGGCCACGGGCGCGGCGGCGCAGTGCGAGCGCGTCCAAGTGGGCGTTGGCCGCGGCGTACGCGCCCTGGCCTCCGCTGCCCCAGACGCCCGCGTTCGAGGAGAAGAGCACGAACGCGTCGAGCTCGTCCCGCGCCAGCAGTTCGTCCAGGTTGATGGCACCCGCGACCTTCGCCTCCGCGGCGTCCGCGAACGCGGCCACGTCGGTCTCGTCGATACGCGCGGACCGCACCACGCCGGCGGCATGCACCACCGACCGTACGGGCGACCCTTCAGCCCTCAGCCCGTCCAGCAGCGCTGCGACCGCGGCACGATCCGCGACGTCGCATGCGGCCACCGTCACACGCACACCGACCCCCGTCAGTTCTGTCTCCAGCTCAGCGGCGCCCGGTGTCTGTGCGCCGCGGCGGCTGGTCAGTACGAGGTGTTCCGCACCCCGATGCGCGAGCCAACGGGCGACTTGCCCCCCGAGCGCACCGGTGCCACCTGTGATCAAGACCGTACCCTGCGGCTTCCAGTCCCGTACAGGACGAATATCACCACGCGGGTCGTGCACCAGGCGGCGTACGAACAACCCCGATGCCCGTACCGCGAGTTGGTCCTCGGAGTGTGTCGGAGCTCCCGCGAGGACCTCGCCGAGTCGCTCCGCGGCAGCCGGAACGCTCAACTCCGGAAGGTCGATCAAACCGCCCCAGCGCTCCGGGTGTTCCAGCCCGACGACCCGGCCGAAGCCCCACAGCTGCGCCTGCGCCGCGCTGATGGTTGCCTCGTCCCCACGCTGCGTGGCCACCGCGTTCCGCGTTGCCAGCCACAGCGGCGCGTCGAGCCCCGCGTCACCCAGTGCCTGCACCAACAGCAGCGTGCCTGCCACGCCGCGGGGGACCGCGTGTGCCGGGTGCGGGGTCTCGTCGAACCCGAGCAGCGACAGCACGCCGCCGACCTCGTCGCCGTCGGCGGTGGTGGACGCGAGAACCTGGCGCAGCCGCTCGGCCAGCTGGACGCGGTCGTCTTCGGCCGCGTCCCATGTGACGCGGGCGACCTTGGCTCCGCGCTCGGTGAGCGCCCGGGACGCGGCGGCCACCCAGTCGGTGTCCGCGTGTCCCGCCGGGATGGCCAGCAGCCACGTACCGTCGAGCGCCGCCGAGGTCCGCTCGGCGGCCAGCGGCTTCCAGGTGACCCGGTAGCGCCAGGCGTCGAGCGTCGACTGCGTACGGCGCTGCCGGTGCCAGGAGGAGAGTGCGGGCAGCAGGGAGTTCAGCGAGGACTGCTCCTCGGTGCCTTCGACCGCGAGCGTCGTCGCCAGGGACTCCACATCGCCGCGCTCGACTGCCGCCCAGAAGCTCCCGTCCAGGCTCTCCGCGCGCCCCTGGGAGCCGCTGCCCGCGGGCAGGGGGGTGACGTCCAGCCAGTAGCGCTTGCGCTGGAAGGCATACGTGGGCAGATCGACGTGGGACGCGCCCGCGCCGGCGAAGGCCGCACCCCAGTCCACAGTCACACCCTGGACGTAGGCCTCGGCGAGTGAGGTGAGGAAACGGTCGAGACCGCCCTCGTCGCGCCGCAGGGTGCCGGTGACCACCGGGGCCGCACCGTGCTCCCCCTCCAGGGCCTCCTGAATGCTCATGGTGAGCACGGGATGCGAGCTGACCTCGACGAACGCCCCGTAGCCCTGGGCCACGAGCTCCCTGACGGCCGACTCGAAGTGCACGGTTTGGCGCAGGTTGCGGTACCAGTAGTCCGCGTCGACAAGCGTGTCTCCGAGCCAGTCCCGGTCCACCGTGGAGTAGAGCGGGACCTGGGCCGACGCCGGCTCGATCCCCGCCAGCAGCCCTGCCAGCTCGCCCTCGATGCGCTCGACGTGCGAAGTGTGCGACGCGTAATCCACCGGAACCTTGCGCGCCCGGACCCCCTGAGCCTGGCACTGGGCCAGCAACTCATCAAGCGCCTCGACCTCACCGGCAACCACCACCGACGCCGGCCCGTTCACCGCCGCGACCTCGACCCGGCCGCCGAACGCCTCAAGCCGAGACTCCACCTCCGCCAACGGCAACGCCACCGACATCATCCCGCCACGCCCCGCCAACCCACCGGCAATCGCCTGCGACCGCAGCGCCACCACCCTCACCGCATCCCGCAACGACAACGCACCCGCCACATACGCGGCCGCGATCTCACCCTGCGAATGCCCCACCACCGCAGCCGGCTCAACACCGTACGAACGCCACAACGCGGCCAGCGACACCATCACCGCAAACGACACCGGCTGGACCACATCCACCCGCTCCAACGAAGGGGCACCATCCACCTGCCGCACCACATCCAGCAACGACCAGTCCACATACGGCGCGAGCGCCACCGCACACTCGTTCATCACCTCCGCGAACACCGGAGAAGCATCGAGCAGACGGGCACCCATACCCGCCCACTGCGAACCCTGACCCGGGAAAACGAACACCACACGGTCAGCCGTCCGTGTCACGCCCTCGGCCGGCCCCGTCACGACGCCCGGCACCGACTCACCCCGCGCCAGGGCGCCGACTCCGGACACCAGTGCGTCCAGGTCCCCGCCGACCACGACGGCCCGGTGCTCGAACTCCGACCGCGCGGACACCAGCGACCAGCCGACATCGACCGGCGACAGACGGCTGTCGCTCCGGACGTGTGACAGCAGCCGGCCCGCCTGCTCGCGCAGCGCCTGCGCGCCACGACCCGAGACCACCCATGGCACCACCGCGGGAGCCGCACCCGGCTCCTCGGTCCGCTGAAGCTCGACCACCTCAGGGGCCTGCTCCAAGATGACGTGCGCGTTCGTACCGCTCACACCGAACGAGGAGACACCGGCGCGGCGCGGACGGTCACTCTCCGGCCACTCCCGCTGCTCGGTCAACAACTTGACCGCGCCCGCCGACCAGTCCACCTTCGTCGACGGCTCATCGACGTGCAGGGTCTGCGGAAGCTCACCGTGCCGCATGGCGAGCACCATCTTGATCACGCCGGCGACACCCGCGGCGGCCTGGGTGTGGCCGATGTTCGACTTCAGCGACCCCAGCCACAGCGGCCGGTCCTCCGGCCGGTCCTGACCGTACGTCGCCAACAACGCCTGCGCCTCGATCGGATCGCCCAACGTCGTACCCGTACCGTGCGCCTCCACCGCGTCCACATCGGCCGAC
>NZ_JBEXWC010000046.1:0-23984 GCF_040629635.1 Streptomyces sp. NPDC005898 | reverse complement strand
AACCCGTACCAGCCATCCGTCGCCGTGAACAACCGCGTCACATTCCGGTGCTCGACCATCACGCCCTTCGGCGTCCCCGTCGACCCCGACGTATAGATCACATACGCCAGATCACCAGGCCCCGAACCCCCCTCCACCCGATCCAGATCCGCATCGGACAACCCCGCCCACACCCCGGCATCCACCCGCACATCCACCACCGGGACGCCGGCCGTGTCCAGCCCCTCCGGGACCGTCCCGTCGACCAGCAGCACCTGGGGCGCGCTGTCGCGCAGCACATGCTCAAGGCGCTCGACGGGGGCCGCGGGGTCCATCGGCACATAGCCGCCGCCCGCCTTGAGCACGGCAAGGACGCACACGACGATGTACTCACTGCGCGGCAGGCACAGCGCCACCAATGTCTCGCGGCCGACGCCGAGTTCCCGCAGGTGGCGTGCCAAGCGGTTGGCCCGGGCGTTCAGTTCGCCATATGTCAGCGCACGGCCCTCGAACTCCACCGCCACCGCGTCCGGCGCACCCGCCACCACACCCTCG
Source organism: Streptomyces sp. NPDC005898 (assembly GCF_040629635.1). Lineage (NCBI taxonomy): Bacteria > Bacillati > Actinomycetota > Actinomycetes > Kitasatosporales > Streptomycetaceae > Streptomyces > Streptomyces sp. NPDC005898. The sequence continues at coordinate 23,450 of NZ_JBEXWC010000046.1, read as the reverse complement.
AACCACTCATGCACACAACGCTCCTCCACCACCAGACCGGCCGGAGCCTCGTTCCACTCCTCCACCACACGCCGACGCTCGGCGGCGGGAAGCTCGGTGAGCCGGGAGATCCTCTCCTGTGGCTCGGCGGCGACGGAGGCGAGCAGGTGGGTGTAATGGCGCACGAAGCGCCGGATGGTCTCGGCGTCGAACAGGTCGGTGTTGTACTCGACGAAGCCGGCGAGCCCGTCCGGGGTCTCGCGCAGGTCGAGGGTGACGTCGAACTTGGTGGCCTGTACGTCGACCTCGACCGGCAGGACCTCCAGGTCGCCCAGCTTGGCCTCTTGAGAGGTCTGTGCCTCCTGGAGCACGAACATGTTCTGGAAGACCGGCGAGTGGCTGAGGCTGCGCTCCAGGCGCAGGGCGTCCACGACGGCCTCGAAGGGCACGTCCTGGTGCTCGTACGCCTCGAGGGCCCGCCGCTTCACCTGGGCGAGGAGCTCGGGGAAGGTCGGGTCACCGGACAGATCGGTGCGCAGCACCAAGGTGTTGGCGAAGAAGCCTATGAGCCCCTCGAACTCGGCGCGGCCGCGGTTGGCCACCACCGTGCCGACGGCGACGTCGGTCTGCCGCGTGTAGCGGTGCAGCAGGGCGGAGTAGGCGGCGAACAGCGTCATGTACAGGGTGGCGTCGTTGCGGGCGCCGACCTCACGCAGCGCGTCGAGGAGTTCGGCCGGACAGAGGAAGGCCTCCCGTGCGCCGTTGTACGTCTTGACCGGTGGGCGTTCGCGGTCCGTGGGCAAGGAGAGCCGCGGATCGACTCCGGCGAGCCGCTCGCGCCAGTACGCGACCTGCGGCTCCCGCACCCCGTCGTCCAGCCACTCCCGCTGCCAGTTCGCGTACTCCGGGTACTGGAGCGGCAGCGGCTCCAGCGGCGAGGGACGGCCCGCGCGCAGCGCCTCGTAGAGGGCGATGAGGTCGCGATGGAGAACGCCGACCGACCAGCCGTCGGAGACACCGTGGTGCATCGTCACCAGCAGGACGTGCTCTTGGTCGGACCGGCGCAGCAGGCGGGCCCTGATCAGCGTGTCGTGCTCCAGATCGAAGGGGGCGGCGGCCTCCTGCGCGCAGATGCGGGGCAGCTCGGCGAGGTCGGCGAGGTCCTCCTGGCGGACCTCGAAGTCCGTGCCGTCGCCGATGTGTTGGTACGGGACGCCGTCGCGGTTCACGAAGCGGGTGCGCAGGGCCTCGTGCCGAAGCACCACCTCGCGCAGCGCGCCCACGAGGGCGGGGCGGTCGAGGTGCCCGCGCAGCCGCACCGCCATCGGAATGTTGTACGCCGAGCCGGCTCCGTCCAACTGAGCCAGGAACCACAGGCGTTGTTGGGTGAAGGAGAGCGGCACGGGCTCGTCCGGGCGGCGGGTCGACAGCGGAACGGCACCGGACCCAAAGAGATCGCGTACGAGGTCGAGTACGGAGAGGTCGACGCCTTGCTTCTCCAGCACGGCCATCAGGGCGCGCCGCCGCTTGGGCGACAGCGATCGGATCCTGTGCGCGAGGTCCTGCACGCCCTGATCATTGATGACGGTCATCATCGTCCTGTCTGCTTACTTCGCGATGTCCAGTGCGTCGAGCTCCGCGTCGCTCATGGCTTCGACGAGGGTGATGCCCTCGACAATCGCCTTCACGTCGAGGGCTCCGATGGATCCGAGGGGGGTACGGCGCTCCAGCTCGGCGGCCATGTCGGCCAACCGCGGCGCTTCGAAGAGCGCCTGGACGGGGAGCTCCGCTCCGGTCCGCCGCTTGAGCAGGTTGATCAACCGTGTGGCGAGCAGTGAATTGCCGCCCAGGGAGATGAAGTTGCTGGTCGGCCCGAGGTCGTCGGCGTCGATGCCCAGGAGCTCCGACCAGGCGTCGAGCAGGATCTGCTCGGTGTCACTGGGAGCCGGGTCCTGCCGCCGCGTGGAGCGGTCGGTGGCGGAGCTCGCGGCGCCACCGGATGACGCCGCCCCGTGAGTCGCGTCGGCCCGTACGGCGAGCACGGCTCCCGGCCTGCGTCCCACCCAGTACTGCCCCGGCACGAAGGCCGTCGGCGGAAGCGGCGCCAGACGGCGGCGGCCGTCGTGCAGTCCGCCCCACGGCACGGCCGCACCGCGCACCCACAGCTCGGCGAGGTGCTCCAGCGCGCGGTCCGCGACGAGGCCCGCGAGGAACGCCTCGCCCCGGGCGCCGGAGAGGACGGTGCCCAGCGGGCCCGCGTCCTCCTCGGCGTTGCCGTGGTGGACCGGCACGGGGGCGAGCGTGTCGTCCGCCTCCCGTACGCCGTCCGCGAGGTACCAGTCGAGGCCCCGCTTCAGCTCGTCCGCGGACCCCGCCACGACGGCAAGCCGCTCGGACATCGGTTCACGGCCCAGCTGCGAGGTGTACGCGATGTCGGCGAGAGACGCGGACGCGTCGTCGTCCAGGAACGCGCTCAGCCGCTGTGCCGCCGTACGCAGTCGCTCGGGCGTGGCCGCGGACACCACCACCAGCTGGGGTCCCGCGTCCCGTGCGGCGTCCGTGTCCGCCCGCGCGGCCGGCGGCGCCTCGACGACCAGGCTGACGTGACTGCCCCCCGCGGCCACGGAGTTGATGAGCGCGCGGCGGGGCGACGGCGTATCGTCCACGTCCGCGCTGCCGCGCGGCCGCCACTCCGCGAGCTCCTCGCACAGGCTCAGCGGGGTGCCGTCGAAGTCCAGGTTGGGATTGGGGTCGCCCGTCGCCGTCAGGGGCGTGAGCTCCCTGTTCTGGAGCTGGAGGACGACCTTGGTGAGCTGGGCGATGCCGGAGGCGGCCTCGGGGTGGCCGAGGTTCGACTTCACGGTGCCGAGTGCCACCGGCTCGGTCACCCCGTCGAACACCTCGCGCAGGGCGCGGAACTCGACCTCGTCGGAGAACGCCGTTCCATTGGCCGCGGCCTCGACGTATCCGATGGAGTCCGCCGCTACACCGGCCTGCTCCAGGGCCCGCCGCATGACCTTCACCTGCGTCCTGCGGCTCGGCGTCATGAAGCCGTTGGCACGGCCGCCGTGCATGGAGGCCGTGCCCTTGATGACGGCGTGGATCCGGTCCCCGTCGCGTACCGCGGCGTCCAGGGACTTGAGCAGTACGGCGCCGACGGCCTCGGCGGGCAGGTAGCCGTCCCCGTCGCGGAAACTGCGGCTGCCGGGGCCGCTGCCGAGCAGCTGCAGCTCGGCGAGCGCCACGTACTTGTCCGGGTGGACGGTGAGGTTGATGCCGCCGGCGACCGCCAGTTCGGCCTCGCCCCGCAGCACGTCCGCGCAGGCCAGGTGGATGGCCATGGCCGACGACGCGCACATGCTGTCCACGGCGAGGCTGGGCCCTTCGAGGCCGAAGAAGTGCGAGACGCGGTTGGCGATCATGTTGTACGAGGCCGCGGAGGTGAGCGCCGCGAGGGCGGGGTCCGCCGACTCGTCGGCGCGGTACAGGTGGTAGGCCGCGCCGACGTAGACGCCGACACGCCGCCCGTAGCGCCGCTCGATGACCTCCTGGGTCACGCCGCTCTGCTCCAGGAGCTGCCACACGGTCTCCAGGAAGAGCCGCTGCTGTGGGTCGAGGGCCGCGGCCTCGCGGGGCGAGATCCCGAAGAGCAGCGGGTCGAACCGGTCGACGCCGTCGAGGAAGCCGCCCCACTCTCCGGGCCGGGCCCGGCTCTCGTCCAGGCCGCCGAACAGGGCTTCGTGGTCCCAGCGGTCGGCCGGCACCTCGGTGACGTTGTCCTTGCCGTCACGGAGGTTCGCCCACAGCGCGCCGAGGTCGCCGGCCTGCGGGTAGCGCCCGCTGATGCCGATGATCGCGACGTCGTTGGCGCGAGCGGATTCCTGTACGGGGCCCGCGGCCTCCCCGGCAGGGGCAGCGGCGCGCTCACGTACCTCGATACGGGCGTCGGGGGCCTCGGGGGCGGGCGCTTCCGGGGCCGTGGCGGCCTCCGTCGCGGGCGCCGCGGCCGCGGGACGTGCCGGTTCACCGAGCAGCGCGCGCAGTGCCCGCGGGTGGTCGGTGATGAAGTACCGGGCAAGGTCGCGGATGGTCTCGACCTCGAAGAGCAGGGTCCGGGACAGCCGCCCGAACGACTCCTCCAGGCCGGAGATCACGCCCACCGCGATGACCGAGTCCATGCCGTACCGCTCCAACGGCGCGTCGACGGCGATGCGTTCGGGACCGAGCTTGAGCGATGCCGCGAGCACGCGGCGCAGGTGGGCCACCGTCTTGTCCTCAAGGGCCGCGTCCTCGTCGCGCGTACCGGAGGGCGCGGTGACGGGGGCGGGAGAGGCGGGCTCCGCCGCGGGGGTGGCCTCGGGTGCGTTCACCACGGCCCGCGGCTCCGCTTCGTCGGCGATGAGCCGGGACAGCACTCCGTCCCGCTCCCCCACGACGACGATCAGCCTGCCGTCGGCGAGGCCGTTCTCCGCGGGGGCCAGGGCGCACCGCAGCGCCGTGAGGCCGCGGGCGGTGTCCAGGGGGGCCAGGCCGACGCCGCGCAGGTTCTCGCGCACGGCGCCGCCTCCCATGCCGCCCTCCTCCCAGAGGGGCCAGCCGATGGACACGGCCTTGCCGTGGCGCGCGCCCGCGTCGGCGAGGCGGTTGCGATAGGCGGCGTACGCGTCCATGAACGCGTTGCCCGCGGCGTAGTCGGCCTGCCCGGCGTTGCCGAAGGCCCCCGCGATGGACGAGAAGCACAGGAAGACGTCGAGCGGCTGGTCCGCGCTGAGCTCGTCCAGGTTCACCAGGCCCGCGACCTTGGGGGCAAGGACCCGCGCCAGCTCCTCCTCGCTCTTGCGCAGGAGGTAGCCGTCCTCGACGACGCCCGCGCTGTGCACGATGCCTGCCAACGGCCCGTGGGTGTGCGCCACATGGGACAGCACACGGGCGAGCGCGTCACGGTCGGCGACGTCGGCGCGCTGGTAGTCCACGGTGAGGCCCGCCGCGCGCAGCGCGTTCAGCGCGCCGCGCTGCTCCTCGCCCAGCGGTGAACGGCCGGTGAGCACCACGGTGGCGTGCCCGACGGACGCGGCGATCTCGTGCGCCACGATCCGGCCGAGGCCGCCGACGCCCCCGGTGATCAGGTAGACGCCGTTCTCCCGCCAGGGCGCGGCCGCGCTCGTCGCGGAACGGATCTCCCTCTGCCGTACCACCAGGCGGCGTCCGTCGCGGTGGCGCACCTCGGGCTCGGGGTCGGGCACGGCTTCCGCGGCCAGGCGGGCGGCGACGGTGGCCGGTGCCGCTCCGTCCAGGCACTCGACGTACTGGGTGTGCAGCAGGGGGTTCTCCTGGTGGGCCGTGCGCAGCAGCCCCGTGAGGCCGCCGAAGCAGGCCAGATGCTCCCGTTCGGCGTCCGTTCCCGCGGCGCCGACCAGGGCGACCTGCAGCAGCACCGGCCGCCGCACACCACCCTGAAGGATCTCGCGGGCCAGCGTGAACACGCGCGCCGCGGCCAGGGCGTACCGCCCGTCCAGCGCGCCGTTTGCCAGAGCCTCGAAGTGGTACGCCGTACCGGCGGGCAGCGCGGACCGCAGGGTGTCGCGCTCCTTCTCGCCGAGGCTGCCGATCACGACCACGTGGCGCTCGAACTCCGCGCCTGTGGCCCCCTGTTCGCGTACGGCGGCCCGGGTGCCCTCGACCCACTCGGGGCGCAGGAGCACCAGCTCGCCCTGCACGCCGCCTCCGACCGGTCCGCTCTCCACGTGTACGCGGCCTCCGGCCCGACCGCTGCGCACGCCGCCCGGGGCCTGCCGTCCGTCCGGCGCTTTGCCCGGCTCCGGGTCGAACCAGCACCGGTCCCGGGCGAAGGGGTATCCGGGCAGGCTGACGCGCCGCGGAGAGGGGGTCGAGCGGTGCAGCGTCTCCCAGCGCACCGCGGCTCCCCGCACCCACAGGCGCAGCAGCTCGCCGGGCTCCTCCCGGTCCGTCCAGTCCGCCACCGCGGCGCGCAGCGTGTCGTCGCCAAAGCCGTCGGGCCGGTCCCCGAGGCGTACGGTGCCCCGCGCCCACGCCCCCGGGCTCCCGGGGGCGGCGGCGAACGCGTCGAGCAGCGCACCGGCCTCGTCGAGGGAGGCCGCCGCGAAGGCCAGGCGCTCGTCCAGCGCCATGCGGCCCGTCTGCAGGGTCCACGCGACGTCCTGCAGGGTGCCGTCGTCGAGCTCGGTCAAACGTGCACGCAACTGCCGTGCCTGCTCCACCAGTTGATTCTCAGTCTGTGCGGAGAGCACGAGCAGCGCGGGGCGTGCGGGCGTCGCCCGGCGCAGGGTCTGCGGCACGTACTCGGCGACGACGACATGGGCGTTGGAGCCGCCCGCGCCGAAGCCGGAGACCCCGGCGATCCTCGGGAGCGTCTGCTCCTTCCCGTCGACCACCGCGGTGGCCCGGCGCCACGGCTCCAGGTGCTGCTGCACCCGCATCGGGGTGCCGTCGAAGTCGATGCGCCGGTTGAGGATGTGGGAGTGCAGGCTCGGGACCAGTTCGCCGTGCCGCATCTGCAGGAGCACCTTGGTGAGCCCCGCGATGCCGGCCGCGCTCTCGCAGTGTCCGATGTTGGACTTGACCGAGCCGATCGCACAGTGCTCCGGCAGGACGCCGTGCGTCTCGAACGCCTTGTTCAGGCCCACGACTTCGAGGGGGTCGCCCAGGGCGGTCCCGGTGCCGTGCGCCTCCAGGTAGCCGAGCGAGCGTGTGTCGACGCCGGACGCGGTGAGCGCCTCCGCGATGACCGCGCCCTGCGCCGACGGGGAGGGCACCGAGTAGCCGGAGGTCCGGCCGCCGTGGTTGAGGGCGGTCGCCTTGATCACGCCGTGGATGTGGTCCCCGTCGGCGACGGCCTGAGCCAGGGGTTTGAGCAGCACGGCGCCGACGCCCTCGCCGGGCACGTAGCCGTCACCGCCCTCGCCGAAGCTGCGGCACCGGCCGTCGCTGGAGAGGAATCTGCGCTGGCTGAGCATCAGGAACTTGTTGGGATGCGAGTGGAGGTTCACGCCGCCGGCGAGCGCCGTCTCGCACTGACCGCTCCTGATGGCCTCGCAGGCCAGGTGGATGGCGGTCAGGGACGACGAGCACATGGTGTCGACGGTCATGCTCGGCCCGGTGAAGTCGTAGAAGTACGACACCCGGTTGGCGACGCTCGACGCGCTGCCCGACAGTGCGGCCTGCTGTCCGCGCTCCTGCGCCTGCGCACCGTGGAGCTGGTACTCCTGGTACATCACGCCGACGAACACGCCGACCTTGCCGGCCGGTCCCGCCGCGTATCCGGCGTCTTCCAGCGTGTGGTGGGCGCACTGGAGGAAGAGCCGCTCCTGCGGGTCGAGCAGCTCGGCCTCGTGCAGCGAGATCTGGAAGAACAGCGGGTCGAACCGGTCGATCCCGTCGAGGAATCCGCCCCACTTGCCGGCGGAGGAGCCCTCGGCGGCGGCGTTGCGGCGGTGGTCCCAGCGGTCCGCGGGTACCTCGGTGATGCAGTCGCGGGCGGAGCGGAGGTTCTGCCAGAAGGTGTCCAGGTCCGGCGCCTGCGGGTAGCGTCCGCTGACTCCGATGATCGCGATGTCGGTCGCGGCCCGCGGCGCGGGCCCGGTCAGGGGTGTGGGCTCGGCCGAGGGGGTGGGTTCGCCCAGCGGGGCGCCGGCCGCGAGGCGGGGGGCCTCCGTTGCGCGCGGCCCCTCCGACAGGACCCGCGTGCACAGCCCGGTCACATCCGCGCACACCCGGCCGTACTCGTCGAACACGGTCACGTCGAGGCGTGGGGTCGCGGAGTCGGGGTCGCTGCCCGCCTGGTGCCGCACCCAGGCGTACGCCGTGGCGGGCGTGGCGGCGAAGGCCTCCACGTGATCCAGGGCGAACGGCAGCGCGGGGCGGGCCTGTCGGCCGTCGCCCCGTCGCGGCGCGAGGCGCAGTCCGACGGTGGCCTGGAGGGCTCCGTCGATGACGCTCGGGTGCAGAAGGCAGTCGTCCAGGGCCGGCGCCGCCGGGGGGATCCGCAGCTCGGCGAGGAGCTGGGGCCGCCCGACGTCGTCAGTGCCGAGACCCAGCTCCACCAGGGACCGCTGCGCCGGGCCGTAGTCCATGCCGACGGAGGCGTACAGGTCGTAGACGTCGGCGGCGGGAATCGTCCGCTCGGTGCAGCGCGCACGCAGGTCGTCGAGGCGCGGCAGGCTCCGCCCGCCGGTGGTCACCAGGCTCGCCCGGCCCTGGCTGAACGGCGTGGCCGCGCCGTCCCTGCCGATTCCGTTGATGGCGTACTCATAGCCGCCGACGGCGAGTTCCCGTACGTCGACGCGCAGTTCAAGCCCGTCCGGGCCGCTGACCGCCGGCCTCAGCCACACCACGTCGTCCAGACGCAGGGCGCCGGTGTGCCCCTCGCCCAGGGTGCGGGAGAGCGCCGCGCGCGCCATCTCCAGCTGCGCGACGGCGGGGAGGATGCGGTCACCGCGCACCTGGTGGTCGCGCAGGAACGGCTCGTCGCCGCTGAACCGCGTCCGGTACGTGACGCCCTCACGGCCACCTTCGCCGCCCGGCACTTCGGTGTGCAGCAGGGAGTGCGGGCGGGCCGGGGCGTCCTGGGCGGGGGCGTACGGGGACGTCGTCCCCGAGTGCGGGCGTACGGCGGCCAGCTGGGCGGCGAGGTCTTCGGCGACGGCCCGTACGGTCCGGTGCGCCGGGAACGCGGCGGGCGGGAGCGGCACGCCGAAGCGGGCGGTCAGCCGGGCGGCCAGCCGGGCGAGGCCGGTGATGTCGAGCCCGAACTCGGCGAACTCGGCGTCCGGATCGATCTCGGCGGCCGGGACGTTCAGCTGGGCGGCGACCTCGTCGGTGAGGCCGGCGAGGGTCGCGGCGCTCACACCCGGCACGGCGACGGTGGCCTCTTTGACAGGAGTACGGGGGGCGGTGACCGGATCGGCCGCCACCTGCCCCTTCGAGGTCTGCTCCCCCAGTCCGGACGCCACCTCGGCGATCGACCGGTACTCGAACATGACGGTCGGCGAGAGCGGTCGAGCCAGTCGGTCCTCCAGCTCGGGCACCAGGGACACCAGGTCCGCCGAGGTGAGCCCCAGCTCGTAGAAGCTCCCGTCGACGCTCACCCGCGCCGTCGGCACACCAAGGCGCTCCCCGACCAACTCCCGCAGTACGGTACCGATGTCGCGTCCGGCGGCGGGTGCGGGCTCCGGGGCACCGGAGGGAACCGTGACCGGCGTCCCGGCAGTACCAGGGTCACCGAAGGCCGCGGCCGCGGGCTCGTCCCGCACATCGAGCGCCGTCACGGACCGGACCCGCTTGGCCGCGAGACGGCCGATCTCGGCGACCTTCAGGCCGCTCTCGTCGTAGAACTCCACGGCCAGGCAGATCAGTTCGTCGTCCCTGCGCATCGAGTCGGCGGGAACCCTGACGAAGCAGCTCGTGCCCAGCGGCGCGGCCGCCCGGAACGACTCGAGGACGAGCGGCAGATAGAGACCTTCGGCGCTTTCCCCCTCGTGCAGCATGTGGCTGCCCACGCTGCCGCCGAGCAACCCGCCCTCGAAGAGAGCCGGATGGAAGAGGAACGCGCCCGCGGTGGCGTGATGCGCCGGGCCGAGTTCCACCTTCGCGACCCAGTCCTGGGAGCGGTGGTGCACCGCGCCCGTGATCCTCATCAGATCCGAGTGGACCAGGTCGCGCTCCCGCAGCCAGGTGTAGATGTCGGCGAGACGGGTGACCCGGTCCACCCCGGTGAGCGGGAGCGTCAGCCGCTCACGGAAGGTGACGGGCACGCATCGGTTCACCGACACCACCGCGTGCAGGACGTCCGTGGCGTCCTGCACGCGACGGCTGCGCACCTCGATGCGCCATCCGCCCGCCGGTGCGAGCCGCCCGGCCACGGTGGTTCTGACCTCCTCACCCGGAGCGGCGACCAGCGGCGCCAGGATGGTGAGGTTCCGCAGTTCGACCTCGGGCATGGCGTGGCCGTGGCGGGCGAGGACCTGCAGCACGAGATCCACATAACCGACACCAGGCAGAAGGTGACGCCCGTGCACGATATGACCGCGCAGCAAAGGATTGTCGGTAGTGACGGTGAAAGTCTCGTCGAATGACGACACGTCGCTCATCGGTATCCATTCCAGTACAGCATCGAACCAGCCCTGGAGCTCAGTCCGAGAACGACCGCGCAGGGCTCTTATTTCTCACGCAGCGCAAGCCTGCACGGAGAGAATCGGAGCGTAGTCCCAGCAACCGGGTTCACCCATGAACATCCGGTTGCGCGCACGACGCGCAGTATCGCCTTTGAAGGCATGAAAGGTAAGGGGAAGATGACACGCGCACCGCTCTGACCACACGGAACGCGGAACGCGGGCTTATCGATCCGCTGCGACCCGGCGGAAATTACGCTGGCGCACACATGCGAAGCAGAGTGAAAGTTCCCATGAATCCCCCTTGTGATGCTGACGCTGACGATCTGAATAGCGTCAGAACCTTTGCACTTAGACTCTCTACGCATTCGGCCATCGATAGCCAGGCAAGAGACTACCCCTCGCCAACAGCCTGATCAATAAGCGCAGCGTGATGATCTACTCGGCTCCCAAACAGAGCGTCACATCCTGTCCGGGGAACTCGACGGCGGTCGGTGCGAGATAGAATCACGCCCCTTCTGGGCAGGGCAACACCACGGAATGGGAGCACAGGGTGCAAATCGAAGGAAGCGTCGCGCTGGTCACCGGGGGAACGTCGGGCCTCGGTCTGGCGACCGCACGCGTGCTGCGCGATCGGGGCGCGAGCGTGGTGATCCTCGGCCGTTCCTCCCGAGGCGAGGGCGTCGCGGCAGAGCTGGGCGACCGCGTCGTGTTCTCCCAGGGCGATGTCACCAGCGAGGAGGACGTCACCGCTGCGGTCGACCTCGCCTCGAGCCTCGGCAGCCTGCGCATAGCCGTGAACTGCGCCGGGATCGGCAACGCCTTCAGAACTGTCGGCAGGAGCGGCCCGTTCCCGCTGAGCGCCTTCAGCAAGGTCGTCCAGGTCAACCTGATCGGCACCTTCAACGTCACCCGGCTCGTCGCCGCGCGGATGACGCGGTCCCAGGAGGAAGGCGAGGAACGCGGAGTGATCATCAACACCTCCTCCGCAGCCGCGTTCGACGGCCAGATCGGGCAAGTCGCCTACGCGGCTTCCAAGGCGGGCATCGCGGGCATGACCCTGCCGCTCGCCCGCGACCTGGCGCGGGAACGCATCCGCATCGTCACGATCGCCCCGGGCCTGTTCCGCACGCCCATGTTCGACGCGCTCCCCGAGTCCGCGATCGAGGCGCTCGGTCGCCAGGTTCCGCATCCGGCCCGACTGGGCCACCCCGAGGAGTACGCCGCGTTCGCCGCGCACGTCGTGGAGAACCCGATGCTCAACGGCGAGACGATCCGGCTCGACGGAGCCATCAGGATGGCCCCCAGGTAGTCAGGAGACAGGCCTGGGTCGACCCGCGGGTGTCCACGGGGACCGAGGCCGCCCTGCACGCCGGCGCAACCCGGGACAGGAGCCCTAACTCTCCCTGTCGTGTGCCGCCCGGTGCGTGATCGGATCTGGCCGCGGCCCGCCCCTCCCGGCCCGGGATCCCGCGTACGCCGCGATCCGCAGGCCGCGCAGGCGGCACGTCGGGTGCAGCGTGGGCAGGCAGTTCACGTAGGGGTCGTAGGAGACGCGGGCCGCGTCGGTGCGTACGTCGTGGAGGGTCAAGGTGGCCATGGTCCGCCAGGGTTCGTCGGGGGCCGCCGCGCGCAGGTCGAATCGGACCGGGCCGCGGGCGAGCGCGCCGCGTAGTGCGGGCAGCTCCCCCGTCGGGTCCGTCCCTCCGGCCGCCGGAAAGAGCGCCAGCACGCGCTCGCGCGCACCGACCCGGTAGGAGAGCAGCGTCGAGTACGGCCCGGCCAGGGGTTTGACGCGCGGGAGCGGCAGGTGGCGGGTCAGGCGACCGGACCCGCTGGACGTGAACAGCAGGTCCAGGTCCATGCCCCGCTCCTCGGCACCCGGGCCTTGGCCCGAAGGACCCGAACCTCCAGCGTCCGGGCCTTGGCCCGAAGGGTCCGAACCGCCGGCACCCGGGCCTTGGCCCGAAGGCTCCGAACCGCCGGCACCCGGGCCTCGGCCCGAAGGGCCCGAACCACCGGCGCCCAGGCCTTGGCCCGAAAGGTCCGAACCGCCGGCGTCACGGTCCCTGCCCGGCCCCTCGGGGTCCGGTACCCGTACCGCCAGGCCGAAGCCGTCCGGCAGCCGGCCGGGCAGGCCGAGGGCGCGGGACCAGCGCACGGACACCGGGTAGGTGCCGGGCCGGTCCAGCCACGGCACCTCCCACCCGCCGCCGCCAGCCAGGGCACCGCCTGGGACCTCCAGCGTCCCGTGGCAGCGCACGCCGTGCGGATGCAGGGCCGGTGCGGCGCGTCGCCGGGCCAGCCGTGCGGCGGCTCCACTAGCCACCCTGTCGAGAATCATGCGAACGCCTTCGGAACTCGCGCGGTACGTGTACTCAACCGTGCACTCAGCCGTGCACTCAGTCCTTGCCCATGGCCTTGCGCACCGCGTCCTTCGTGCGGTCCACGAGGGCGGCCACCGGGCCGAGGGCCAGGTTGGCCGCGCCGGACTCCACGCCCGGGTGCGGCCGGGTGGGAGCCATGGCCTCGGCCGCCTTCACGGCCTTCGCCATCGCGGCCAGGCCGGCCGCGTCGGTGCTGCGGCGCAGGTGGGAGAACTCGTAGCGCTCCTCGGCGCGGGCGTGCTCCTGGACGTCCCTGCGCAGCTTCAACAGCTGCGGCATGAACTTCGGGTCGTCGGTGTCCAAGTCGTCCAGGGCGGCCAGCGTCTCCTTGGCGGCGCGTTCCTCCGCCAGCCGGTCCTTCGCCACCTGCTCACCGCCGGGCAGGTTCCGCCGGGCGAAGGGGTGGACGACCTCCTCCTCCGCCGTCTCGTGCACGGCCAGCAGCCGCACCAGCCGGTGGAAGGCGTCCCTTCGCTCGTCGCCCTTGGTCTGCTCGACCTCGTCGAAGAGGTTGCGGATGTCCCCGTGCTGACGCGTCAGCAGGGAGACGACATCGGTGTCCGCGGCCCCGTCGTCACCGGCCTGAGGAGTGCGCAGAGTCGACATGTCGGCCTCACTTCTCGCGCTGGGAGGGGTCGGGGTGCGCGCCTTCGGTCTCCACGCGGTACTCGCGGCCGAACATCTCGGCGTGCTCGGTCATGACCCGGTCGCTGGGCGGCGCCTCGCCGCCGTGGATGTTCTCCTGCATCTTCTCGAACCGCTCGTGCGCCTCGCGCACGTAGCCCGCGCCCAGGGTGGTCAGGTCCATCTGGGTGTCCAGCAGCTCGCGCAGGTACTGCTTGTTGGGCTCGAAGGTGAGGACGTTCGGCAGCTCCGGTGCCAGGACCTCCTCGGGTTCGCGGCCGTCGTGGCGGCGCATCAGGTCGCAGGCCGCGTGCAGGTGTTCCAGCTCCATGTTCAGGTGCAGCTCCCAGATCGCCCTGACCCGAGGGTCGCTCTCCTGCTCCATGAACGAGTAGTACAGGTAGCACTCGTTGTACTCGTGGTTGACCAGCTGCTCCCACCACGTCTCGCCCGGGTCCACGAGGGACTCGTAGTGCGTGACGTGCTCCTCCTCGATCAGCCCGATCTCCTGGTAGAGCTGCCGGGCGATCGGCTCCATGTAGGTGGGGCCGGTGTTCATGTAGAAGTTCATCGTCTGCTGCTCCGCCGACATGATGGTCAGGGCGTGCAGCTTGGAAAGCGGGTTCGTGGCGTCCTTGTCGTAGGGGTCGCGGACGTTGTCGACCGGGTCGCGGTGGTGGAACCGGGTGGGCCGGCCCGGCATGACCTCGGTCAGGCCGTCGACGATCGACTCCGCCTTGCGGTGCTCGATCATCTCGTACAGGTTGGCGTACCGGTACAGGTGGTCGAAGTCCTCCAGGACGCCGAACTGGTACGCCTGCTTCAGGTACGGGTCCGGCTCCATCCGCGCGACCCACGCCGTCAGGTCCACCGCGACCTGCTCGTACGCGATCGTCGTCTCCAGCACCGAGGAGACACCCGGCAGCAGCCAGTTGACGACCTTCTGCTGCTGCGCCTCGATGTAGCGGGTGGTGGCGAGCTGTCGTTTGACGTCGGGGTCGACGGTGTTGCGGGCCAGCTGGTGGCTGAACATGATCGCCTCGACCTCGATGCCGTTCATCGCGATGATGCGGCAGCGGGTGTACGGGTCGCAGCGGTCCGGGTCGATCGGTGCCACGTCGAGCTCCCGCCAGCTGCGGAGCTGGCGGTCCAGCGGGATGCCCCGCTGTTCGAGCGGATTGAACGTCATCCGAGTGCCTCCTTGAACCGGAACGAGCGGAAAGCTGCCGCTGGGGACGGCACCGCGTCCGGGGGCCACCCAGTACCCCGCCGGTGGCGAGGAGCACAGGCCCACTCATGACTCTGTGGACCACGCACGACTTCCGGCCACCGCTGAGCGCCGACTGCCGGAGCCCGCACCGCCCCGAGGTGCGCGGGCAGCGCTTCGGCCGCACCATGGCCCTCCCACTCTTCGTCCGGATCCCCCCCTCTGTCCCCATCGAGCTCTCTCCGTCGAGATCGCTCCCTCTCCCTTCGTTTAGATCACTCCCCCGGACCTGTTTGACCGCGGCGATCGGGGACAAACGGCGTTTCGACGTGCTTGGGCAGACAGGCACATTCACGGGAGCGGCCCCGACCAGGCCACCTCGCGATGTGTTGCGTCGCGCTCCCGTGCTGCCGATACCAGCGGTTCGACGGGAGGCACACCCATGCCGAGCAGGACAGCACACGCACGCCGAGCGGCGGACACTCCGGACACCACCGCCGACTTCGAGCGGCTGGCCACGCTGCCGGCGGGTCCGGAACGCCAACGGCTGGTCGAGGAGTTGGTGGAGGCCTGGCTGCCGATGGCCCACCGCCTCGCGGGCAAGTTCCGCGACCGCGGGGAACCGCTGGAGGACCTGGAGCAGGTGGCGGCCCTCGGTCTGGTCAAGGCCGTCGACCGCTACGACCCGGCGCAGGGTCCGTTCGTCCCGTACGCGATGCCGACGATCGTCGGAGAGGTCAAGCGGTACTTCCGCGACCACGCCTGGAGCGTTCACGTGCCCCGGCGGGTCCAGGAACTGCGCAACAAGGTGCGTGCCGGCATCCGGGAGCTCGCGCTCGCCGACCAGGACCGCTTCCCGACGGTGGCGCAGATCGCCGAGCACACCCACCTGAGCGAGGAGGACGTGCTGACCGGCATGGAGGCCATCGACAGCTTCCGCGCCGTGTCCCTGGACGCCCAGCTGAGCGCCCAGGGCTCCTCCCGGGACGACTCGTTCGCGCTGGCCGACGTCCTCGGCGCGGACGAGCCGCGTTACGACGTCGTCATCGCGCGGGAAGCGGTCAAGCCCAGCCTGGCCCGGCTCAGCGAGCGCGAGCGCCGCATCCTGAACATGCGGTTCTTCCACGACATGACCCAGGCCCGCATCGGCGAGGAGCTGGGCATCTCCCAGATGCACGTCTCCCGTCTGATCACCCGCGCGTGCAAGCGCGTACGGGCACACGTCGAGAACGAGGCCGCCGAGCACCGGACGGCACAGCTCGCGGCCTGATGCGGTCCGATACGAAAGAGAGGCCTACGCCGCCGTGGTCTCGTTGATGATCAGGTCGACGACGGCCCGCAGGCCGCCCTCGGCCAGGGCGCGGCGCTGCCGGTCGGCCGCCGTGCCCTCCTGGAGCAGGCGGTGCACGAGCGCGGTGACCTCGCGGGTGTCCCCGGCCTCCGCGAGGGCGGGCGTGATGTGGTCCATGAGCTGGGACAGCACGTCCCCGGCGCTGCGCAGCCTGCCCTCCCGGTCCACCAGCGATCCGCTGAGCCCGTGCCGTGCGGCGTGCCAGTTCGCGGCCTGGAGGAGCTCCGGGGCGCAGGGCGGCACCGGGACGCCCGCCTTGACCTCCTCGATGGCGGTCGAGACGAGCCCGCGCACGATGCCGGCGTACATCACCGCCTCGTCCGTGCGCAGCTGGACGTCCGAGCAGCGCACCTCGATGGTGGGGTAGCGGCTGGAGAGGCGGGCCTGCCAGTAGATCTGGCCCAGGTCCATGAGCGCCCCGCAGGCGAGGAGCCGCCGCACCCGGTGCTCGTGGTCGGCGAGGTCCTCGAAGTGCGGTGGCGGGCCGCTGACCGGCCAGCGCCCGTACACGACCGTGCGCCAGCTGGCGAAGCCGGTGTCATGCCCCGCCCAGAAGGGGGAGTTCGCCGACATGGCGACCAGGACCGGCAGCCACAGCCGGACGCGGTTCAGGACGGCCACGCCGATCTGCGGGTCGGGCACCGCGGCGTGCACGTGCATGCCGCACACGAGCTGCTCGGCGACGAGCTGCGGCGCCTGCGCGCGCAGGGCGCGGTAGCGCGGCAGGTTCGTCACCGGCAGCGGCGCCTCCTCCTTGAGCGGCGGTGTGCCGCAGGCCGCGAGGCGGCAGCCGAGGCTCTCCGCCGCGCGCCCCAGGGCGAGGCGCAGGCGCAGCAGGTGGCCGCCGGCTTCGTCGAGGTCGGTGCAGACCGGGGTGGCGACCTCGACCTGCGCCTCGATCAGTTCCGCCTGGATCTCCCGTTCCGCCACGATCGGCTGGAGGCCTGCGGCGGCACGGACCTGTTCGGCCAGCGGGACGGGAAAGCCGGAGGCGGGATCGAGCAGAAGGTACTCCTCTTCGACACCCACCGTGATCAGACTCATCGTCCCCTCACCTTATGCGGTGCATGCGGCTTATGCCTTGTGGACGACGGTCTCGTCCGGTTTCAGTCGGCGGCCGTCCGCCGACAACACCTCCAGGGGGCGCAGCCGTTGCCCTTCCCGCCGGTCCACCAGCTGTGAGTGCTCCTCGCCGGGGGCGAAGAAGTTCTGCTCGCCCCACTGCCGCAGCGCCACGATGACCGGGAAGAGCGCCTCGCCCTTGGGGGTGAGGACGTACTCGCGGTAGGCGCTGCCGTCCGAGGCGGGGACGGACGCGAGGACGCCGCCGGCGACCAGCGTGCGCAGGCGTGCGGTGAGGATGTTCTTCGCCACCCCGAGACCGCGCTGGAACTCCCCGAAGCGGCGGCTCCCGTCGAAGGCGTCCCGCACGATGAGCAGGGACCACCAGTCGCCGATCGCGTCCACCGACCGGGCGACGGGGCACTGGCTGTCGTCGAAGCGTGTCCTGGTGACCATGGCGGCACGTCCCTCACTTCCGCGCACTCGCGTGCTCCACACCCTGGATGGTGGTTGCAACATGCTACCAACCGGGGCTACCGTCACCACGTCAGTCGTAGTGGCAAGTTGCAACCAGATCCGATCTCTGCGAGGAGTGCCGATGCCCGGCCGCCCCGAGGCGCCCCCCTACGTCCTGTCCCGGGGCGTCACCCTGCTGTTCGCCGTGGCCTGTGGCGCCGCGGTGGCCAACGTCTACTTCTCCCAGCCGCTCCTGGTCACCATGGGCCACGACCTCGCCATGAGCCCGGCACTCGTCGGCGCCATCGTCACGCTCACCCAGGTCGGCTACGGACTCGGGCTCTTCCTCCTCGTACCGCTGGGCGACAAGGCGGGCGACCGCCGGCGGCTCGTCGTGGCCCAGTTGCTGCTCCTGGTGGCGGCGCTGGTCGCGGTGGCCACCGCCCGCACGGCGGCGGTCCTGCTCCTGGGCATGGCCGCGACCGGGCTCCTCGCGGTCGTCACCCAGACGCTCGTCGCCTTCGCCGCCTCCCTGGCGCCCGCCGCCGGGCGCGGGCGCGTCGTCGGGCACGTCACCAGCGGCGTCGTGCTCGGCATCCTGCTCGCCCGCACCGCGTCCGGCGTGCTCGCCGACCTCGCGGGCTGGCGCTGCGTCTACCTCGCGTCGGCGGCCCTCACCGCACTGCTCGCCCTGGTCCTGCGCCGCGTACTGCCACGCCCCGGCGGCCTCGCGCCGACGCCCCTGCGCTACGGACAGCTCCTGCGCTCCACGCTCACCCTGTTCGCGCGGGAACGGCTGCTGCGCCTGCGGGCCCTGTTCGGGCTGCTGGTCTTCGCCGCCTTCAGCACCCTGTGGAGCAGCGTCGCGCTGCCGCTCAGCGAGGCCCCGTACTTCATGTCGCACACCGAGATCGGGGCGCTGGGGCTGATCGGTGTCGTCGGCGCCCTGGCCGCGGGCGCCGCGGGCCGCCTCACCGACCGCGGGCTCTCCCGGCGCACCACCGGCGCCGCCCTGGCGCTGCTCACCGCCTCCTGGCTGCCCCTGGCCCTCACCCGCGACTCGCTCTGGGCCCTGCTCCTCGGGGTGGTGCTGCTCGACCTCGCCGTGCAGGCGGTCCACGTCACCAACCAGACCCTGATCTACGCGCTGCACCCGGCCGCGGGCAGTCGGCTGATCGGCGGTTACATGGTCTTCTACTCGATCGGCAGCGCCACCGGCGCGCTCGCCGCGACCTCCCTGTACGCCGTGGCCGGCTGGGGCGCCGTCTGCGCGCTCGGCGCCGCGTTCAGCTTCCTGGGACTCGCGCTGTGGGCGTGCACGCGTACGTCGGCGGGCGCGCGTACGTCGGCGGGCGCGCCCCGTGCCGAAACCGCGGCGCCCACGCCTTCGTCGGGCAGGCCCCGGCCGGCGCCGGAACGGCTTCCGTGATCCACGGTGCGCCCCCACACTGGTGGCCCGTCCGCACACGCCCGAGAAGAGGTGCGCCGTGCCCCGACACCCCGCCCACCCCGCCGACTCCTGGTGGAGCGACGCCGTGGTCTACCAGATCTACCCCCGCAGCTTCGCCGACTCGAACGGGGACGGCGTCGGCGATCTGCGCGGGATCACCGAGCGCCTGGACCACCTCGGCGCACTCGGCGTGGACGTGCTGTGGCTCTCCCCCGTCTACCCCTCCCCGCACGACGACAACGGCTACGACATCAGCGACTACCAGGACATCGACCCGCTCTTCGGCACCCTGGCGGACTTCGACCGGCTGCTCGCCGCCGTGCACGAGCGCGGCATGAAGCTCGTCATGGACCTGGTCGTCAACCACACCTCGGACGAACACCCCTGGTTCACCGCCTCCCGCGACCAGGGCCCCGGCGGGGACCGCCGCGACTGGTACATCTGGCGGCCCGCCCGCGCCGGCATGGAGCCGGGCACCCCGGGCGCCGAGCCCAACAACTGGGGCTCCTTCTTCTCCGGTCCGGCCTGGACGTACGACCCCGTCGGCGGCGAGTACTACCTGCACCTGTTCTCCCGCAAGCAGCCCGACCTCAACTGGGAGAACCCGCGGGTGCGCCGGGCGGTGCACGCCATGATGCGCTGGTGGCTGGACCGGGGCGTCGACGGCTTCCGCATGGACGTCATCAACCTCATCTCCAAGGCGCCCGGACTGCCGGACGGCGTCGTGCACGAGGGCGCCCGGCACGGCGACGGCAGCCCGCACTACGTCTGCGGCCCCCGGGTCCACGAGTACGTGGCCGAGATGCACCGCGAGGTCTTCGCCGGCCGGCCGCGCCCGCCGCTGACCGTCGGCGAGACGCCCGGCGTCACCCTCGAAGAGGCCCGGCTCTTCACCGACCCGGCCCGCCGCGAGCTCGACATGGTCTTCCAGTTCGAGCATGTGGGCCTCGACCACGGGCCCGGCGGGAAGTTCGACGTCCGCGAGCCGCGCCTGACCGACCTCAAGGCGAGCCTCGGCCGGTGGCAGAGCGGGCTCGGCGACACCGGCTGGAACAGCCTCTACTGGAACAACCACGACCAGCCCCGCGCCGTCTCCCGCTTCGGCGACGACAGCCCCGCCCACCGCGCGCGCTCCGCCAAGCTCCTCGCCACCGTCCTGCACCTGCACCGCGGCACCCCGTACGTCTACCAGGGCGAGGAACTGGGCATGGCCAACGCGCCGTTCGCCTCGGTCGACGACTTCCGCGACATCGAGTCCCTGAACCACCACCGCGAGCAGAGCGCCCTCGGCGCCGACCCCGAGACGCTGCTGGACGGGCTGCGGCGGCGCGGCCGGGACAACGCCCGCACCCCGATGCAGTGGGACGCCACCGAGCACGCCGGTTTCACCCGGGGCACCCCGTGGATCGCCGTCAACCCCGACCACGTCCACGTCAACGCCGAGGCACAGCGCGCCGACCCGGACTCCGTCTTCCACCACTACCGCCGGCTGATCGCCCTGCGGCACACCGAACCCGCCCTGACCCACGGCGACTTCCGCATGCTGCACCCCGACCACGAACGGCTCTACGCCTTCACCCGCCGCCACGCGGCCGACGGCACCGAACTGCTGGTCCTCGCCAACTTCGGCGGTTCCGAGCTCACCGTCGACCCGCCCGAGGGCTGGCAGGGCAGCGAGATGCTCCTCACCACACTGCCCACGGCCACCCCGCTCACGGCACCGCACACCCTGCGGCCCTGGGAAGCCCGTGTGCACCGCCGCCGCACCGCACCGGACGCCGGCGGAACCCCGTAACGCACAAGTCCCGCCCCCGTGACGACGGGGGCGGGACTCGAATCGGAGCGCTGGGCAGGCCTTGCACCTGCATTTCCCCGCAGGAAGCGGGGCGTCTTTCCTTGGACCACCAACGCGCGCTCGGCCACCGGCTTTTCGGCGACCGCTCAAGATCCACTGTAGCCCATGGCGGGCCCGGTCGTCACCTCGCCGGTCGGGCCGCCGAAAATGCCGTGCCCCGGGATGGGAGGCGGTGCAGACTCGGCCCCATGGTGGACATGGGGGCGCTCCGGGACGCGGTCGGCGACTGGGCGGCGGGCGGCCCCGGCGGGCCGGCGGGTGAGCTGGCCGGGCGGCTGAGGGTGCGGACGGCCGTTCTGCTGGAGGGGGCGAGCGATCTGGCGGCCGTCGAGGCGCTCGCCGTACGGCGCGGCCGGGACCTGGCCGCCGAGGGCGTCTGCGTCGTGCCGATGGGCGGGGCGATGAACATCGCGCGCTACGCGGCCCTCCTCGGGCCGCCCGGCCTCGGCCTGCGCCTGGTGGGGCTGTGCGACGAGCGCGAGTGGCCCTTCTACGAGCGTGGCCTCGATCGGGCGGGGGCGCCGCGGCAAGGCTTCTTCGTGTGCGTGGCCGACCTGGAGGACGAACTGATCCGCGCACTGGGCCCGGCTCGCGTGGAGGAGATCATCGGGGCCGAGGGCGACCTGCGCGCCTGGCAGACCTTCGTGCGCCAGCCCGCGCAGCACGGCAGATCCATGGACGGAATGCTGCGGCGGTTCCTCGGCACGAAGAAGGGCCGCAAGATCCGCTACGGCCGGCTGCTCGTCGAGGCCTTGGAGCCCGCGCGGGTGCCGGGCCCGCTGGACGAGCTGCTCGCGGCCCTTTGAGAGACCCGGAGCCCTGCGAGGGGCCCGGAGCCCTGCGAGAGGCCCGGACCAGTACACCTGCGGCGCATCGGACATATCGTAATACCTGAGATAGTTTGTCCCTTTTTGCGGAGGGTACCGGCTAGGCAGGAGGCGATCACCGTGTCCGGTTCGCGCGGCCCGTGGGAACCGATGCCGGCCGAGCGCCTCCCGCGAGTCCCGTCCCCGCACCATGAACCACCACCAAGCTGGAGGTGGACGCAATGACAACGTCCCCCAGGACCTCGTCCTCGATGGAAACGCATCCCGACATCGCCGACATCCGCGCCCGCCACGAGATGGCGGAGCGCGCGGCGAGCACCCCCAAAGTGCAGGCCGTCGAGACGATGGCCTTCGTCACCGGCCTCTACTTGGCCGCCTCGCCCTGGATCGCGGGCTTCGACGGCCTGACGCGGCTCGCCGTCACCAACCTGATCGTCGGCATCGCCTACGCCCTGCTGATGAGCGGCGGCTTCGGCCGGGCGTACGAGCGGACCCACAGCATGGCGTGGGCGGCGTGCGCGCTGGGCGCGTGGACGATCGTCGCGCCGTGGGTCGTGGCGGGTGACGTCAGCACCACCAGGTCCGTGGTCAGCAACATCATCACCGGCGCCGTGGCGCTCCTGCTGGGCCTCGCGGCCAGCGCGGCCGCCCGGGCCGGACGCGGGTCGGACGCGGGCCACGCGAGGGCGCGGACCTACCGGGCCGGCCCCGGCTGACCGGTCCGTCGCCGCACCGTGCGCCCTCCGGCACCCGTCGGTGCCGGGGGGCGCGCCGCAGTGCGGGCGAGCGCCCCTCACGGGTGTGGAAGCGCCCGGGTCAGATCGTTTGGAGGAGTGTGTCCCGGGCACTTCGAAAGACCGAAGCGCGACCATCAGTGGGCCAGCGCCACGACCGAGATTCCCAAGCGCGAGGTAGTGATGAGCGACCAGAACATGGCGGACGACGCCTACCAGCCCACGGGCGGCAACGAGGAGCAGGAGGACGCCTCGCCGCTCGACCTTCAGGACGCGCTGGACGAGCGTACCTACGACGACATCCTCGACGAGGGCTACTCGCCGCCGGAGAAGCCGCTCGGCGTCACCAAGACCGGCACCACGGCCGCGGAGCAGCACGAGGGCGAGTCGCTCGACGAGCGGCTGCGCCAGGAGGTGCCCGACACGCAGCCGCCCCTCGGGGACGGCGTCGGCGATCTGCCGGGCGGCGAGGGCGAACCCATGGACCCGGAGGTCGGGGACGACCGCGCGGGCCGTCTCGTGGCCCCGGACGAGGGCGCCCACACGGACACCACCAAGGAGGCCGTGGCCAGGGACGAGGGCATCGACGGCGGTGCGGCCGCGGCCGAGGAGGCCGCCGTGCACGTCGTCCCGGACGAGGACCTGCCGACGGACCCCGAAGACCTGGTCTGAGGGCCGCCCCGGCGCCGATCACCCGCCGAGCCCGCGCACATCCGCTACCAACGGGAACCCGTTTCCCTGGAGGCCTCATGACGACCGCTAAGGAACACCTGGGACACCAGGTGGCTCACGCCTACGACGAGGACGGGGCGGTGCCGCTGGCCGGGTACGCCGCCTTGATGACGACGTTCGCGGCCGCGACCGGCGCCCTCGTGGCGCTGGGGCGCAGGCGCGGCGCCGTGCTGCCCGAGCGGGTGCCGCCCTGGGACGTGGCGCTCATCGGCGTGGCGACGTTCAAGACGGCACGGCTGCTCACCAAGGGCAAGATCACCGGCTTTCTGCGGGCACCCTTCGCCCGCCGTGAGCGGGACGCGTCGGCGGGCGAGGTCATGGACGAGCCGCGCGGCTCGGGCCTGCGGCTGGCGGTCGGCGACCTGGTGACCTGCCCGTTCTGCGTGTCCGCCTGGACGACCACGGGTCTGCTCGGGGCGTACGTCCTCGCCCCTCGGGGCACCCGGCTGGTCGGCGCGGGCTTCGGCGCCATGGCGCTGGCCGACTGGCTCCAGTACGCCTGGACGTGGACCCAGGAGAACGCCGAGAACTGAGCGGCGCGGGTGCCGCGGTGGGGGGGGGGGGGGCCCGCCGGGCCCCGGGCCGGCGGTCGCTGTCCGGGGTCCCCGATTCCGGATCTTCCAATCCGGTAATCGCCG
>NZ_JBEXWC010000045.1:0-26149 GCF_040629635.1 Streptomyces sp. NPDC005898 | reverse complement strand
TTGGCACGCTGTTGAGTTCTCAAGGAACGGACGCTTCCTTTGTACTCACCCGCAGAACATTCTCTGGGGCTTTCCTCCGGGCGCTTCCCTTCGGTATTTCGTGTTTCCAACCTTACCAGATCCGTTTTCCGTTCCGTTTCCGGTTCGGATTTCATTTCCGGTGGCCGTTGGAGGGCCTTTGCCTTTCGGCGTGTTCACTACGTTAGCGGATTCCCTCCGCAACTCATAATCGAGTTCCGCGGGTTCGAATTTCGGCATGCGAGCACGCAAAATAGGCCCCCGCTGGGGGAAGTCGTAGGTAGTGGTTGGCCGCTTCCAGCTCCCGGCAGATTGCCGTGACCGGCTCAAGCGGCTCGGACTACATTACGGAGACCCCCGGGCCGCGTCAAGTTCGGCGGCGGCGGGGCGCGTGGGCCCGATAGGGGCTGACCGTAGGGTCGTTGGCCGTCCAGAAGCGCCACGGGTGCCCGGCCCCCTCTCCCCCTACTCCGGTGCGGGGACCCTCGCTGACCTGGTCGGCGTCCACCGGGGTGCCCGCCAGGATCGAGAAGGGGCTGTCGGGGCCACCGAAGAGGTCCGCGCCGTCGAGGCTCCGGTCCACGTCAAGAGCCGTGGCCAGTCGGGCCGGGCCTTTGGCCAGTTCCTTGTCGTTGCGGGCCGAGAGTCGACGGTTGCGGGCCAGTTCGGCGCCCGCGGTGATCTCGCCGGCGCGCAGCAGGACCGCGCTCGCCATCCCCTCCGGGCCGCACACGAGGTTCATGCAGTGCCACATGCCGTAGGTGAAGTAGACGTACACATGTCCGGGCGGGCCGAACATGACGTCGTTGCGGGGCGTGCGGCCGCGGTAGGCGTGGGAACCGGGGTCGACCTCACCGGCGTAGGCCTCGACCTCGGTCAGGCGCAGCTCGATCGGTCCGTCGTCCGAGTGGCGCACCAGGACGCGCCCCAGGAGGTCGGGCGCGACCTCCAGGACGGGGCGGTCGAAGAAGTCTCGGCTCAGGGGCGTACGGTCAGGGCTCGCGATCATGCCTTTCGAGCGTAGTACACCTCCGTCCGTTTGCTCCGGGCGTCCGTGGGTGCCCGGTTGTGGGGGCGTCGGGGGTGTTGACGCGGAACCGGGCGGGGTCTCCTCGCGTTGGTACCGGTCGAAGGTTCAAGTCGATAGTCGGGACGAGCCACAGGCGGCGGCCTGGGGAGGAGTGTCATGGGGTTCAAGAAGCTGCTCGCGAGTCTGGGGGCCGGCGGTGCCTCCGTCGAGACCGTGCTGACCGAGGTCAACGTGGTCCCGGGCGGCGTGGTCCAGGGCGAGGTGCGGATCCAGGGTGGATCGGTGGACCAGCAGATCGAGGGGCTCTCCGTCGGTCTGCAGGCCAGGGTCGAGGTCGAGGGCAACGACCAGGAGACCAAGCAGGACATCGAGTTCACCAAGATGCGGCTCGGCGGTGCCTTCACGCTCCTGGCGGGCGAGGTGCACGCGGTGCCGTTCGGTCTGGAGATCCCCTGGGAGACCCCGGTCACGAGCATCGACGGGCAGCAGCTGCGCGGCATGAACATCGGTGTGACCACCGAGCTGGAGATTGCGCGCGCCGTGGACTCCGGCGACCTGGACCCCATCAACGTGCACCCGCTGCCGGCGCAGCAGGCCATCCTGGACGCCTTCATCCAGCTGGGCTTCCGCTTCAAGAGCGCCGACATGGAGCGCGGTCACATCCGCGGCACGCGGCAGAAGCTGCCGTTCTACCAGGAGATCGAGTTCTACCCGCCGCAGCAGTACCGCGGGCTGAACCAGGTCGAGCTGAGCTTCGTCGCGGACGACCGGGAGATGGACGTCGTCCTGGAGATGGACAAGAAGCCCGGTCTGTTCAGCGAGGGCAGCGACTCGTTCCGGTCCTTCCAGGTCGGGCTGAACGACTTCCAGGGCACGGACTGGGCGGCGTACCTGAACGAGTGGCTGTCCCAGGTCGGCAGCAAGCGCAACTGGTTCTAGGCTCGAAACGCACAGCAATCGACCAGGAGGTGCTCACGTGACCGAGCCGAAGAGGCCACCGCTTCCCCACGACTTCCACCCTCCCGTGCCGTCGTTCACGGTCGTGAGCGAGGACATCGAGCCGGGGGCGACTCTCAAGGACGCTCAGGTCCAGTCGGGCGGCGACACCTCGCCGCACTTGCGCTGGGAGGGTTTCCCGGCCGGGACGAAGAGCTTCGCCGTGACGTGCTTCGACCCGGACGCCCCCACGGGCAGCGGGTTCTGGCACTGGAGCGTGTTCGACATCCCGGCCTCGGTCACCGAACTGCCGGCCGGTGCCGGCAGCGGCAAGTTCGAGGGACTGCCCGAGGGCGCGGTGCAGGTGCGCAACGACTACGGGGCGAAGGAGTTCGGCGGTGCGGCGCCGCCGCCCGGGGACCCCGCGCACCGTTATGTGTTCACCGTGTACGCGGTGGACCAGGAGAAGCTGGGTCCCGATTCGGACGCCTCGCCCGCGGTCGTCGGCTTCAACCTGCGGTTCCACACGCTCGCGCGTGCGCAGCTCATCGGCGAATACGGCGCCCCCGCGGAGAACTGACCGTTCACCGATTGTTTGCCCGCCTCTGGTCATGGAAGTGATCAGAGGCGGGCATTTTTTATTGCGTTGTCCATCTCGGCGTGCCCGTTCAGAGTTGATCCAAGCCCGCCAGGCGGTGGGCCGGTGCATACGGGAGGTGGGCAGGTTGATGCGGGACACTCTGGTGCTGAACGCGAGCTTCGAGCCGCTCTCGACGGTGACGCTCAACCGGGCCGTCGTCCTGGTGCTCCAGGACAAGGCCGTGGTGGAACAGGCCCACCCCGGGCTCCGTGTGCGCGCGGCGGCGGTGGAGATACCGGTGCCCCGGGTGATCAGGCTCTGCAGATACGTCCGGGTGCCGTTCCGAAGACAGGCACCGTGGTCGAGGCGAGGGGTCCTCGTCCGGGACCAGCACCGGTGCGCGTACTGCGGCAGACGGGCCACGACGGTGGACCACGTCGTGCCGCGCTCGCAGGGCGGCGCCGACTCCTGGCTGAACACGGTGGCTTCGTGTGCGCCGGACAATCACCGCAAGGCGAACCGGACGCCCGAGGAGGCCGGGATGCCGTTGCTGCGCCAGCCGTTCGAGCCGACTCCCGCGGGGGCGATGCTCTTGTCGCTGGGGCGGGAGGACCTGGCTTCGTTGCCGGAGTGGTTGGCGCAGCCGGCGGCTTAGGGGCCTGACTCTGTCTGCGGGTTGTCCTGGGCTGGACGCGCACTTCCCCGCGCCCCTTTCGGGGCGCTGCCTGCGGAGGGCTCTAGTCGATCGGCGGCTGTTCGCGGCGCTCCTTGCCGGACGAGCCGCCTGAACCGCCGCCCATGGGGCCGAAGTTGCCGAGGGCACCGCCGAGGCCCTTGAGGGCGTCGCCGATCTCGCTGGGCACGATCCAGAGCTTGTTCGCGTCACCCTCGGCGATCTTGGGGAGCATCTGGAGGTACTGGTAGGAGAGCAGCTTCTGGTCCGGGTCGCCGGCGTGGATGGACTCGAAGACCGTACGGATCGCCTGGGCCTCGCCCTCGGCGCGCAGGGCCGCGGCCTTGGCCTCACCCTCGGCGCGCAGGATCGCGGACTGCTTCTCGCCCTCGGCGCGCAGGATCTCCGACTGCCGGACACCTTCGGCCTGGAGGATCGCGGCGCGCTTGTCGCGGTCGGCGCGCATCTGCTTCTCCATCGAGTCCTGGATGGAGGTCGGCGGCTCGATCGCCTTCAGCTCGACGCGGTTGACGCGGATGCCCCACTTGCCGGTGGCCTCGTCGAGGACGCCGCGCAGGGCCGCGTTGATCTCCTCGCGGGAGGTCAGGGTCCGCTCCAGGTCCATGCCGCCGATGATGTTGCGCAGGGTGGTGACGGTGAGCTGCTCGATCGCCTGGATGTAGCTGGCGACTTCGTAGGTCGCGGCCCGCGCGTCGGTCACCTGGTAGTAGATGACGGTGTCGATGTTGACCACCAGGTTGTCCTGGGTGATCACCGGCTGGGGCGGGAAGGGGACGACCTGTTCACGCAGGTCGATGCGGTTGCGGATCGAGTCGATGAACGGGACGACGATGTTCAGGCCCGCGTTCAGCGTGCGTGTGTAGCGGCCGAAGCGCTCGACGATGGCGGCGCTGGCCTGTGGGATGACCTGGATGGTCTTGATCAGGGCGATGAAGACCAGCACCACCAGAATGATCAGGACGATGATGATTGGTTCCATCGTGGCTCCCCGTACCCTTCATGCCTCGGTGTGTGCCCGCGCGGCACGGAGCCCCGCGGGTTCTCAAAGATCTTGCTGGTCGAGTCTGTCAGACCGCCGCACGGCCCGTGGGGCATTCACAGGACGATGGCCGTCGCTCCGTCGATCTCGACGACGTCCACTTCTTGGCCGGCCTCGTAGGCGCGGTCCGCGTCGAGCGAGCGCGCCGACCAGATCTCGCCCGCGAGCTTGATGCGGCCGCCGGAGCCGTCGACCCGTTCCAGGACGACGGCCGACCTGCCCCTCAACGCGTCGATGCCGGTGGCCAGTTCGGGCCGCTGGGCTCGGTGCCGGGTCGCGATGGGGCGTACGACGGCGATGAGCGCGACCGAGACCGCGGCGAAGACGACCACCTGGAGGACGGTGCCCGCGCCGAGGCTCGCGGCCACGGAGGCCGCGACGGCGCCCGCGGCGAGCATGCCCAGCTCGGGCATCGCGGTCAGTACGAGCGGGATTCCGAGCGCGGCGGCGCCGATCAGCCACCACACCCATGCGTCGATGTCCACGTGGTCATCGTAGGACCGGGGGTCGCTTCCGGGACAGGGCGCGGTCAGTCGGTCCGGACGCGCCCCTTCAGGACATCGGCAGGCCCGTGGCGGTCCAGCGGTCGTTGCGCTGTTCGACGACGAGCGGGAGTCCGAAGCAGAGGGAGAGGTTGCGGGAGGTGAGCTCCAGCTCCAGCGGGCCCGCGGCGAGGACCTTGCCCTGGCGGATCAGCAGGACGTGCGTGAAGCCGGGGGCGATCTCCTCGACGTGGTGCGTGACCATGATCATCGAGGGGGCGATGGGGTCGCGGGCGAGGCGGCCGAGGCGGCGTACGAGGTCCTCGCGGCCGCCGAGGTCGAGGCCGGCGGCGGGCTCGTCGAGGAGGAGCAGCTCGGGGTCGGTCATCAGGGCGCGGGCGATCAGGGTGCGCTTGCGCTCGCCCTCGGAGAGCGTGCCGAACCTGCGCTCCAGGTAGTCGCTCATGCCGAGGCGGTCGAGGAAGGCGCGGGCGCGCAGCTCGTCGACGTCCTCGTACTGCTCGCGCCAGCCGGCGGTCATGCCGTACGCGGCGGTGAGCACCGTCTGCAGGACGGTCTGGCGCTTGGGCAGCTTGTCCGCCATGGCCATGCCGGCGACGCCGATGCGGGGGCGGAGCTCGAAGACGTCGGTGCCGGGCTTGCCGAGGGTCTCGCCGAGGATGGTGGCGGTGCCGGTGGACGGGAAGAGGTAGCTGGACGCGACGTTGAGGAGGGTGGTCTTGCCCGCGCCGTTCGGGCCGAGGATGACCCAGCGCTCCCCTTCCTTGACCGACCAGGAGACCTGGTCCACCAGAGCCCGGCCCTCTCGGACCACAGATACGTCCTCAAGCTCCAGTACATCGCTCATGAGCGCGCTGTCTCCCATTGCAGTCTCGGTCGTCGCTCGCGTCGGTGGACGCGGTCCCCGGATAAAACCTACGCCACCGGTCGGGCGTTCCTGTCGCGAGCCCGGTCCTTAGGCTGTGCGCATGCTCTCGGAACCACGCTCAGGACGCCTGGCCGCATGGGGAAATGCCCTGTTGGCCGGACTTGTTTCCCCGGATGACGCGGTGCTCGCGATGGTCGGCGAGGACGCGGTGCACCGGGTCGAAGGACTTCCCGGGGAGTCGGGCCCCGTGGGTCTGACGCTCGCGATGGGGCGGTTGCGCTCGCTCGGGGTGACGGGTTTTCGGGTGGCGCTGCCCGCGCCCGGGCATCCGCTCGGGCTGAGCGGGCCGCCCGAGTTCAACGCGCGGGCCCTGGAGGCGCAGGAGGCCGTGGTCGCGTTCGGCGCGCCCCATGGGCTGGTGCCCGAGGTGTACGAGGCGGGGCCCGAGGGAGACGTGCACGTGGAGGTCCGCTGGCACTGCCTGCCGGTGCGGGAGGCGCCCCCGGCGGACGTGCCCTCGCTCGGGGAGGCGGAGCGCGAGCTGGCGGAGGCGCTGCGGGACGCCACGCGGGTGCTGTCCCGGCTCGACGTGGCGGGGTCCGGGCCGGTGGCCGAGGCGGCGCTCGACGCGTACCGGGCGCGGGCCGAGCGGGGGCGCGAGCTGCTGGCCCCCGGGTATCCGCCGCGTGCGGTCCGGGTGCTCGAGCTGGCGCAGCGGGTCGGACTGCTGATCTCCCTGGCGTACGACAACGGGCACGGCGGGGCCGTGAGCGCCTCGGAGATGGCCGCGCGGGGGCAGGCGCTGCGGCCGGTGGAGCGAACGGCGCGGCGGGCGCAGGTGGCCGCGTACAACGCCTATGTGGAGGAGCGGGAGCGGCGCTGAGGGGTGCCCTTTGGGGGCCGGTCCTGGCGCGCGGGAAGGCCCCGCGGGCCGAGGAAGCCGCGGGGCCTTCTGTTCCGGAGCGGTGCTCCGTCCGGCGTGGCAGCCGTTCCGGAGCGGTGCTCAGTGGTTGACCGAGGCGTTTCCGAAGGCGGGGTTGAGCACGCCGATCACGTCGACGCTGTTGCCGGTGATGTTGACCGGGACGTCGACCGGGACCTGCACGAGGTTGCCGGAGGCGA
The DNA here is from genome assembly GCF_040629635.1 of Streptomyces sp. NPDC005898. Taxonomy (NCBI): domain Bacteria; kingdom Bacillati; phylum Actinomycetota; class Actinomycetes; order Kitasatosporales; family Streptomycetaceae; genus Streptomyces; species Streptomyces sp. NPDC005898. Next base: position 19,359 of record NZ_JBEXWC010000045.1, on the reverse strand, counting down.
CGCCCGGCGAGTTCGTCGCGGCACCGTGGGCGCCGGCGTCGGAGGCGGCGGACGCGGCTCCGGCGGAGGCACCCGCGGCGAGTCCGGCGGTGACGACGGCGAGGGCGGCCTTCTTGGCGATGCTGTTCATGGGTGGTGCTCCTCCTGCTGACATGGGCGGCCCCTGCGGCGGGGCCGGGGTGCGGGGCTCGATCAGAGGTTCGCGCGGACGTTCCCGAACGTCGGGTTCAGGGCGCCGATGACGGTGACGGTGTTCCCGCGGGCGTCGGCGGCCTTGTTCGGGTTCTGCACTGCGCGATCCTCCGGAGCGGAAGCTGCGGCCGGCCGCCGCAGCACGCACTGGAGAACGCCCGGGCGCCCCGGGGGTTGCGCCAAATGGGGGACATATACACGACGGTATGAATCTCAGTCCGGAGCGCGACGCCTCGCGCCCGGCGCCAGTCCCGGGGCGCGCGGGGATCAGTCGGTCACACCGTGGCGTACGGCCCAGAGCGCGGCCTGGGTGCGGTCGGCGAGGTCCAGCTTCATCAGGATGTTCGAGACGTGCGTCTTGACCGTCTTCTCCGAGAGGACGAGGGCGCGGGCGATCTCGCGGTTGGAGCGGCCGTCGGCGATCAGGCCGAGGACCTCGCGCTCGCGCTCGGTCAGCGAGCCGCCCCGGCCGTGGCCGCCGCCCGCCTCCTCCTGGGAGAGCAGCGCCCCGGCCACCTCGGGCTGGAGCAGGACGTGTCCCGCGTGCACCGAGCGGATGGCGCCGGCGAGGGCGTCCGGGTCGACGTCCTTGTAGACGTAGCCGGCGGCGCCCGCGCGCAGGGCCGGGACGACCGTGCGCTGCTCGGTGAAGCTGGTGACGATGAGGACGCGCGCGGGGTTGGCCAGCTCGCGCAGCTTGCGCAGTGCCTCGACGCCGTCCATGCCGGGCATCTTGACGTCCATCAGGACCACGTCGGGCTTCAGTTCCTCGGTTCGCGCGACGCCCTCGGCGCCGTCGGAGGCCTCGCCGACGACCTCGATGTCGTCCTGGACCTCCAGGAACGTCCGCAGGCCGCGGCGGACCACCTGGTGGTCGTCGACCAGCAGGACCCGGATCCTCGTCCTCGCGTCGTGCTCGGCGTCAGCCACCGGGGACCTCCATCTCGATCGTCGTGCCCTTGCCGGGCTCCGATTCCACGGTCAGCCGTCCGCCGACCCCGCTCGCCCGGTCGCGCATGGAGACCAGACCCAGGTGGCGCCCCGCGCGCCGTATCGCCATCGGGTCGAAGCCCCTGCCGTCGTCGGTGACGCGCAGGACGGCTCCCGCGCCCCGCTTGCCGAGGGACACGGTGACCCGCTCGGCCCCGGAGTGGCGCAGGGCGTTGTGCAGGGCCTCCTGGGCGACGCGGAGCAGGGCTTCCTCCTGGGAGGCGGGCAGCGCCCGTACGCCGTTGCTCTCGAAGGTGACCTGTGCGGAGTGGGCGCGGTGCAGCACCTGGACGTGCGTGCGCAAGGTGGCCACCAGGCCGTCCTCGTCCAGGGCGGCGGGGCGCAGCTCGACGACGGCGGCGCGCAGCTCGTCCGCGGCCTCGGCGGCGAGGGCTGCGACCTGGTGCAGTTCGCCCTTGGCGCGGGAGGGGTCCCGGTCGACCAGGGCGGCGGCGGCCTGGGCCGTCAGGCGCAGCGAGAAGAGTTTCTGGCTCACGGCGTCGTGCAGTTCGTGGGCGAGGCGTGAGCGCTCCTCGGCGATGGTCAGCTCGCGGCTGCGCTCGTAGAGGCGGGCGTTGGTGAGGGCGATCGCGGCGTGCTGGGCCAGGAGGGACAGCAGCTCCTCGTCCTGCGCGGTGAAGCCGCAGCCGCCCTGGGGCTTGGGGCACTTCTTGTTGGCGAGGAAGAGCGCGCCGAGCGTCTCGTCGCCGTAGCGAATGGGGAGGCCGAGGAAGTCGGACATGTCCGGGTGGGCGGCGGGCCAGCCCTCGAAGCGGGGGTCCTCGCGGACGTCGGCGAGGCGCTCGGGCTCGGCCCGCCGGAGCATCGCCGCGAGGATGCCGTGCTGCCTGGGCAGCGGGCCGATGGCCTTCCACTGCTCGTCGCTGACGCCGTCGACGACGAACTGGGCGAAGCCGCCGTGGTCGTCGGGGACCCCGAGCGCGGCGTACTCGGCGTCGAGCAGCTCGCGGGCGGAGGCGACGATCGTCTTGAGGACGTCGCGCACCTCCAGGTGCCTGCTCATGGCGAGCAGCGCGGCGCTCACCGCGTCCAGGCCGGATCGGGGTCCTTGACTCATGGCGACACCGTACCGGCGGGGTGTGACTGTGCGTATCCGCCCTGTGGTGGCCCCCTGGTGGGCCGCGAGGCCTAGGACCAGCGGCCGACCCTCACCGAGCGCATTGCTGGGGCAACGCATGGTGAGACTGTTACGTGCCCGATGTGAGCCCGGGCATAGGGCGAACGTCACGTACGAAGGTTCCTAGTTGATGAGGAAACCCATATGGGGAAAGGCGAGCGGGGTCATGCGGGTGCGGTGCGTACCCCCTGATCCACTATGCCGGGTCGTACGTCACTGCTTTGCCACAGAATTTTGCTGCCGCTAAGAATTGCTCCCGTCGCTCGACGCCGCGGTCCTCGCACCGCGGCGTTTGTGCCGGAGCAGCAACTGTCCCCCACCGGTGTAGAGCGACCTCCGCTACCCGAAGAGGTCCCTTACCCATGTCCAAGCCCGTCACCCCTGGTCTCAGTCGCGACAACGTGACCAGGACCCAGAAGTTCTCGATCGCCGGAGTCGCCGCGCTCGGCGCCGCCGCCCTCGCCTTCTCGCTCGTGCCGGGCAACTCCGAGGCCGGGGCCCAGGCCGCCGACGTCTCCCCCGTCGCCTTCGCCGTCTCCGCCGGCGCGCAGAAGACGGTCCACGCCAGCGTCTCCAAGCAGCAGTCGAACGCCGACAAGCAGGCCAGGGACGCCGCCGCGAAGGCGGCTGCCGACAAGAAGGCCGCCGACGAGGCCGCCGCCAGGAAGCGGGCCGAGGACGAGCGCAAGGCCAAGGAGGCCGCGAGCCGCGCGGCCGCCCGCAAGCCGGTCTACGCCAACAACCTCGACGGCTGGATCCGCCAGTCCCTGGACATCATGCGGGCCAAGGGCATCCCCGGCTCCTACGAGGGCCTGCACCGCAACATCCTCCGCGAGTCCTCGGGCAACCCGAACGCCATCAACGGCTGGGACATCAACGCGATCAACGGCACCCCCTCGATCGGCCTGCTCCAGGTCATCAAGCCGACGTTCGACGCGTACCACGTCGAGGGCACCTCGACGAACATCTACGACCCCGTCGCCAACATCACGGCCGCGGCCAACTACGCGGCCGACCGGTACGGCTCGATGGACAACGTGAACAGCGCCTACTGAGCCTTGATCGCCTGATCAACGGACCTCTTCAGCCGAAGGCGAGGTTCAGCGACGCCGAAGGGCGGCACCCCGTGCGGGGTGCCGCCCTCGTCGTGCGTACGGGCGTGTCGTCCGTACGTGCGCGCTTACTTGCGCATGACCTCCGGCTCGTGGCGGCGCAGCAGGCGGGCGACCGCGAAGCCGCAGATGACGCCGAGCGCGAGCAGCACCGTGAGGTTGATGCCCCACTGTCCGACCGAGTGCTCCCACAGGGGGTCCAGGTCGTTGGGGTTCTTCGCGTCCCACGGCGGCATCAGGTGCGCGAGGTCCAGGGTGGCGCCCGCGCCGGCGATGGCCCAGCGGGACGGCATCAGCCAGGCGAACTGCTCCAGGCCGGGCGAGCCGTAGACCTGGAAGAGGACGCCGGTGAAGACGACCTGCACGATCGCGAACATGACCAGCAGTGGCATGGTCTTCTCGGCCGTCTTCACCAGGGAGGAGATGACCAGGCCGAACATCATCGAGGTGAAGCCGAGCGCGATGATCGTCAGGCAGATCTCGGCGGCCGGCGGCATGATCAGGCCCTCTTCGGGCAGCTCGCGCGGGGCGAAGCCGATGGCGCAGATGATGACGCCCTGGATGGCAGTGATGACGCCGAGGACGATGACCTTGGACATCAGGTACGCCGAGCGGGAGAGGCCGGTGGCCCGTTCCCGTTCGTAGATGACCCGTTCCTTGATCAGCTCACGTACGGAGTTGGCCGCGCCCGAGAAGCACATGCCGACCGCGAGGATCAGCATGATCGTTCCGGCGTCGCCGTTGAACTTGGACGGCGGCTTGGGCGGGGCGAGGCCGAAGTCGGCCGGGATGACGACGCTGACGACGCCGAGGACCGCGGGCAGGATCACCATCAGGCCCATGAAGCCCTTGTCGGAGGCGATCACCGAGGTGTAGCGGCGGATCAGGGTCCACAGCTGCGAGCCCCAGCCCTGCGGCTTGGGCGGCTTGACCGCCTGCGGGGGCGGCATCGGTACGGACTGGGCGGCGACGGCGTCGATGTCCGCGGCGTACATCTGGTAGTGCTGCGAGCCCTTCCAGCGGCCCGCCCAGTCGTAGTCGCGGTAGTTCTCGAAGGCGGAGAAGACATCCGCCCAGGTGCTGTAGCCGAAGAAGTTGAGGGCTTCCTCCGGCGGGCCGAAGTACGCCACCGAGCCGCCCGGCGCCATCACCAGGAGCTTGTCGCAGATCGCCAGCTCGGCGACCGAGTGCGTCACGACGAGGACCGTGCGGCCGTCGTCGGCGAGGCCGCGCAGCAGCTGCATGACGTCGCGGTCCATGCCCGGGTCGAGGCCGGAGGTCGGCTCGTCCAGGAAGATCAGCGACGGCTTGGTCAGCAGCTCCAGCGCCACCGACACGCGCTTGCGCTGGCCACCGGAGAGGGAGGTGACCTTCTTCTCCTTGTGGATGTCCAGCTTCAGCTCGCGCAGCACCTCGCCGATGCGGGCGTCGCGCTCGGCCTCCGTGGTGTCGGCCGGGAAGCGCAGCTTGGCCGCGTACTTCAGGGCCTTCTTGACGGTCAGCTCCTTGTGCAGGATGTCGTCCTGCGGGACCAGACCGATGCGCTGGCGCAGCTCGGCGAACTGCTTGTAGAGGTTGCGGTTGTCGTAGAGCACGTCGCCCTGGTTGGCGGGCCGGTAGCCGGTGAGCGCCTTGAGCAGGGTGGACTTTCCGGAACCGGAGGGGCCGATGACCGCGATGAGCGACTTCTCCGGGACGCCGAAGGAGACGTCCTTGAGGATCTGCTTGCCGCCGTCGACGGTGACCGTGAGGTGGCGGGCCGAGAAGGAGACGTCACCGGTGTCTACGAACTCCTCGAGCTGCCCGCCGACCAGGCGGAACGTCGAGTGACCGACGCCGACGATGTCGTTCGGGCCGATCGACACCGTCGAGGACTTCGCGATCGGCTGACCGTTGACGTACGTGCCGTTGTGCGAGCCGAGGTCGTGCAGCTCGAAGCGGCCGTCGGGCGTCGCGGTGAACTCGGCGTGGTGGCGCGAGACCTGGAGGTCGGAGACGACCAGCTCGTTCTCCAGGGCGCGGCCGATGCGCATCTTGCGGCCGAGGGCCAGCTGGTGGAACGTCGTCGGGCTGCGGTCGCCGTGCACCGGCGGCGCCCCCGCGGCACCGCCGGAACCGGGGGTCTTCTGCGCGTACTGGCCGGCCGGGGCGCCCTGCTGCTGCGGCACATGCGGGTGCTGTGGCGGCTGGTGTGCCTGGGGCGGCTGGTGCGCTTGGGGCTGTTGTTGCTGGTGCTGCTGCCAGGCCTGCTGCTGCGGCTGGTACGGGGCCTGCTGCTGGGCGTGCTGCGGCGCGGGCGCGTGCTGGGCGTGCTGGGCGTGCTGCGGCGCGGCTGCTTGGTGCTGCGGTGCGGAGACGGCCGCGGCCGTGGCGGCACCGGACAGATTCAGCCGCGGGCCGTCGGTCGCGTTGCCGAGGTGGACCGCCGAGCCGGGGCCGATCTCCTGCTGATGGATCCGCTGGCCCTGCACGAAGGTGCCATTGGTGCTGCCGTGGTCCTCGATGACCCAACTGCGCCCGCTCCAGCTGATCGTGGCGTGACGCCAGGACACCCTGGCGTCGTCGAGCGCGATGTCTCCCTGCGGATCGCGTCCGAGGGTGTATGGCCTGGACGAATCGAGCGTCCAGGACCTTCCATTCAATTCCAGTACGAGTTCCGGCACTCCATGCCCCACTGAGTTGTCCCCCGAGCTAGCCCCCATGTGGGGAGTCTAGGGATGTCGAACATCGGGAGGAACTATTTCAGGAGGAGGCCTCTGACCGAAAGTCGGGCCTTGTGAAGACTGCGTACCGGCCTTTGGGGTTGCCCCGTTGACGGAGCAGAAAACGCCCCGGAGAGTAGTAAGCGCCCATCACGGCCATTACACGTACGAGATGCGTGAAAGCGTATGTATCGAGTGCGGAATGTGCACCGTGATAGCGAGGCGGCCGCGACGGTGGCGCTCGGTGCGGGAGGTTCCCTCACGCCGTCCGCCGATGTCTCGGTGTTCGGCCTGGACGGGGCCGAGGCGACCACGGCGGTCGATATCGCGCCACTTGGGGTGAGTCTGGTGGGCGCGCTGCTCCTCGCCCACTTCTTCCCTCTTCCTGGCGATGCCCGCGGGGCTCGCCTGGGTGGGGCACGACGTCGTGACGGTCGACGGCGAGGCCTTCGGCACCGGCACCAGCCGAAGCCCTGGACCCCGCCTCCCCGGCGGCGGGCCCGTACCGGCCCAGCGCCCCGCAGCGGCCGCCGAACCCGGATACGAACCCCTATCTACGGCCCCCCGGGGGACGTCTCCGGCGCGCCCACCGTGTCGGGCCCCCTCCTGCCACCGCCCCGGCCCCGCCCGCGCTCACGCGGCTGGCCGCCTCCGCCCCGCAGACCCCGCTGACATCCGCCTCTTCCTCTTCCCTCGATACCCGGCACCACGGGCAAACGTCGCGAAGCGAGCGGGAGGCGAACAGCCGGTGTCCGGGAAGCGGACCGCCGGGCGCCCCCGGGAGGTGGACGGATACCGTAGGCAGCACCATGAGTGCTTCGCAGCCCCCTCAGTCCGCCGACGTCCCGACGCTTCTCGTCAAGATCTTCGGCAAGGACCGCCCCGGCCTCACCGCCGGCCTCTTCGACACCCTCGCCGCCTACTCCCTCGACGTCGTCGACATCGAGCAGGTCGTCACGCGCGGCCGGATAGTGCTGTGCGCGCTGGTGACCGTGCCGCCCGCCGGTATGGAGGGTGACCTGCGGGCCACCGTCCACAGCTGGGCGGAGTCCATGAAGATGCAGGCCGAGATCATCTCGGGCATCGGCGACAACCGGCCGCGCGGCCTCGGCCGCTCGCTCGTGACCGTGCTCGGCCACCCGCTGACCTCGGAGTCGACCGCGGCGATCGCCGCCAGCATCACGGGGACCGGCGGCAACATCGACCGTATCTTCCGGCTCGCCAAGTACCCGGTCACGGCCGTCGAGTTCGCGGTGTCCGGCACCGAGACCGAGCGGTTGCGCACCGCCCTCGCCATAGCGGCCGCGAAGCTCGGCGTGGACGTCGCGGTGGTCGCGGCGGGCCTGCACCGCCGCGCGCAGCGCCTGGTCGTGATGGACGTCGACTCGACGCTCATCCAGGACGAGGTCATCGAGCTGTTCGCCGCGCACGCCGGGTGCGAGGACGAGGTCGCCGAGGTGACGTCCGCCGCGATGCGCGGCGAGCTGGACTTCGAGCAGTCGCTGCACGCGCGCGTGGCACTGCTCGCGGGTCTGGACGCCTCGGTGGTCGACAAGGTCCGCTCCGAGGTCCGGCTGACCCCGGGGGCCCGCACCCTCATCCGCACCCTCAAGCGCCTCGGGTACCAAGTGGGCGTCGTCTCGGGCGGTTTCACCCAGGTCACCGACGATCTGAAGGAACGTCTCGGCCTCGACTTCGCCCAGGCCAACACGCTGGAGATCGTCGACGGCAAGCTGACCGGCAAGGTGACCGGCGAGATCGTCGACCGGGCGGGCAAGGCGCGGCTGCTGCGCCGCTTCGCTCAGGAGGCCGGGGTCCCGCTGGAGCAGACCGTGGCGATCGGCGACGGTGCGAACGACCTGGACATGCTGAACGCGGCCGGCCTCGGGGTCGCCTTCAACGCCAAGCCCGTGGTCCGCGAGGCCGCGCACACCGCGGTGAACGTGCCCTTCCTGGACACCGTCCTCTATCTCCTCGGGATCACCCGCGAAGAGGTCGAGGCCGCGGAGACCCACAGCGACTGACGGCCGGGGCCGGCTCGGCTCCGCCCTCCCGTCCTTTCCCCTCCCGCGCGTCCCTCGCACGACGGGGCCCCGCGCCCTACAGGCGGGGCCCCGTCGTCGTAACGGTGGAGGGGTGGGTCACTCGGACGGCGCCCAGTAGTCGACGAGGGTGGCCACGCCCGGTTCCAGTGCCTTCCAGGATCCGGAGTACGTCAGGACGGCGAAGGTGGCGGTCGGGAAGCCCCGGCGGTTCAGCCGCTCCCTGACATCGCCCTCGGCGTCCCCGGCGAGGACGTCGGCCAGGCCGTGGATGCTGGGGTTGTGACCGATCAGGACGATGTTGCGCACCTCGTCCGGGGTTTCGTTGAGCACGGCGATCAGCTCACCGGGCGAGGCCTCGTACAACCGGTCCTCGTAGACGGTCCTCGGCCGCTGCGGCAGCTCCGAGACGGCGAGCTTCCACGTCTCGCGGGTGCGGACCGCGGTCGAGCAGAGGGCCAGGTCGAGGGGGATGCCGCTGTCGGCCAGCTTGCGTCCGGCGACGGGGGCGTCCCTGCGGCCTCGATCAGCGAGCGGCCGCTCGTGGTCGGAGACATCGGGCCAGTCGGCCTTCGCATGCCGGAAGAGGACGATCCTGCGGGATTCTGCGACGCTCATGCGTCCCAGCTTCGCATGAAACGCGCCACAGGGCGCAGGTAGTTGGAGCGGTCGGCCGAGGCGGGTGAGGGAGGCGGCGGAGCGGGGCTCACGCGGTCGCGCGCAGGGCTATCGCCTGGATGCGCTCGAGGAGGCTCGTGACGACCGGTTCGCTGCTCGCGGCGTGGGCGTCGGTGGGGTTCAGGATCAGCAGGAGCAGGGTCGCGAAGGCGATGGCGGGCAGGGCGATCCCCCACCAGGGGAGCTGGATCTCGATGCTCCCCGACTCCGCGGGGTCGCACCGGGTGTGCGTACGGGCCGACATACCGCCTCCGTGTCTTCGAGTGGTCGATGCCCCGTCGTCGCGGGCACAACTCGAAACTAGGCGATCGGCGGCCCTTGGCCCATCCGGTGTTCCACCCACTTGACCCTGACACTGGCCCCCTAGGGGATAGGGGGGCCAGCCCCACCATCCCGCTGCGGACGGCCTCAGGTCACGGTGAGGCGATGGCGGCGATGATGCCGATGATCACGGTGATGGCCAGCATCGCGCCGAGCACGATGAGCAGCTTCTTCTGGCCGTTCTGGGGGTTCGGGTCGAGGACGGGCATGACGCCAGTCTCCCACCCTCGCCCCCTGCCCCGGTCGGTGGGGTCAGGCCGCCTCGGCCGCCGCCCGGTCGGCCCTGGCCGCCACCTCGTCCTCGACCGTGCGGTTGCGGCCCGCGAGGGTGCCGACGACGATCTGGGGCACCATCAGGCCCGCCATCAGGGCGATCGGCAGGCCCCAGCCGCCGCTGTGCTGGTAGAGGACGCCCACCAGGAGCGGTCCGGGGATCGAGATCAGGTAGCCGGTGCTCTGCGCGAAGGCGGACAGCTTGGCCACGCCGACGCTGCTCTTGGCCCGCATGCCGACCATCGTGAGGGCGAGCGGGAAGGCGCAGTTGGAGATGCCGAGCAGCAGGGCCCACGCCCAGGCGCCGCCCGCGGGTGCGAGGTAGAGGCCCGCGTATCCGGCGAGACCGCAGGCGCCGAGGACGATCACGACGGGGCCCTGGTTGGTCAGCCGCGTGGCGACCCTCGGGATGACGAACGCCAGCGGCACGCCCATGGCCATCGTGACGGCGAGGAGCACGCCCGCCTCGCCGGCGGGGACGCCCGCGTCACGGAAGATCTGCGGCATCCAGCCCATCGTGACGTACGCGGCCGTGGCCTGGAGTCCGAAGAAGACGGCGAGCGCCCAGGCGGTGCGGCTGCGGGTGATGCGCAGCCCCTCGTCCTGCCGGCGCACGTCGGGGCTGACGTGCTCCGGGGCGGCGGCGGTGGCGGCCCGGTCCCGGCTGACGAGCGGGATCCACGGCACGACGGCGACGACGGCGAGCACCGCCCAGAGAGCGAGCCCGCTCTGCCAGTGCCCGCCGAGCGCGTCGGTCATCGGGACGGTGAGGGCGGCGGCGAGGGAGGTGCCGAGCGCGAGCGCCATCGAGTACAGGCCGGTCATGGAGCCGACCCGGTCGGGGAACCAGCGCTTGACGATGACCGGCATCAGGACGTTGCTGACCGCGATGCCCATGAGGGCGAGCGCGGTGGCGGCGAGGAAGCCGGCGGTGCCGCCGAGGAAGGGGCGTATCACCAGGCCGGCGGCGATCGCGGCCATGCCGACGCAGACCACCGCGCCGGCGCCGAAGCGCCGGGCGAGGCGGGGCGCCATCACTCCGAAGACGGCGAAGCACAGGGGCGGCACGGAGGTGAGCAGTCCGGCGAGGGTGCCGCTCATGCCGAGGCCGTCGCGGACCTCTTCGAGGAGGGCGCCGAGGCTGGTGATGGCCGGGCGGAGGTTGAGGGCCGCGAGGACGATGCCGACGACGACCAGGCGCGTCGTCCACGCGCGCGTGGAGGCTTGTTTCGCCGCCGGTCCGGTACGCGGGGAGGGGGGCGCCGTCGGTGTCATCGTGGTGGTTTCCTCACTAGCCATGGCCCCATCATAGAATCATAGGATGATTGGCTGTCCAATCCGTTTGGGAAGGTAATGTCATGCCGCTGACCACCGCGCGCCGTTCGGCCCTGTCCGAGCAGGTCATCGCCGAGCTGCGCAACCAGATCTCCTCGGGCGAGTGGCCGGTCGGCTCCCGCATCCCCACCGAGCCGGAACTGGTCGAGCAGCTGGGCGTGGCCAGGAACACCGTCCGGGAGGCCGTGCGCGCCCTCGCGCACAACGGCCTGCTCGACATCCGCCAGGGCTCGGGCACCTTCGTCCTCGCCACCAGCGAACTGGCGGGCGTGATGCACCGCAGGTTCGCCGACGCGGACCCGCGGCACGTCGCCGAGCTGCGCAGCACGCTGGAGTCGAGTGCGGCCAGGCTCGCCGCGGAGCGCCGCACCGCACGGGACCTCAAGCAGCTCGACGCCCTCCTGGCGCGCCGCGAGGAGGCCTGGGCCTCGGGGGACGCGGAGACCTTCGTGACGGCCGACGCGTCGTTCCACATGGCCGTGGTCGCCGCGTCGCACAACGACGTGATGATGGCGCTCTACGCGGACCTCGGCGAGGTGATGCGCGACTGGCTGCGCGAGGACGTCGGCACGAAGCTCACGCCCGAGTCGCACATGGACCACGCCCGGCTCGTCGAGGCGATCCGCGCGCGGGACACGGAAGCCGCGGCCACGGAGGCGGCGGGTTACCCGTTCATGTGCCGGCCCGTCACTTCTGGTGACTGACCCAGGCCGCGCGGACCTCTTTCCAGCACCGTCCGGTCAGGCGCACGGTCTGGGCCGGACCCGCCTCGACCCCGGCCGTGTCGACGTCGATGTCCCACCACCGGTCGCACTCCACGTGCAGGCGGACCCGGTCGGTCTCGGGGTAGGGGTTGTGGCAGTACGCGACCACCGCGGCACCGGCGACGCCGGTGCGGCACTCCGCGCCGAAGGGCCGGGGTTTTCGTGGCTCCACGCGCGCGTGCGGGCCGTTTTGACCGGCCTCGCCGAGGGGCGCGGCGCCGGACGGCGGCGCGGCGGCCAACAGGGCGAGAGCGGCGAGCACCGCACCGGAGAGACGCACACTCCAGGGTGCGCGGCACTGCCCCGGCGCCGCCCGGCACGGGGGCCGAACGGGTGACGCCCCGCCTCCCGCGCGGTGCGGGGACGGGGCGTCGTCGGCGTAGGAGATGCCGGGTCAGGCACCCATCATGTGGACGCCGCCGTCGACGTGGACGATCTCGCCGGTGGTCTTCGGGAAGAAGTCCGAGAGCAGGGCGACGATGCCGCGGCCCGCGGGCTCCGGGTCGGCCATGTCCCACTCCAGCGGGGAGCGGCTGTTCCACACGTCCGCGAGGTCGGCGAAGCCCGGGATGGACTTGGCCGCCATGGAGCCGATCGGGCCCGCGGAGATGAGGTTGCAGCGGATGTTCTCCTTGCCCAGGTCACGGGCGAGGTAGCGGCTGGTGGCCTCCAGGGCGGCCTTGGCCGGGCCCATCCAGTCGTACTTCGGCCACGCGTACTGCGCGTCGAAGGTGAGGCCGACCACCGAGGCGCTGTCGCCGAACAGCGGGCGGCAGGCCATGGTGAGCGACTTCAGGGAGTACGCCGAGACGTGCATCGCCGTGGCGACGTCCTCGAAGGTGGCCTCCAGGAAGTTGAAGGCGCCCTGCGGGGCGAAGCCGATGGAGTGCACGACGCCGTCCAGGCCGCCGAGCTCCTCGCGGACGAGGCCCTCCAGGCGGTCCAGGTGCTCCTGGTTGGTCACGTCCAGCTCGATGACCTTGGCGGGCTTGGGGAGCTTCTTGGCGATGCGCTCGGTGAGCGTGGGCCGCGGGAAGGCGGTGAGAATGACCTCGGCGCCCTGCTCCTGGGCGACCTTGGCCGCGTGGAAGGCGATGGAGGACTCCATCAGCACACCCGTGATGAGGATGCGCTTGCCGTCGAGAATTCCGCTCATGTGATCAGTGACCCATGCCCAATCCGCCGTCAACGGGGATGACGGCTCCAGTGATGTACGAGGCGTCGTCGGACGCGAGGAACTTCACCGCGGCGGCGATCTCCTCGGGGCGCGCGTAACGGCCGAGCGGCACCTGAGAGACGATGCCCTCGCGCTGCTCGTCCGTCAGCACCTTGGTCATGTCGGTGTCGACAAAACCGGGTGCGACGACGTTGAAAGTGAGGTTGCGCGACCCGAGCTCGCGGGCGAGGGAGCGCGCGAAGCCGACCAGACCCGCCTTGGAGGCGGCGTAGTTGGCCTGCCCGGGCCCGCCCATGAGGCCCACGACCGAGGAGATCAGGACGACGCGGCCCTTCCTGGCGCGCAGCATGCCGCGGTTGGCGCGCTTGACGACGCGGAAGGTGCCGGTGAGGTTGGTGTCGAGGACGGAGGTGAAGTCCTCCTCGGACATGCGCATCAGGAGCTGGTCCTTGGTGATGCCGGCGTTGGCGACCAGCACCTCCACGTTCCCGTGCTTGTCCTCGATCTCCTTGTAGGCCTGCTCCACCTGCTCGGCGTCGGTGATGTCGCACTTGACGGCGAGTACCCCGGCGTCGGTCAGGACCCGCGGCGGCTCACCCGAGCGGTAGGTGATCGCGACCTTGTCGCCGGCGTCGGCGAAGGCGCGGGCGATGGCGAGGCCGATGCCCCGGTTTCCTCCGGTGACGAGAACCGAGCGGCTCAACGGATCACCCTTTCGATAGCGGTCTGGTACCTCGAAAACCTATCGGTACCTTCCGCGATACGGAGAATCGGCGACCGACAGTGGCTCGGAGGACTCCCTGTCGGGTCCCTACAGAAAACTCTGGCCGCGGGGCCGTCGGGCGCGACATGATCGGAGCCGACCGGTGCCGACAGCAGGGAGACACCCGTGCCTCATACCATCGATGAAGCCTTCACGGCGCTGCCGCTGAGGGCTCTCGCCGACGCCGCGCTCGCCCGCGCGCGGGCGCTCGGCGCCGACCACGCGGACTTCCGCCTGGAGCGGGTGCGCAGCGCGTCCTGGCGGCTGCGCGACGCCAAGCCGTCCGGCTCCTCGGACACCACGGACCTGGGGTACGCGGTCCGGGTGGTGCACGGGGGCACCTGGGGTTTCGCCTCGGGCGTCGACCTGACGATGGACGCGGCGGCGAAGGTGGCCTCGCAGGCCGTGGCCATGGCGAAGCTGTCGGCGCGGGTGATCGGGGCGGCCGGCTCCGACGAGCGCGTGGAGCTCGCGGACGAGCCCGTGCACGCCGACCGCACCTGGGTGTCGTCGTACGAGATCGACCCCTTCACGGTCCCGGACGAGGAGAAGTCCGGGCTGCTCGCCCAGTGGAGCACGCAGCTATTGGCCGCCGACGGGGTCGCGCACGTCGACGCCTCGCTGGTCACCGTGCACGAGAACAAGTTCTACGCGGACACGGCGGGCACCGTGACCACCCAGCAGCGGGTGCGGCTGCACCCGGAGCTGACGGCGGTCGCCGTGGACGCGACGAGCGGCGAGTTCGACTCGATGCGCACGCTCGCGCCGCCGGTCGGCCGGGGCTGGGAGTACCTCACCGGGACCGGCTGGGACTGGGCGGGCGAGCTGGCGAGGCTGCCCGAGCAATTGGCCGAAAAGATGCGGGCGCCGAGCGTGCGGGCGGGCTCGTACGACCTCGTCGTCGATCCGTCGAACCTCTGGCTGACGATCCACGAGTCCATCGGCCACGCCACCGAGCTGGACCGCGCGCTCGGCTACGAGGCGGCGTACGCGGGTACCTCGTTCGCCACCTTCGACCAGCTCGGCAAGCTCGCCTACGGCTCCTCGCTGATGAACGTGACGGGTGACCGGACCGCCGAGCACGGGCTCGCCACCATCGGGTACGACGACGAGGGCGTGGCCGCGCAGTCCTGGGACCTGGTCAAGGACGGCACGCTGGTCGGCTACCAGCTGGACCGGCGCATCGCGCGGCTCACCGGCTTCGAGCGCTCCAACGGCTGCGCGTACGCCGACTCCCCCGGCCATGTGCCGGTGCAGCGCATGGCGAACGTGTCGCTCCGGCCGGATCCCGGCGGGCTCTCCACCGAGGACCTGATCGCGGGCGTGGACCGGGGCATCTACGTGGTCGGTGACCGGTCGTGGTCGATCGACATGCAGCGGTACAACTTCCAGTTCACCGGTCAGCGCTTCTACAAGATCGAGAACGGGCGGCTCGCGGGACAGCTCCGCGACGTCGCCTACCAGGCGACGACCACCGACTTCTGGGGCTCCATGGCCGCCGTCGGCGGTCCGCAGACGTACGTACTCGGTGGCGCCTTCAACTGCGGCAAGGCCCAGCCGGGCCAGGTCGCCGCGGTCTCGCACGGCTGCCCGTCCGCCCTGTTCCGGGGCGTGAACATTCTGAACACCACGCAGGAGGCCGGTCGATGAGCCCGCGCACCGCCAAACCGCACGAGATCGTCGAGCGCGCCCTCGACCTGTCCACCGCCGACGGCTGCGTGGTGATCGCCGACGAGGAGTCGACGGCGAACCTGCGCTGGGCGGGCAACGCCCTGACCACCAACGGCGTCACCCGCGGCCGCACCCTGACCGTCATCGCCACCGTCGACGGCAAGGAGGGCACCGCCTCCGGCGTCGTCTCCCGCTCCGCCGTCACCGCCGACGACCTGGAGCCGCTGGTGCGCGCCGCCGAGGCGGCCGCCCGCTCGGCCGGCCCCGCGGAGGACGCGCGGCCGCTGGTGACCGGCGTCGCCGCGTCGCCCGACTTCACCGACGCCCCCGTCGAGACCACCTCGGCGGTCTTCGCGGACTTCGCCCCCGCGCTCGGCGAGGCCTTCGCCCGGGCCCGCGCGGGCGGCCGCGAGCTGTACGGCTTCGCCAACCACGAGTACGTCTCCAGCTACCTCGGCACCTCCACGGGGCTGCGCCTGCGCCACGACCAGCCCAACGGCACCCTCGAACTGAACGCCAAGTCGCCGGACCGCACCAAGAGCGCGTGGGCGGGACGGGCCACCCGGGACTTCAAGGACGTCGACCCGACCGTGCTCGACGCGGAGCTGGAGCGGCGCCTCGCCTGGGCACGGCGGCGCGTCGAGCTGCCCGCCGGGCGGTACGAGACGCTGCTGCCGCCGACCGCCGTCGCGGATCTGCTGATCTACCAGTTCTGGTCGTCCTCGGCCCGGGACGCCGCCGAGGGCCGCACGGTCTTCGCCAGGCCGGGCGGCGCCACCCGCCTCGGCGAGCGGCTCGCCCGGCTGCCGCTGACGCTGCGCAGCGATCCGCACGAGCCCGGCCTGGAGTCGGCGCCGTTCGTGCTCGCGCACTCCTCCGGCGGGGACGCCTCCGTCTTCGACAACGGACTGCCGCTGAGCGCCACCGACTGGATCCGCGAGGGTGAGCTGGCCCACCTGGCCACCAGCCGGCACAGCGCCGCCCTCACCGGCCTGCCGGTGACCCCGGCCGTCGACAACCTCGTCCTGGACGGCGGCGGCGACCGCTCCCTGGACGAGATGGTCGCCGCGACCGGGCGCGGGCTGCTGCTCACCTGCCTCTGGTACATCCGCGAGGTCGACCCGGCGACGCTGCTGCTCACGGGCCTGACCAGGGACGGCGTCTACCTCGTGGAGAACGGCGAGGTCGTCGGCGAGGTGAACAACTTCCGCTTCAACGAGTCGCCGGTCGACCTGCTCGGCCGGGCCTCGGAGGCGGGCCGCACGGAGCGGACGCTGCCGCGCGAGTGGGGCGACTACTTCACCCGGGCCGCGATGCCCGCGCTGCGCGTCCCCGATTTCAACATGAGTTCGGTCAGCCAGGGCGTATAACCTCGGTCCTTGCACATCCGTGCACCCTGTAAGCACTCCCGAGGAGACGCGAGACCCGTGACGGACATCGTCGACGAGCTGAAGTGGCGGGGACTTTTCTCCCTGTCCACCGATGAAGACGCACTGCGCAAGGCGCTCGCGGACGGTCCCGTCACGTTCTATTGCGGCTTCGACCCCACCGCGGCGAGCCTGCACGTCGGGCACCTCGTGCAGGTCCTCACCGTGCGCCGGCTCCAGCAGGCGGGGCACCGCCCGCTGGCCCTGGTGGGCGGCGCCACGGGCCAGATCGGCGACCCGCGGCCGACCGCCGAGCGCACCCTGAACGACCCGGAGACGGTCGCGAACTGGGTGGCGCGGCTGCGCTCGCAGATCGAGCCGTTCCTGTCCTTCGAGGGCGAGAACGCCGCGGCGATGGTCAACAACCTCGACTGGACCGCGGGCCTGTCCGCGATCGAGTTCCTGCGAGACATCGGCAAGCACTTCCGGGTGAACAAGATGCTGACCAAGGACTCGGTCGCCCGGCGCCTGGAGTCGCAGGAGGGCATCTCCTACACGGAGTTCAGCTACCAGCTCCTGCAGGGCATGGACTTCCTGGAGTTGTACCGGCGCTACGGCTGCACCCTCCAGCAGGGCGGGTCCGACCAGTGGGGCAACCTCACGGCCGGCATCGACCTGATCCACCGCCTGGAGCCGGACGCGGCCGTGCACGCGCTCGCCACGCCCCTGATGGTCAAGGCCGACGGCACCAAGTTCGGCAAGTCCGAGAGCGGCGCCGTCTGGCTCGACCCGACGATGACGACGCCGTACGCGTTCTACCAGTTCTGGCTGAACGTGGACGACCGGGACATCTCGACGTACATGCGGATCCTGTCCTTCAAGTCCCGCGCGGAGCTGGAGGAGATCGAGAAGCAGACCGAGGAGCGTCCGCAGGCGCGCGCCGCGCAGCGCGCGCTCGCCGAGGAGCTGACGACGCTGGTGCACGGCGCCGACCAGTGCGCCGCGGTCATCGCCGCGTCCAAGGCGCTCTTCGGCCAGGGCGAGCTGGCCGATCTGGACGAGGCGACGCTGGCCGCGGCGCTCTCCGAGCTGCCGCGCGTGCGGGTCGCCGAGCTCGGCCCGGTCGTGGACCTGTTCGCCGAGGTCGGCCTGGTGGCGAGCAAGTCCGCCGCCCGCCGCACGGTCAAGGAGGGCGGCGCCTACGTGAACAACGTCAAGGTCGCCGCCGAGGACGCCGTCCCGGCCCGCGAGGACCTGCTGCACGGGCGGTGGCTCGTGCTGCGCCGGGGCAAGAAGAACCTCGCGGCCGTCGAGGTGACGGCGGGCTGATCACGCCCGGGGCCGCTCGCCCGCGGGGCTGCTCACGCGCTCACGGCGAAGGCCCGGCGCCCCGCATGGGGGGGCCGGGCCTTCGCCGCGCAAGACGCGGCTCGCACGCCGTGGCGGCAGGGCTCAGGCTGTTCGCCGGTTGCCTTTGAGCATCTTGTAGGCCGCGTCGCCCAGGCCGACGACCACGACCGCCGCCGCCACCTGGAGCGCGTGCCGGCCCCAGTCGATGCCCTTGGTCTCGTTGATGCCGAACTGCGTCGCGAGCCAGTTGCCCACGACCGCTCCGATGATGCCGAACACCGTGGTCAGCCAGAGCGGACTGTGCTGCTTACCCGGCAGGATCGCCTTGGCAATCAGCCCCAGCACGAATCCCACGATGATCGCCCACAACCAGCCCATAGCTGCCTCCTTGTACGGCTCTACGTGAGCATTACCGCCAGTGTCGGTCCGTGCGCCGTACGGCGCATGTCGGGCGCCCCCATCCGGGGGGACACGGGAAGAAGCGTGCCGGGCGCAGGTCTGCCCCGCTCTCGTGAGCAGCGCGGGTCAGGCGTACCGTGGAGGTGCCGGACCGGGGCAGATTCCGGGGTGAGTCCGGCGCAGCGGACAGGGTGGTGGAACGTGATGCGGAAGCAGAGCGGTGGCCAGGTCTTCCGGATCACCGGGGCCCGTCAGGGCCTCGCGGAGGACGTGCGCGGGCGTCAGCGCCGGTATGTGATCTCCATGTCGGTCCGGACGCTGTCCGTGGTCGCCGCGGCCGTGCTGTGGAACGTCGAACGGCATGTGGCCGTCGTCGCGCTGGTCCTCGGCGTGCTCCTCCCGTACATCTCCGTGGTGATCGCCAACGCGGGGCGCGAGAGCAACCGCTCGCTGCCGTCGACGTTCGTACCCGCTCCTTCTCGGCCAATGCTCGCGCCGCCCGCTCCGGTCGGTCCCGCCGAATCCGTCCCGGAAGATCCCCTGGGTGGTGCGCACGACCAGCGGCGCGGCGCTCCGCACGGTCGGAACTGACCGTCGACGTTCCGCCAAGCTCAAGAAGAGCTCAGATCAATCATGTGGTTCCGGTGCCGGTCATCGGGTCCCGCGTGACATACTTCGTACGCGCTCCGCATCCCCCGTCGGAGCGACAGACCGACGCCGGGCAGCTCCCCCCGTGGCTGCTCGGCGTCGCCTTGTTCGGAACGTTGTGGGACACGACTGTGAGTGACGAAACACCGATCTGTTCCGCCAAGGGCTGCCGCGTCGCCGCGGTCTGGGTGCTCGCCTGGAACAACCCGAAGATCCACACGCCGGAGCGGCGCAAGACGTGGCTCGCGTGCGACGAGCACCGCGAGCACCTCTCCCAATTCCTCGGCGTACGTGGAATGTTGAAGGACGTCGTGCCGCTCGGGGAGTGGACGGACCAGAGCTCCTAGGGCGTGTTTCGAAAGTAGCGTCGTCCGCCCGCAGGGCGGGCCTGGCGGCGTCTGGTGCGTGCGATCGCAAGGCGGAGGGTCGCCCCGATA
>NZ_JBEXWC010000044.1:0-34141 GCF_040629635.1 Streptomyces sp. NPDC005898 | reverse complement strand
CGGATTTCCCGAGGGCCGGGGCTGGAACTTCGACGAGCTGTACGGGTCGGACCCCGACGCGGCGGGCACCAGCTACGCGCACGAAGGCGGATTCGCGCCGGGTCGGGGGGCCGCCGCCCGGGCGATGTCGTTCGCGGCCTGCCCGGGAGCGGCTCCGGCCTCCCCGGCGGCTCGGTCCGGCGCCGCTCGGTCCGGCGCCTCGGGAACAATGTCGCGCCGTCCGGAGCCGGTCGCCACTCGGACCGGACGGGGCGCGGGAGGAGCGGGCCGGGCCGCCGTGCGATCGGGCCCGCCGGAAATTCGTACGACCTCGCCCGTGGGGCGCCGTACGCTCCCCGCATGCAGCCCCAGGACCTCGCCCCGGCCCCCGGCCCGGGCTCCGGCAGGGACGCGGATCTGGCCCTGGTCCGCGACCACACCGTCTACGCCTGCGTGATGGGCTCGCGGGCCTTCGGTCTGGCCACGGAGGGCAGCGACACCGACCGCAGGGGCGTCTTCCAGGCCCCGACCGCGCTGTTCTGGCGCTTCGAGAAGCCGCCCACGCACCTCGACGGGCCCGCCGACGAGCAGTTCAGCTGGGAGCTCGAACGCTTCTGTGAACTCGCGCTGCGCGCCAATCCGAACATCCTGGAGTGCCTGCACTCCCCGCACGTCGAACACGTCACGGACACCGGCCGCGAGCTGCTGGCGCTGCGCGAGGCGTTCCTCTCCCGCCGGGTCCACGACACCTTCACCGGCTACGCGCTCGGCCAGCGCAAGAAGCTGGAGGCGGACATCCGGCTCCACGGCGCCCCCCGCTGGAAGCACGCCATGCACCTGCTGCGGCTGCTGACGTCCTGCCGCGACCTGCTGCGCACCGGCCGGCTGACGATCGACGTCGGTGACCAGCGGGAGCCGCTCCTCGCGGTCAAGCGCGGCGAGGTGCCCTGGAGCGAGGTCGAGGCGTGGATGGGCCGCCTCACGGAGCAGGCGCGGGAGGCGGCCCGGCACAGCCCCCTGCCGGCCGAACCGGACCGGGAGCGGGTCGCGGACTTCCTCGTGCGCGCCCGGCGGGCCTCGGCCCTGGACGCCTGAGGGCGCCCGCTCAGGCGTCCCAGAGCGCCCCGAACGCCAGCAGCTCGTCGCGGTGCTCGACGCGTTCGACCCAGTCGGCGGGCCAGGCGTCGGCGCCGAGGTGGGCGCCCGCGAAGGCCCCGGCCAGGCAGGCCACGGAGTCCGAGTCGCCCGAGGTGCAGGCGGCCCTGCGCAGCGCGGTGACCGGCTCGTCGACGAACATCAGGAAACACAGCAGCCCGGTGGCCAGGGCCTCCTCGGCGATCCAGCCCGCGCCGGTGGCCAGGCAGGGGTCGGTCTCCGGGTTGGCGGTTCGCAGCGCGCCCGCCAGCCGTTCGAGGACGGCCAGGCACTCGTCCCAGCCGTGGGCGATGAACCGCTCCGGCGAGGACGCCCGCGAGCGGTTCCACAGGTCGCCGAGCCACGCCTGCCGGTAGTGGGTGCGGTTCTCCAGCGCGTACGAGCGCAACAGGCCGACCAGGCCCATCGGCTCCGTGCCCCGGGCCAGCAGGCGCACCGCGTACGCCGTCAGGTCGCTCGCGGCGAGCGCGGTGGGGTGGCCGTGGGTGAGCGCGGACTGGAGCTGCGCGGCACCGGCCCGCACCTCGTCGTCGAGGCCGGGCAGGAGGCCGAGCGGCGCGACGCGCATGTTGGCCCCGCAGCCCTTGGAGTGCGTCTGGCTGGCGTCGCGCCAGGCCCGCTCCTCGTCGGCGAGCAGTTCACAGGCCCGGATGCAGGTGGTGCCCGGGGCACGGTTGTTGTCCGGGGACTCGTTCCAGGCGACGAACTCCCGGCGGGCGAGCAGCGCGAACCGCTCCGGTCCGCACAGGCCGCGTGCGGCGGCGGCCTCAAGGGCGCGGGCGAGCGCGAGGGTCATCTGCGTGTCGTCGGTGATGAAGGCCGGCTTCGGCAGCTCCATGTCCCGCCATGGGCCGCACTTGGCGAGGATCGACGGTACGTCGTTGAACTCGGCGGGGAAGCCGAGCGCGTCCCCGAGGGCGAGGCCGAGCAGCGTTCCGGTGGCGGCGCGCTTCATGAGGGCTGTCCTTCCGGGGCGGGGCGCAGCAGGGGCGGGTGAAGGGCGGTGGCGGTGCCCGCGCGGTAGAGCGCGGCGGGCTTGCCGCGTCCGCCGGTCAGCCGCGCGGCACCGGGGACCGCCTCGACGAGGCCGGCGGTGCCGACGACCTTGCGCCGGAAGTTGGCGGGGTCCAGCTCGGCGCCCCACACCGCCTCGTAGACCTGCCGCAGCTCGCCGAGGGTGAACTCGGGCGGGCAGAAGGCGGTGGCGAGGCCCGTGTACTCCAGCTTGGCGCCGACGCGTTCGTGGGCGTCGGCGAGGATCCGGTCGTGGTCGAAGGCGAGCGGTCGGTAGGCGGCCGGGTGGTACGGCAGCCAGGCGGCGCGGGCCGCGTCGCCGCCCCCGCGCACCTGGGGCGGGTCGGCGACGAGCGCCGCGAAGGCCACGGAGACGACGCGCATGCGCGGATCGCGGTCCGGGGCGCTGTAGGTGCGCACCTGCTCCAGATGCAGTCCCCCGACGTCCGCGAGGCCCGTCTCCTCGGCCAGTTCGCGCTGCGCCGCGCTCTCCGCGGACTCGTCGGGCAGCAGGAAGCCGCCGGGCAGCGCCCAGCGCCCCGCGTAGGGCTCCTCGCCGCGTTCGACGAGCAGGACGTGCAGCGCGCCCTCGCGGATGGTGAACACCGCGAGGTCCACGGTGACGGCGAACGGCTCGAAGGCGTACTTGTCGTAGGTCTCGGACACGGACATGCCCGCCCACCCCCTTTATGGTCACCAGGACTATAAAGGGGGTGGGCGGGCGGTCACAAGCCCCGGACGGGGGTGAAGGCCTAGAGGTCGACTTCCTTCATCAGCATGCCGACCTCCGTGTTCGAAAGGCGCCGCAGCCAGCCCGACTTCTGGTCGCCCAGAGTGATCGGCCCGAAGGCGACCCGCACCAGCTTGTCCACGGGGAAGCCCGCCTCGGCGAGCATGCGCCGCACGATGTGCTTGCGGCCCTCGTGCAGGGTGACCTCGACCAGGTAGTTCTTGCCGGTCTGCTCGACGACGCGGAAGTGGTCCGCGCGGGCGTACCCGTCCTCAAGCTGGATGCCGTCCTTGAGCTGCTTGCCCAGGTCACGCGGGATGGGGCCCACGATGTGCGCGAGGTAGACCTTCTTCACGCCGTACTTGGGGTGGGTCAGGCGGTGCGCCAGCTCGCCGTGGTTGGTGAGCAGGATGACGCCCTCGGTCTCGGTGTCGAGCCGCCCCACGTGGAACAGCCGCGTCTCACGGTTGGTCACGTAGTCGCCGAGGCACTGCCGGCCCTCGGTGTCCTCCATGGTGGAGACGACACCGGCGGGCTTGTTCAGCGCGAAGAACTGGTACGACTGCGTGGCCACCGTCAGGCCGTCGACCTTGATCTCGTCCCGCTCGGGGTCGACGCGCAGCCCCTGCTCCAGGACGATCTCGCCGTTGACCTCGACGCGGGCCTCGTCGACCAGCTCCTCGCAGGCGCGGCGCGAGCCGTAGCCCGCGCGGGCCAGGACCTTCTGCAGGCGCTCGCCCTCCTGCTCGGCGCCCGGGAAGGTCTTGGGGAGGTTCACCTTGGGCTTGTCCGCGTACCGCTCGCGGTTGCGCTCCTCCTGGCGGGTGTCGAACTCCCGCGAGGTCGCGGGGGCCGGGCGCCGGCTGCCGCGGGCGCCGGTGCCCTGGGAGGTGCGGGGGCCGCCCTTGGCGCCACCGCGCGCGGCCGCGCCGCGGCCCTTGCGCGCCCCGGCGCCGAAGACCGCGTCGGAGCCGCCCACGTCGTAGCGGCGCTCCTCGGGGCGCGGCTTGCTCGGCCGGCTCGGCTTGTCGTCGCGCCTGTCGTCCCGCTTGTCGCCCGGCTTGCCGCCCTGCTTGGGCCCCTGCCGGTCGTCGCGGCCGTTACCGGCACCCCGGTAATTGCCGCGGCCACCGCTGCTGCCACGGCCGCCGCTGTTGCCACCACGGCTCCCGCCGTTGTTTCCGCTGCTGTTCCTGCCGTTGCTGCTTCGCATCAAAGTTCCGTTTAGTCGGCTGTGTCCTGGGTGTACTCGTACCCCGGCGCATCGGGTGCGTCCGGGTCGAACGACGGAACGCCTTCCTGGGTCTCGGCCTCGATCGCGTCCGCCTCGGGGAGGAAGGGCGCGAGCTCCGGAAGCTCGTCCAGGCCACGCAGGCCCATCCGCTCCAGAAAGTAGTTCGTCGTCCTGTACAGGATCGCACCTGTTTCGGGTTCCGCGCCCGCCTCCTGGACCAGACCCCTCTGGAGAAGGGTGCGCATCACGCCGTCGCAGTTCACCCCGCGCACCGCGGAGACCCTGGAACGGCTGACCGGCTGGCGGTACGCGACGACCGCGAGGGTCTCCAGGGCGGCCTGGGTGAGCCGCGCCTGCTGCCCGTCGAGCACGAAGCCCTCCACGGCGGCGGCGTACTCCGGACGCGTGTAGAACCGCCAGCCGCCGGCGACGAGCCGCAGCTCGAAGCCGCGCCGCTGCGCGGTGTACTCGTCGGCGAGCGCCCGCAGCGCGTCCGCCACCTCGCGCCGGGGCCGCTGGAGGATCTTCGCCAGATGCTCCTCGGTGGCCGGCTCGTCGACGACCATCAGGACGGCTTCCAGCGCCGGCCGCAGCTCCAGCTCCGCGACGGCGCCGGCCAGGTCGCCCGCGGGGTGCTCGCTCACGCCTTCTCCTCCATCGGCTCGGGGGCCCGGTCGAACTCGTCGGTCACGGTCGGCTCCTCGGCGCTGTCACCGCCGGTCCAGCGCACCATCAGCTCCTCCAGGGGGTCCTCCTGGTCCAGGGCGACGACCTTCTCGCGGTACAGCTCCAAGAGGGCCAGGAAACGCGCGACGACGGTCAGGGTGTCCCCCGCGTCCGCCACGAGGACCTGGAATTCCATCTCCCCCCGCTCCCGCAGCCGGGCGACCACCAGAGCGGCCTGCTCCCGCACGGAGACCAGCGGGGCGTGAATGTGGTCGACGTACACCTGCGGCTCGGCACGCGGCTGCATCGCCCGCACGGCGAGCTTGGCGAAGCCCTGTGCCCCGATGCTGATGACGACTTCCGGGAGCAGCTCGGCATGGTGCGGCTCGAGGCCGACGGTACGCGGATAGCGGCGGCCCTCGGCGGCGAGCCGCTCGGTGAAGATGTCCGCGATCTGCTTGTACGCGCGGTACTGGAGCAGCCGCGCGAAGAGCAGGTCCCGCGCTTCCAGCAGCGCCAGGTCGGCCTCGTCCTCGACCTCGGCGGCGGGCAGCAGCCGCGCGGCCTTCAGGTCCAGGAGCGTGGCGGCGACGACGAGGAACTCGGTCGTCTGATCGAGGTCCCAGTCAGGCCCCATGGCCCGGATGTGCGCCATGAACTCGTCGGTCACCTGGGACAGCGCGACCTCGGTCACGTCCAGCTTGTGCCGGGAGATCAACTGGAGCAGCAGATCGAAGGGGCCTTCGAAGTTCGCCAGCCGGACCTTGAAGCGGCCGTCATCGGGCTCGGCGGACGGCTCCGCACCGGACGGCGCAAGCTCGGCGGACTCCGGTTCGAAAGACTCCGGCTCCGCGGCGGGACCCGGCTCCGCCTCCGCGGGCGGCTCCCCGGGCCCCCGCTCCAGGGGGCGCCGACGGGCGGGCGGTGCGGGGTCGTCGTTCGTGGCCATCAGGCGGGAACGCTACCCCTACCGCCCGCGCAACCGTCGTACGAGAATGCTCGCGTCCCCCCGCGACTCCAGGTCGGCGAGGACGACGGCGACGGCCTCGCGCACGATCCGCCCGCGGTCGACCGCGAGCCCGTGCTCCCCGCGCAGCACCAGCCGCGCGTGTTCGAGGTCCATCAGCTCCTCGGCGGAGACGTACACCGTGATCTTCTCGTCGTGCCGCTCGCGGCCGCTCGGGCGCCGGTTGGCCGCCCGTGCCCGGCGCCGCGCCTGCGCGCTCGACGAGCCCCCGGACTTGCCGCCCTGGGCGGCAGAACCTTCCTGCGCCCCTGCCGGGCGGCGCCCCGCGCCCTTGTCGGCGTCGTTCGCGGAGCGGCTGCGGGACTCGGCCCCGTACTCCGCGTCCGTGGCCGCGTGTTCGGCCGCCTCACCGCTGTCGGCGCGCGCCGTCCCGTCGGCCGTGGCGGCACTCTCGTCGCTCTCGCCCGCCGGGGCGGGCACTCTCGCCTCGCCGTTCGCCGGGCGCCGCGGGGAGGACGCCTGAAGGGCCGTCCCCCCGGTCGTACGGAACAGTTCGTCGGCCCCGGGCAGACTCACTCGGCGTGACACCGGGCGAGCACCTCCCTGGCGAGCTGACGATAGGCGGCGGCGCCGACCGAGTTGGAGGCGTACGTGGTGATCGGCTCGCCGGCGACCGTGGTCTCCGGGAAGCGGACCGTGCGCCCGATGACCGTGTGGTAGACGTGGTCGTCGAAGGCCTCGACCACGCGCGCGAGCACCTCACGGCTGTGCACCGTGCGGGAGTCGTACATGGTCGCGAGGATGCCGTCGAGCTCCAGCTCGGGGTTGAGCCGCTCCTGGACCTTCTCGATGGTCTCCGTCAGCAGGGCTACGCCGCGCAGCGCGAAGAACTCGCACTCCAGCGGCACGATCACCTTGTGCGCCGCCGTCAGGGCGTTCACGGTGAGCAGGCCGAGCGAGGGTTGACAGTCGATCACGATGTAGTCGTAGTCCTGCATCAGCGGCTTGAGCGCCCGCTGGAGCGTGGACTCGCGCGCGACCTCGCTGACCAACTGCACCTCGGCGGCCGACAGGTCGATGTTGCTGGGCAGCAGGTCCATGTTGGGGACCGCCGTCTTCAGGAGCACCTCGTCGGCGGACATGCCGCGCTCCATGAGGAGGTTGTAGACCGTCAGGTCCAGCTCCATCGGGTTCACCCCGAGACCCACGGAGAGGGCGCCCTGCGGGTCGAAGTCGACGAGCAGGACCCGGCGCCCGTACTCCGCGAGGGCGGCGCCCAGGTTGATGGTCGACGTCGTCTTGCCGACGCCGCCCTTCTGGTTGCACATCGCGATGATCTTGGCCGGACCGTGGTCGGTCAACGGCCCGGGGATCGGGAAGTACGGCAGCGGGCGCCCCGTGGGGCCGATGCGCTCGCGGCGCTGGCGGGCCGCGTCGGGCGCGAGCGTGGCCGCGTACTCCGGATCGGGCTCGTACTCGGCGTCGGGGTCGTAGAAGTGCCCCTGGGGCAGTTCCTCGTAGTCGGCGAGGTGGGTGTGGGTGTTATCGCCACTCCGGTCGCCGGCCATGGCGTTCACGTGATGGCCATCCATGCTCTGGGGTGCTGACTGTGTCGGCTGGGGGCTCTGCCGGGCTT
The DNA here is from genome assembly GCF_040629635.1 of Streptomyces sp. NPDC005898. NCBI lineage: Bacteria > Bacillati > Actinomycetota > Actinomycetes > Kitasatosporales > Streptomycetaceae > Streptomyces > Streptomyces sp. NPDC005898. The sequence continues at coordinate 26,760 of NZ_JBEXWC010000044.1, read as the reverse complement.
CGAAGGTTCGGACAGCGACGGAGCCGACGGCCTGGAGCCCGACGGGTCCTTGGCCCCGCACAGAGGTTCCTGGTTGACCACCCCCGGGAGCAAATGTCGACTCATTCACAAGTCGTCTTACCTCCTTGGTGACCAGGAAACTTCTCGATAGGTCAGCGTGGCACCATGCCGACGGTTGGCGACTCTATGGCGTGTCACCGCTCCGCAGCAACACAATCCGCCGGACCGGACCCGATGTGTCGGCAAAGAGACACCTCGATGTCAAGGGCATGCGGCTTGCCCGCGGCACGTTTCTCGGCGGGGCGAATCGGTTAAAGGGTTACGTTCAAGGCGAGTTGACCGGGTCGCCACCGATACGCGTACGGCCGGACCCCTCTCAAGGTCCGGCCGCTGGCGTGAGATTGACGACTTTCGTTGACGCGGGGCGCGCGTGTCAGCCGAGGAGGGACTCCAGCTCGACGTGGTCGAGCCCGTGGGCCTCGGCGACCTCCTTGTAAACGACCTTGCCGTCATGGGTGTTGAGACCCAGGGCCAGCGCCGGGTCGCGGCGCAGGGCCTCGACCCAGCCGCGGTTGGCCAGTTCGACGATGTACGGCATCGTCGCGTTGGTCAGCGCGTAGGTGGAGGTGTTGGGGACCGCGCCGGGCATGTTGGCGACGCAGTAGAAGACCGAGTTGTGCACCGGGAAGGTCGGCTCGGCGTGCGTGGTCGGGTGCGAGTCCTCGAAGCAGCCGCCCTGGTCGATCGCGATGTCGACAAGGACACTTCCGGGCTTCATGCGCGAGACCAGCTCGTTGGTGACGAGCTTCGGGGCCTTGGCGCCCGGGATCAGCACGGCGCCGATGACGAGGTCGGCCTCCAGGCAGGCCTTCTCCAGTTCGAAGGCGTTGGAGATGACCGTCTGGATCTTCGTGCCGAAGATCTTGTCGGCTTCCTTGAGCTTGTTGATGTCCCGGTCGAGCAGGGTGACGTGGAAGCCCATGCCGATGGCGATCTGCGCGGCGTTCCAGCCGGAGACGCCGCCGCCGATGACGACCGCCTTGCCCGCGGCCACACCCGGGACGCCGCCCGGCAGGACGCCGCGGCCGCCGTTGGCGGCCATCAGCTGGTAGGCGCCGACCTGCGGGGCGAGACGGCCCGCGACCTCGGACATCGGGGCCAGCAGCGGCAGGGCGCGGTTCGCGGTCTCGACGGTCTCGTACGCGATGGCGGTCGTGCCCGACTCCAGGAGCGCGTCCGTGCACTCCCTGGACGCGGCCAGGTGGAGGTAGGTGAAGAGGGTCTGGTCCTTGCGGAGGCGGTGGTATTCCTCCGCGATGGGCTCCTTGACCTTCAGGAGCAGGTCGGCGGCGGCCCAGACCTCGTCGGCGGTGTCCAGGATCTGGGCTCCGGCCGAGACGTACTCCTCGTCCGTGATCGAGGAGCCGACGCCGGCGTTCCGCTCGATGACGACCTGGTGGCCGTGGCGCACCAGCTCGTGCACGCCGGCGGGGGTGATGGCCACCCGGAACTCGTTGTTCTTGACCTCGCGGGGGATGCCGACCTTCATCGTCGATCACGGTCCTTGGCTCAGGGGATTTCTCGGGCAATGCAACGCAGACCGGTGCACACGAGGGCGCAACGGGGGACACCACGAATGTACGCGGCGGAGCCAGTCTAATGAAGGATTTCTCGCTGTCTAGCCTTTCAATACTTCAATCCTCTGCGGATGCACTGCGGATTTCGTAGGCGGAAGACGGTGCTCCACCGTTCGATTCAAATCCGGCGGCCGTCAGGTACTCCTCTCCCAGCATGCGCTCGGCGGCCCCTCGGTGCAGCCGGGCGGCGGTCGGGTCGCCGAGCCGGTCCAGGGTGTCGGCGAGGCGCAGCTGCAGAGCCGCCTGGAGGCGTACGTCCTGCGCGTGCCGCGCCCATTCGACGGCTTCCTGGCAGGTGCGCAGCGACTCCTCGGGCCGGCCGGCGTACTCCTGCACGCGGGCCATCTCGCTCAACGCCCGTGCCTGGGCGGCCACATCGCCGTTCTTGCGGTGGCCCGTGACCGCCGAACTCCAGTTGCGCAGCGCCTCGCCGTAGCGTCCCGCGTAGGTGTGCACGGCGCCGATGCGGCCGTAGAGGCGGGCGGCGTCGGCGCGCTCGCCGCGGGCCAGGCGCTGGGCCAGCGCCCTGCCGAACCAGTCGGAGGCCCGGGAGAAGTCCCCCAGCTCCTGATAGGCGCCGCCTACGGATTCCATCGCGCGGCCGGTGGCGTAGAAGTCGCCCGCCGCGCGTCCCGCGTCCAGAGCGGCCCGGTAGCGCGCGAGCGCCTCGCGCGTGCGGCCGGTCTGCGCGTCGATGTCCGCGAGGTTCAGCAGCGCGGCGGCCTTCTCGCGGGGCAGGTCGCGCCGCTCGGCCACGTCCAGGACCAGCTGGTGGATGCCCCACAGCCGTGGGGCGGCCGCCTGGGTGCCCCGGTGGGCGACGAGGGCCCGCGTGAGGGCTGCCATCAGGCGCCGGGCGAGGGTGTCGAGGTCCCCGTCGGCCACCGCGAGGCGGGCGGCGGCGAGCAGCGCGGGCTCGCGGACCGTCAGCCACTCCTCGGCGGCGCCGGGACCTTCGAAACGCAGGGCGCGCGGCATGCCCGCGAGCTTTTTGCGGGCGGCGGAGGCGTCCGGCTCGGTGACCGCCCGGCAGGACTGGAGCAGCCGTACGGTCCGCTCCAGCATCCGGGCGCGGGCCAGTTGCAGCTCGGCCGGGCGGTCCTGGGTCTCGGTGAGGGCCTTGAGCAGCGGCACCAGGCAGCCGGGCACCTCGTACTGCGGCACTGCGGACCCCACGCGGCGCACGAGGCCGAGGGCGGCGAAGTCGTCCAGGGCGGCCTTGGCGCCGGAGACCGAGCAGCCGGCGAGCGCGGACGCGGTGTGCGGGTCGACGTGGCCGGAGGGGGCGAGGGAGAGCAGGCGCAGGACCCGTGCGGAGGGGCCGGAGAGCGAGGCGTAGGTGTGCCGGAAGACGCGGGCCAGCGGTGAACCCTCGTCGGGCAGGTCGTGCACCCGCTTGGCGAGATCGGCGAGGGCCGCCTTGGGCCGCACGGACAGCCAGCCGCCGGCCAGGACGAGGGCCGCGGGGTGGGCCGCGCAGGCCTCCACGAGGGATTCCGCCGAGCCCGGGTCGACGGTGATGCGCACGGGTCCCGCGGCGCGGGCCAGCAGGTGCACGGCGGCCGCCTTGTCCAGCCCGCCGAGGGTGCACGGCCGTACGTCGGGGATGCCGGTGAGCGGGCCCTCGGAGACGGCGACGACCAGGCACTCGGGGGTGTCGGGGAGCAGCGGGTCGACCTGTTCGGCGTCCACCGCGTCGTCGAGGAGCAGCAGGGCCCTGCGGTCCTTGAGGGTGTCCCGCAGCAGGGCGCAGAGGTCGTCCGCGTGGGCGCCGGGCGGTGCGGGGACGGCGAGGGCGTCGAGGAGGTCGCGGGCGGTGCGTTCCGTGGGCACCCGCTCGCCGTCGGGCTCCATGAGGCGGGCCCGCAGCACGCCGTCGGGGTAGTCGCCGGTGACCCGGCGCACGAGTTCCTCGGCGAGCGAGGTGCGGCCGGAGCCGGGGCGGCCGGCGATGAGCAGCACGCGGGCGCGGGGCGCCTTGCGGCCCGAGAGGGTGTCGAGGCCCGCCCGGTCGATGTCCGCGCGGAGTTCCTTCAACTCCCGGCTCCGGCCGACGAACTGATCACTTGTCGGCTCCGGGGCGGCGGCGGGCGAGGGCACCGCGCCACCCGCCGCCGTACCGTCGGTGTCGACCGCCTGATCCGTCACGGGCCACGCTCCCGTCCGCCTGCGCACGAACCCGCCGGGACTTCGGGCGGGACGCTTTCAGAGCCTAGTTCAGGGCTCGCGGCCCTCCTGGCCAGGCGGCGCGCACAAGTCCCCCGATCGGATCAACAGATCGTCATACCGGTGAGGCCGATCGTGCCCGAACCCTGGCGGTCAGGCCTCGAAGGGGCGCGCGGGCCAGGGCGCATCGGCCGGGCGCAGGGCGTCGACCCCGTCGCCCCGCAGGGCCGCGTACAGCGAGAGGACGCCCACGACCAGGCAGTTGTTGTGCAGCTCACCGGCGTGCACCGCGCGGACCAGCTCGTCCAGCGGTACGCGGGTCAGCTCCATGTCGGCCTCCTCCTCGAAGACCTCGAAGCGCTCGCCCTCGGCCTCGGCGATGTCGCGGGCGAGGAAGATGCGCACGGCCTCGTCACAGCCGCCGGGCGAGGTGTAGACGTCGGTCAGGACACGCCAGTCCTCGGCCTTGACGTGCGCCTCTTCGTAGAGTTCGCGCTGGGCGGCGTGCAGGGGGTTCTCGCCGGGGACGTCGAGCAGGCCCGCGGGGATCTCCCAGAGCTTGTGGCGCACGGGGTGGCGGTACTGGCGGATCACCAGGACGCGGCCCTCCTCGTCGAGCGCGAGGACGGCCACCGAGCCCGGGTGGACCTGGTAGTCGCGGCGGACGACGGAGCCGTCGGGCATGAGCACGTCGTCGGTGCGCACGGAGGTCTTGTTCCCGACGAAGGGGGTGGCCGTGGCCGTGACCTGCCACTCCTCGGCGGTGTCCTTGATCGTCATGTCGCCCTGTCCTCCCACGCGTGCAAACGAAAACCGGGGCACGCGCCGCAAAAGGCGCGCACCCCGGCCACCGTATCGCCCCGGTGTCGCTTACCGGACCCGGCGTCCGCCGCTACCGGCGTCCGTCGTCACGCACCGGCCTCGGCGGCCGGCTTGGCCGCGCGCTCCTGGCGTTCGACGGCCGCCTTCACCAGGCCGGCGAAGAGCGGGTGCGGACGCGTGGGGCGCGAGCGCAGCTCCGGGTGGGCCTGGGTGGCGACCAGGTAGGGGTGCACCTCGCGGGGGTACTCGACGTACTCGACGAGCTTGCCGTCCGGGGAGGTGCCGGAGAACAGGATCCCGGCCTTCTTCTCCAGGTCCGCGCGGTAGGCGTTGTTCACCTCGTAGCGGTGGCGGTGGCGCTCCTCGATGTACTCCTTGCCGTCGTACACCTCGCGCGCGATGGAGCCCTCGGCCAGCTTGGCCGGGTACATGCCAAGCCGCATGGTGCCGCCCATGTCGCCCTCACCGGCGACGATGTCGAGCTGCTCGGCCATGGTGGAGATCACCGGGTGGCCGGTGGCCGCGTCGAACTCGGTGGAGTTGGCGTCCGGGATGTCCGCGAGGTTGCGGGCGGCCTCGATGACGATGCACTGCAGGCCCAGGCAGATGCCGAGCAGCGGCACCTTGTTCTCGCGGGCGTACCGGATGGCGCCGACCTTGCCGTCGACACCGCGCTCGCCGAAGCCGCCCGGGATGAGGATCGCGTCGACGTCGCCGAGCTGCTTCTCGGCGCCCGCCGGGGTCTTGCAGTCGTCGGAGGTGACCCACTTGACCTTGACACGGGCCTTGTTCGCGAAGCCGCCGGCGCGCATGGCCTCGGTCACCGACAGATAGGCGTCGGGCAGGTCGATGTACTTGCCGACCAGCGCGACGGTGACCTCATGCCTCGGGTTGTGCACGCGGTCGAGCAGGTCGTCCCACTGGGTCCAGTCGACGTCCCGGAAGGGCAGGTCGAGCTTGCGCACGACGTAGGCGTCCAGGCCCTCGGTGTGCAGCACCTTCGGGATGTCGTAGATCGACTTGGCGTCGATGGCGGCGACCACGGCGGCCTCGTCGACGTCGCACATCAGCGAGATCTTGCGCTTGATGGCGGTCGGGACGTCGCGGTCGGCGCGCAGCACGATGGCGTCCGGCTGGATGCCGATGTTGCGCAGGGCGGCCACCGAGTGCTGGGTGGGCTTGGTCTTCAGCTCGCCGGAGGGGCCGATGTAGGGCAGCAGCGAGATGTGCACCACGAAGACGTTGTCGCGGCCGACCTCGTGGCGGACCTGGCGGACCGTCTCCAGGAACGGCAGCGACTCGATGTCGCCGACCGTGCCGCCGACCTCGGTGATGACGACGTCGACGTCGTCGGTCGCCATGCGGCGGATGCGGTGCTTGATCTCGTTGGTGATGTGCGGGATGACCTGCACGGTGTCGCCGAGGTACTCGCCGCGGCGCTCCTTGGCGATGACCTGGCTGTAGACCTGGCCGGTGGTCACGTTCGCCGAGCCGTCGAGGTCGACGTCGAGGAAGCGCTCGTAGTGGCCGATGTCCAGGTCGGTCTCGGCGCCGTCGTTGGTGACGAACACCTCACCGTGCTGGAAGGGGTTCATCGTGCCCGGGTCGACGTTCAGGTACGGGTCGAGCTTCTGCATCGTGACGCGCAGGCCACGCGCCTTGAGGAGCGCACCCAGGCTGGAGGCAGTCAGACCCTTGCCGAGGGAGGAGGCGACACCCCCGGTGACGAAGATGTGCTTGGTCGTCCTGGATTTGGGCTGCATGGCCAAGAGGGGGCTCCCGTGGTCGCGGTCTGGAGGTGCGTACCGGCGGCCTCACCGGGGATTCTGGGGGAGGCGCCGTCGCTGCGGTTCGGGGGTTCTATGACCACCGGCTCACGGGCTACCAGGGTATCAGCGACAGAACGGACCCGCTTCCGGGCGACGCCGCCGCCGGCGGGGGGCCACGCTCCGCCACCGGGCACCCACCCCACCGTCACCGGCACACACCCCGCCGTCACAGGATCCGCACACCCGCGCTCCCCCCGCGGGACCCTCGCATACCATCGGACACGACCTCCCACCTGCCGCTCACCCGTTCGGCGGCGCCTCGTTGCCGGGAGGGGCGCGCAGATCATCGACCTGCGTCGTATCCTGCTCGGACACTCGCTGCCGAGCCCCATCCGGCACACGGCACCACCCCGCCTTGCACCCGGAACAAGCGCTCGGCAACGATCACTTGACCGCTGATTAAGTAAGTAAGCGCCCCGCGGGGCGAACGTGGCCGTTCGACTGGAGATGCACGTGGCCGGGCGCATCGAGGACTACGCACTCATCGGAGACATGCAGACCGCTGCCCTGGTCTGCCGGGACGGCACAGTCGACTGGCTGTGCCTGCCCCGCTTCGACTCCCACGCCGTTTTCGCCGGCCTGTTGGGCACCGAGGAGCACGGCTTCTGGCGCCTCGGGCCCGCGTACGACCCCAAGGGGCAGCCCCCGACGGCTGCCCGCCGCACCTACCGCGGCGACTCCCTGGTGCTCGAATCGGAGTGGGACACCCCACGCGGCACCGTCCGCGTGATCGATTTCATGCCGCCGCGCGACAACGACGCCCCGCAGCTGGTGCGGATCGTCGAGGGCGTCAGCGGCCGGGTGCCGATGCGCTCGACGCTGCGGATGCGCTTCAGCTACGGGCGCGTGGTGCCCTGGGTGCACAAGGTGGACGGGCGCACGGTGGCCGTGGCGGGCCCCGACTCCGTGTGGCTGGACACCGAGGCCGAGACCTTCGGCAAGGACCTCACCACGTACTCGGACTTCACCGTCGCCCCGGGTGAGCGGATCGCGTTCACCATCTCGTGGCAGCCCTCGCACAAGCAGCAGCCGCCCCTGCCGGAGCCCGAGGTGGCGCTGACCGCCACCGAGGACTTCTGGCGCGACTGGGTCGAGCACTGCACGTACCACGGGCCCTACCGCGAGGCCGTGGTCCGCTCCCTGATCACCCTGAAGGCGCTCACGTACGCGCCGACCGGCGGCATCGTCGCCGCGCCCACCACCTCGCTGCCCGAGGACATCGGGGGCTCGCGCAACTGGGACTACCGCTTCACCTGGCTGCGGGACGCGGCGATCACGCTGTCGTCGCTGCTGCGCACCGGCTACCGCGAGGAGGCCCGCGCCTGGCGCGAGTGGCTGCTGCGGGCGGTGGCGGGCGACCCGGAGAACCTCCAGATCATGTACGGCATCGCGGGCGAGCGCGAGCTGGGCGAGACCGAGCTGGACTGGCTGCCCGGGTACGAGGGCTCCCAGCCGGTCCGGGCGGGCAACGGCGCGGCCCACCAGCTCCAGCTGGACGTGTACGGCGAGGTCACCGAGGCGCTGCACCTGGCGCACATGACGGGCCTGGCCCGCAACGACTACGCCTCGCTGCTCCAGCTCAAGCTGATCCGCTACCTGGAGGACCACTGGGACGAGCCGGACGAGGGCATCTGGGAGGTGCGCGGCCCGCGCCGCCACTTCGTGCACTCCAAGGTGATGGCCTGGGTCGCCGTCGACCGGACCATCAAGCTCCTGGAGTCCGGGGAGGCGGACGGCCCGCTGGAGAAGTGGCGCGAGCTGCGCGACGACATCCACCGGGACGTGTGTGAGAAGGGTTACGACCCGGAGCGCAACACCTTCACGCAGTCCTACGGCTCCAAGGAACTGGACGCCTCGCTGCTGCTGATCCCGCAGATGGGCTTCCTGCCGCCCGACGACAAGCGCGTGATCGGCACGATCGAGGCGATCCAGCGGGAGCTGTCCACGCCGGACGGCTTCATCCTGCGCTACCCGACGTCCGGCGACGACGAGAACCTGGACGGCCTGGAGGGCGACGAGGGCGCGTTCCTCGCGTGCTCGTTCTGGCTCGCCGACGACCTGGCGATGATCGGCCGGGTGGACGAGGCGCGCAAGCTCTTCGAGAAGCTGCTGGCCCTCCGCAACGACCTGGGACTGCTCGCCGAGGAGTGGGACTCCGCCGCGCAGCGCCAGGTCGGCAACTTCCCGCAGGCGTTCAGCCACGTGCCGCTGATCGACACGGCCCTGCGGCTGACCGCCTCGGGGGCGTACGGGGGTTAGCCCTCCCCTGCCGTGACATACGCCACAAGCGGCAGCGAAGTATGCGATTTTCCGCGCCGGGGCGACGAGTTGCGCCCCGGCGCGGCCCGCCGCCCCCCGCCTGGGCCCATCGGAGATGTTCCGGCGGCGCGCGCCCCGGTAGCGTCCGCGCCATGGACAGTCAGGGCACTCGGGGCGGCATCACCGTGCAGCGCGCGCTGGAACTTCCGGGACTGCGCGGCGGCCTCCCCGAGGTCGTCGCGGGCGCGGACCGGCTGCAGCGGACGGTGCGGTGGGTGCACGCGGGCGAGGTGCCCAACATCGCCTCGCTGCTCAAGGGCGGCGAGCTGCTGCTCACCACGGGGCTCGGGCTCGGGGCCCGCCCGGCCGAGCAGCGGGCCTTCGTGCGCAAGCTCGCCGAGCGGGGCATCGCGGCGCTGGTGGTCGAGCTGGGGCCGCGCTTCGCCCGGCTGCCCGCGGCGATCGTGGAGACGGCGCGGGCCGCCGGTCTCCCGCTGGTGCAGCTGCACCGGGAGGTGCCGTTCGTGACGGTCACCGAAGAGGTGCACACGGAGATCGTCAACGGCCACTACGCGCTCCTCCAGCGGGCCGAGGAGGTGCACAGGCGGTGCACGGAGGCGCTGCTGGGCGGCGGCGGTGTGCCGCAGGTCCTCGGCATCCTCGCCGAGTTCAGCGGCAACCCGGTGTTCCTGGAGACGGCGGACGGGCAGCTCCTGTACGCCGCCGGGGCGGGCACCGAGTGCGCGGACCCGCTCCAGGTGTGGGAGGGGCTGCGGGGCCGGAGCGTCGACCGGGACGGTCCGCCGGCCGGCGCGGTCCTCGTCGACGTGCCCGGGGGCGGGCCGGGCGCGGGCTCGGTGCGGGCCCGTCTGGTGCTGCTCGCGGTGGAGGCGGCGCCGCTGCCGGTGCACCGCATCGCGGCGGAGCGGGCGGCGAGCAGCCTCGCGGTGGTGCTGATGCAGGCCCGGCAGGAAGAAGAGCTGGCGGCGCGCGGCCGCGGTGACTTCCTCACCGACCTCGCGGAGGGGCGCATCAAGGCCGACGACGCCCCGGCGCAGGCCCGCGTCCTCGGCTTCCGGCCGGGCCCGGCGGGCAGCCCGCTGCTCCCGGTGGTGATGCGGCTCGCGGACGGACTGCCGACCGGCGGCGGCTGGGCGGTGCTGGCGCGGGCGGTCGCGGAGGAGCTGGCGTCGGTGGGCGTGCCGGTGCTGCTCGGTGTGCGTCCTGTCGAGGGCCGGGTGCCCCTGCTGCTCGGTCTGCGGTCGGAGTCGGAGCGCACGGCGGTGGCCGACCGGGTCGCGGCCGCGCTGCGGGCCGGCGTGGAGCGGGCCGGGATGCAGCGGCCCGGGGCTCAGCCGCCGGTCGTCGTGGTCGGCGTCGCGGGCGGCTGGGCGGCGGCCTCGGCGGGGCTGCGGCACGCGGCGGAGACGGCGACGGCCGCGCAGGGCCTGACCGACCGGCCCTGGTACGACGCGCGGCGCCTGGACATCGACCTGCTGCTGTGGCGGCTCCGCGACCATCCCGACCTCGCGGCGTTCGTGGACCGGGCGATCGGCCCGCTGCGCACCCACGACCAGCGTTCGAAGCCGCCGCTGCTGCCCACCCTCCAGACGTATCTGGCGCACGCGGGCCGCAAGGCGGAGACGGCGCGCGAGCTGCATCTGAACCGGCAGACCCTGTACAACCGCCTCGCCCGGATCAGCGAGCTGCTCGGCACGGACCTCGACGACCCGCAGACGGTCCTGGCGCTGAGCCTGGCGCTGCGGGCCCGCCGTCATGTGACGTAGGGCCGTGCGCGCCGGGCCTCAGGTGTAGGGCACGGGCTGGGTCAACTCGTCGTAGACGCTGAGGACTTGGTTGACGGTGTCGTCCTCGGTCGGCCAGCCGGCCGCCTGGGCCGTGCCCCTGTCCCGCAGTTCCGCCCTGCGCGCCGGGTCCGCGAGCAGGCGTACGACGGCGGTGGCGAAGGCCTCGGCGTCCTGGTGGGGGACGAGTTCGGCGCCGTCGCCGACCAGTTCGGGGATGCCGTCGACCGCTGCCGCGACCAGCGGCACGCGCGCGTGGAGGGCTTCCTGGGCGAGGACGGAGCGGGACCGCGGGCTGCCGGGCAGCACCGCGATGTCGGCGGCGGCGAGCAGGTCCGGCACGTCGTCGCGCCGCCCGACCAGCCGGACGGGGAGCCGCTCGTCCTCGATGCGGCGCTGGAGGGCGCTGCGCTCGGGGCCCTCCCCGGCGACGACGAGGAGCGGCGGCGGGTCCAGGTGCCGCCAGGCGCGGGTGGCGTCGAGGAGTATGCCGTAGCCGCGGTCCCGTTCCAGGGCGCCGACGGCCAGCACCAACGGGCGGTCCACCGCGCCCAGTTCGGCACGGGCCTTGTGGAAAAGGCGGTCCGGCTCCTCCTCGTGGGCGGCGGGCGGGGCGGCGGGGGCGGGCGCCGGCAGCGCGACGGCGGCGAGGCGGGCGTCCCTCGCGCCTCTGGCTCGGGCCCGGTCGACGAGGTCGGACGAGGCGGCGAGGACCACGGCGGCCGCCTTGGCCACGCGCCGCTCCAGCATCCGCAGGAGGCGGGCGCGGGCGCCGGCCGCCGGCCCGTGGCCGTGCCAGGTGACGACGAGCGGCGTGCGGCGCCCGGTCAGCGCCAGGGCGGCACGGAAGGCGGCGTGCAGCCCGTGCGCGTGCACGAGGTCGGCGTCGGCGCAGGCCACGCGGAGGGCGGCCACGGAGGCGGGGTCCCCGCTGCGCGGCACGTGGACGTGGCGGGCGCCCGCGCCGGGGAAGTCGTAGGCACGGGCGGCCTCCTCGGGGGCGCACACCGTGACCCGTACGCCCCGGGCGGCGAGGCCCGCGGCCAGCGATCTGACGTGCGCGCAGCTGCCCGCGCCGGCGCCGCCGAGTACGTGAACGGTGTGCAGCGGCGTCCGCCCGTGCGGTGTCTGTCCGTGCGGCGAATGGCTGCTCACGTGGCTCACGCGGCCGGGGCTCCTGACTCTGCGTCGGGCGGGGCGGTGCTTGGGCGTTGCGCCAAGGATGCCAGCCGGGGTGGCCGTTGCGGCACTGCCGAAAGGTCACTGCCGTGTCCGGTGGGACAACTCCCGGAACGCAATCACCCACACGGGTGAGGGGATGTGCCCCGCCAAGGGCGCGGGGAACTGCCCGCTGGCCCGGGAAAAGCCGCGGACGCGTCTGCCGTGTCACCGAGCAGACGCGTCCGCGGGTGTCCGGTGGCTGCCCGCACACCTTGGCGGGGTCCGACCGGAGGGGCCTTAGCCGTCCCCCCTGGCGGTGGCCAGGAGTTCCTCCGCGTGGGCCCGTGCCGTCTCCGAGTCCTCCTGGCCCGCCAGCATCCGCGAGAGCTCCCGCACCCGGGCCTCGCCCTCCAGGACCTGGACCCCGGAGCGCGTCACCATGCCGTCGTTCGTCTTCTCGACCAGCAGCTGCCGGTCGGCGAACGCGGCGACCTGCGGCAGATGCGTGACGACCACGACCTGCGCCGACTTGGCCAGCCGCGCGAGGCGCCGGCCGATCTCGACCGCGGCCTTGCCGCCGACGCCCGCGTCGACCTCGTCGAAGAGGTAGGTGGGGACCGGGTCCGTGCCCGCGAAGACCACCTCGACGGCGAGCATCACGCGCGACAGCTCACCGCCCGAGGCGCCCTTGGCGATGGGCCGGGCGGGCGCTCCGGGGTGCGGCGCGAGGAGGAGCTCCACCTCGTCGACGCCCGCCGGGCCGTAGGCGACCGTGCGGCCGTCGACCACGACGCCGTCGGCCCCCTCGGGCACCTCCGTGCTGCTGACGGCGATCGACACGCGCGCGTGGGGCATCGCCAGCGAGGCGAGCTCCTCGGTGACGGCCGCCGCGAACCGCGAGGCGGCCTCCTGGCGCGCGTCGGTCAAGGCCTGCGCGAGCCCCGCCAGTTCGACCCGCAGCGCGTCCCGCTCGGCGATCAGCTCGTCCAGCCGGTCGTCGTCGCCCTCCAGCTCGGTCAGGCGCGCCGCGCCCTCCTCGGCCCAGGCGAGCACGGCGTCGATGTCGGCGCCGTACTTCCGGGTGAGCTGGGTCAGCGCCGCCCGCCGCTCCTCGACCGCGGCCAGCCGCAACGGATCGGCGTCGAGGTCGTCGGCGTATCCGGCGAGCTCGCCCGCCACATCGCTCAGCAGGATCCCGATCTCCCCGAGGCGCTCCGCGAGCGCGGACAGGGCGGGGTCGTGCGCGCGTACCGCCTCCAGGGCCCTGGAGGCACCCGCGACGAGCGTGGCGGCGTCGACGACCTCCGGGTCCTCGGGGTTGCCCGCGAGGGCGGCGTGCGCGGACGTGGCGGCGGAGGCGAGGGCCTCGGCGTGCCCGAGCCGCTCGGCCTCGGCGGCGAGTTCGGTGTCCTCGCCGGCCCGCGGTTCGACGCCCCCGATCTCTTCGAGGCCGAAGCGCAGCAGATCCGCTTCCTGGGCACGCTCCCGCGCGCGCGTGGTGATCTCCTCGACCTCGGTGGTGACGGCCCGCAGCCTGCGGTAGGCGGCCGTGTACTTGGCGAGCGGCACGGCGACCGCGTCGCCCGCGTACCGGTCGAGGGCGCCGCGCTGCCTGGCGGGCTTCAGCAGGCCCTGCTGGTCGGTCTGGCCGTGCACGGCGACCAGGTCGTCGGCGAGTTCGGCGAGCACGCCCACCGGGACCGAGCGTCCGCCGAGGTGCGCCCGGGAGCGCCCTTCCGCCGAGACGGTACGGCTGACCAGCAGCGCCCCGTCGTCCAGCTCGGCACCGGCCTCCTCCGCGCGCACGGCCGCAGGCGAGTCGGCGGGCACAGCGATGCGGCCCTCCACCACCGCCGACTTCGCGCCGATCCGCACCAGGGCGGGGTCCGCGCGCCCGCCGAGCAGCAGGCCAAGGCTCGTGACCACCATCGTCTTGCCCGCGCCGGTCTCACCCGTCACGGCGGTGAACCCTGGCGACAGCTCGACGACCGCGTCGTCGATGACTCCGAGCGACCGTATCCGCATCTCCTCCAACACGGACAAGACCTTACGAGGTCAGCGGCCCGGTCTGCGACGGACCCTGGGCTCCGGGCGCGAAGGCGCAGGTGGCGGCGGCGCCATTGTGCCCGCTGTCACTCGCGGGAGTGGGCGCGAAACCCCTCGGGAGCGGGCGCGAAGCCTCGCGGGGCGGGGTGGGGTTATCCCCCGTACGATCCACCGGCCCGCCGCATGGTGGTGGGCGGTCCCCCGGCGAGACCATGATCGACATGGCGACAGGACTGGCACTGGCGGCGCTGCGCGCGCACCGCCCGGCGTTCGTGGGCACCGCGGTGGCGGCCCTCTTCGCGGCGACGGTGGTGAGCGCGTCCACGATGATGCTCGGCACGACCGGCGCCGGCGGCACCAGCGGGCTCCCGGCCCCGGCGCGGCGGCAGATCAGGGAGAGCGGCGTGGGCGACATGGCGATCGTCCTGCTGATCGGCTCCGTCTACATGTCGATCTTCGTGGTCGTCTCGACCATGGGCACCGCCGTCGCGCAGCAGCACCGCGAGTTGGCGATGGTGCGCTCGATCGGCGCCAGGCCCCGTCAGATCCGCCGCGCGGTGGCCGTCCAGGCCCTGGCCGCGTCCGTCCCCGCCGCGCTCCTCGGCTTCGCCCTCGGTGGTGTCGGCGCCCGCTGGTGGCACGCCGGCATGGTCGCCCATGGGCTGCTCCCCGCCGAGGCCGTGTTCCGGTTCGGCTGGGTCGCGCTGCCGGTGTGCGTCGGGGTGGCGGTGGTGACGACGACGCTCGCGGCCCTCCTGTCGGCGCTGCGCTTCTCCCTGCTCCGGCCGGCCCGCGCGCTGTCGGAGGCGTCGACCGGCCGGCGCGGGCTCGGCGTGCCGCGGGCGCTGCTCGGGGTGCTCGCGGTCGTGGGGGCGTGCTTCGTGTCGGTGCTCCTGTCGAAGCGGCCCGCGGCCGAGGCGGGCGAGGGCGCCTTCCTCGTGCTCATCCTGTTCTGCGTGGGCGCCGGGCTGCTGGGGCCGCGCCTCATCGGCCCTGCGGCGTGGGCGGTGTCGGCGCTGGTCGGCCGGTTCGGCCCGAGCGCCCGCCTGGCGATGCTCAACGTCCGCTCGCAGCCCCGCCGTTTCTCCGCCGCGGTGGTCCCCCTCACCCTGGTCGTCGGCTTCGGCCTCACCAAGATCGGCATGCGTACGACCGCCCGGCACCGCACGGGTTCGGCGGGCGGCGCGGGCGAGGTCTGGCTGGACTACGTCGGCACGGGGCTCTACGCCGGCTTCGCCGCCATCGCCGCGGTGAACACCCTCGCCATGATCTCCTTCGAGCGCCGCCGCGACGTGGCACTGCTGCGGGTGGTCGGCAGCCGGCGCGCCCAGGTGCGGGCCATGGCGGCCTGGGAGGCCGGGGTCGTCGCCGCCACCGCGCTGCTGCTCGGCGGCGCTATCGCGCTCGGCACGCTGGCCCCGATGCTCAGCACGGCGTTCGGCTCGGCCCTGCCGTATCTGCCGTGGGCCGTCCCCGTCGGCATCGCGGCGGGCACGCTGCTGCTGACCCTGCTCGCCACCGGCCTGCCGGTGCACGCCGTCATGCGCCGACGGGCGATATCGGTGGTCGGCGGGACGTGAGGGAGCCGTCGCGGAGCTAGGGCGTGTGGTGAAAGCAGCGTCGTCCGCCCGCAGGGCGGGCCAGGCGTCGCCGGGCAGACGGGACTTTCACCACACGCCACACGCCCTAGTGCGGCGCCCCCCGCCAACCCGACACGGGCAGGGCGAACTTGGCGACGAGCCGGTCGGTGAACGAGGCTTGGTGCAGCCGCGCGAGCCGCACCGGCACCGCGCCCCGGCGCACCTCCACCCGCGCCCCGGAGGGCAGTTCGACGGTCCGTCGCCCGTCGCACCACAGCACCCCGTGCGGCGTGTGCGGCTGGACCTCGACGGCGAGCACCGAGTCCGGGGAGGTCACCAGCGGCTTGGCGAACAGGGCGTGGGCGCTGATCGGCACCATGAGCAGCGCCTCCACCTCCGGCCACACCACGGGCCCGCCCGCGGAGAACGCGTACGCCGTCGAACCGGTCGGGGTCGCGCAGACGATGCCGTCGCAGCCGAAGCCGGTGACCGGCCGGCCGTCGATCTCCAGGACGACCTCCAGCATCCGCTCGGGCGACACCTTCTGGACGGCGGCTTCGTTCAGCGCCCAGTCGCGGTGCACGACGTCGCCGTTGCGGTGCACGATGACGTCGATCGTCATGCGCTCCTCGACCTCGTACGACTTGGACACCACCCGGTCGACGACCTTGTCCAGGTCGTCGCGCTCGGCCTCGGCGAGGAAGCCCACGCGCCCGAGGTTCACCCCGAGCATGGGCACTCCGGAGGCCCGCGCGAAGTCGGCGCCGCGCAGCAGCGTGCCGTCGCCTCCGAGGACGACGATCAGCTCGCAGTCGTCGATGCAGTCGGCGGTGGCCTCCCGCACCGTCTCGACGGCGGAGGGCAGTGGCAGGTCGGCGGCCTCGGCCTCCAGGACGCGTACGCCGATGCCGCTGCGCAGCAGCCCTTGGACGACGAGTTCGGCACTGCGGATGGCCGCGGGCCGTCCGGTGTGCGCGAGCAGGAAAACGGTACGCGCATCGGTCTGGGTCACTCGGGTCTGGGTCAACGGGGCCCCTCCGCCACGGCACGGTCAACGTCCGCCGGGTCCAGCTCGTCGGCCCCGGCGCGCAGCCACAGAAAGTACTCGACATTCCCCGAGGGCCCCGGCAGCGGGCTCGCGGTCACCCCGCGCACCCCGAGGCCGAGCCCCCACGCCTGGCGTGCGACGCCGCGCACGGCGTCGGCCCGCAGTTCGGCGCTGCGCACCACACCACCGCTGCCGAGCCGCTCCTTGCCCACCTCGAACTGCGGCTTCACCATGAGCACCAGGTCCGCGTCGGGGGCCGCGCACCGCACGAGGGCGGGCAGCACCAGGCCGAGCGGGATGAAGGAAAGGTCGCCGACGACGATGTCGACGGGCACGCCGTCGATCGCTTCGAGCGTCAACTCGCGTACGTTCGTCCGGTCCTTCACGGTGACCCGGTCATCGCTCTGCAGCGACCAGGCGAGCTGGCCGTAGCCGACGTCGACGGCGACGACGTGCGCGGCGCCGGCGCGCAGCAGGACGTCCGTGAAGCCACCGGTGGACGCGCCCGCGTCCAGCGCGCGCCGCCCCTCGACGACGAGCCCCTGCGGCCCGAAGGCGGCGAGGGCACCCGCGAGTTTGTGGCCGCCGCGTGAGACGTAGTCGGGGTCGCTGTCGTCCTGCGTGACCACGATGGGGGCGGCCGTCTCCACCTGGGTCGCGGCCTTGGTCGCGACGGTCTTGCCGACCGAGACCCGGCCTGCGGCGATCAGCTGGCTCGCGTGCTCGCGCGAGCGCGCGAGCTTCCGGCGGACGAGCTCGGCGTCGAGGCGGCGTCGTGCCACTCCTGCCACGTTCGGTTCAGCTCCTGTCAGACGAGGGTGACGGCTTGCCGGTGGGGGCCGGTGGGCCGGGGCGCGCGTCGAGCGCGGTCAGCGCGTCGCGCAAACCCTGGTGTACATCCTCGTACACCTCGATGTGGCCGTCGGTGGCGAGGTGGTCCGCGTCCCCGAGCCGGGCCAGGAGCGGGTCCACGTCGGCGTTGCCGGTGGGGGTGCGCTCGACGCCGAGAGGCGCGGGGGCGGCGGGGTCGTACGACGGTTCGTCCGGAACCCGAGGGTCCGGCTCCACCGCCTCCCCTGCTCCGGGGCCCGCGTGAGAGTCGCTCATGCCACGACGCTACCCCGAAGGGCTGCGGTACCGTCGATCACGATGGCGACCATGGCGGAGTGCCGCGCGGCACTCGACAGACTCTCGGACACTCTCGCGTCCGCCGACGGCGACGTGCGCGGCGCCGCTGCCCTGAACCGCTCGCTGAGCTGCCGCGTCACCGACCTCGACGTCACCTTCGTGGGCCGGCTCGAGAACGGCCGGATCACGGTGCTCGACAGCCACCCCGGCCCGCCCCGCGACAAGGCGGAGATCCGCCTTTCGATGACCGGGGACGACCTGGTGGCGCTGGTGGCCGGCGAGCTGAACTTCGCGAAGGCCTGGGCCGGTGGCCGGGTCAGGCTGGAGGCGGGCTTCCGGGACCTGCTCAGGCTCAGATCGTTGCTGTAGCCGGCGTGCGCCGTCCCGCGCGGGCGGCCGGGATCACCAGCGGCGTCCCGCTCTCCGGGTCCTCGATGATCCGACACTTGATGCCGAACGTCTGCTCGACCAACTCGGCGGTGACGATGTCCGACGGCGCGCCCTCGGCGAGCACCGCGCCGTCACGCAGGGCGATGAGGTGCGTGGCGTAGCGCGCCGCGTGGTTGAGGTCGTGCAGGACGGCGACGAGGGTGCGGCCCTGCTTCTCATGGAGTTCGGCGCACAGGTCGAGGACGTCGAGCTGGTGCTGGATGTCGAGGAACGTCGTCGGCTCGTCGAGGAGCAGCAGCGGGGTCTGCTGGGCGAGCGCCATCGCGATCCACACGCGCTGGCGCTGCCCGCCGGACAGCTCGTCCACGTAGCGGTCGGCGAGTTCGCGTACGCCCGTGGCCTCCATCGACTCCGCCACGATCCGCTCGTCCTCCGGCGACCACTGGCGCAGGAGTCCCTGGTGGGGATAACGGCCGCGCGCGACGAGGTCGCCGACGGTGATGCCGTCGGGCGCGATGGACGACTGCGGCAGCAGGCCGAGGGTCTTGGCGACCTTCTTCGCGGGCATCGAGTGGATGGTGTTCCCGTCGAGCAGCACGCGTCCGGCGGAGGGCTTGAGCATCCGGGACAGGGCGCGCAGGAGCGTGGACTTGCCGCAGGCGTTGGGGCCCACGATCACGGTGAAGGAGTGGTCGGGGATCTCGACGGACAGCTTCTCCGCGATGACGCGCTGGTCGTAGCCGAGGGTGACGTCGTCGGCGATGAGCCGGTTCACAGCAGCACGCTCCTGGTCGGGGGGTGGTACGCAGTCGTGGGCAACAGAAGGTCGCGGCGGGGTCTCATATCCGGCCCGCCTTGCGCTGGGTGACGAGCAGCCACAGCAGGTAGACGCCGCCGAGGACGCCGGTGACGACGCCGACGGGCAGCTGGTCCGCGCCGAAGGCCCGCTGCGAGGCCAGGTCCGCGACGACCAGGAGAGCGGCGCCCATGAACATCGACGGCATGAGGTTCGGTCCCGGCGAGCGCGTCAGGCGCCGGGCCAGCTGGGGCGCGGTGAGGGCGACGAAGCTGACCGGCCCGGCGGCGGCGGTCGCGGCCGCGGTGAGCAGCACGGAGGCGGTGAGCAGCACGGCACGGGTGCGTTCGACGGGTACGCCGAGCGCGCCGGCGACGTCGTCACCCATCTCCAGCATCCGCAGCGGGCGCCCGTACACCAGGACGAGCGGCACGAGGGCGGCGCAGAGCACGAGCAGCGGCCAGACCTGCTGCCAGTCGCGGCCGTTGAGGGAGCCGGTCATCCAGACCACGGCGCGGGCGGCGTCGACGAAGTCCGCCTTGGTCAGCAGATAGCCGTTGACGGCCGTGATGAAGGCGGAGACGCCGATGCCGACGAGCACGAGCCGGTAGCCGTGCACCCCGCGCTTCCAGGCGAGCAGATAGATGGCGACGCCGGTGACGAGGCCGCCGACGAGCGCGCCGCCCGCGACCTCGACCGCGCTGCCCTTGAAGAGGACGATCATGGTGAGCGCCCCGGCGGTCGCCCCCTGACCCAGGCCGAGCACGTCCGGACTGCCCAGCGGGTTGCGGGCGATGGACTGGAAGAGCGCGCCGCCGAGCCCGAGGGCGGCGCCCACCAGGAGCCCGACGAGGACCCGCGGGAGCCGCAGGTCGTTGACGATGAACTCCTGCCCCGCGTCGCCGTTCCCGAGCAGTGTGCGGATGACGTCGGCGGCCGGGATCGCGAAGTCGCCGGTGCCGATCAGGACGACGCTCGCGGTGAGCGCGGCGACCAGGAGCAGGGCGCAGACCACGGCCGTGCGGACGTCGAGGCGCACGGAGAGGCCGCCGTTGGTGCGTATCGCCTTCACAGCTGGGCCACCTTCCGCCGCCGTACGAGAAAGATGAAGACGGGCGCGCCGATGACCGCGGTCACGATGCCCACCTGGAGTTCCGAGGGCCGCGCCACGACCCGCCCGACGACGTCCGCGCCGAGCAGCAGCACCGGCGAGAGGACGGCCGCGTACGGCAGGATCCAGCGCATGTCGGGGCCGGTGAAGGAGCGCACGATGTGCGGCACCATCAGGCCGACGAACATGATGGGCCCGCAGGCGGCGGTCGCGGCCCCGCACAGCAGCGTCGCCGCCGCCATCGACAGGGCGCGGGTGCGCGTGAGGTGGGCGCCGAGCGCGCGGGCGGTGTCGTCGCCCATGGCCATGGCGTTGAGCGGCCGGGCGAGGCCGAGGGCGAGCACGGTGCCGACCGCGAGGAAGGGCAGCACCTGCTGGATGGTGTCCATGGTGGCGGAGGCCAGCGACCCGACCGTCCAGAACCGCATCTTGTTGAGCGCGGCCCCGTCCATGATCATGACGGCCTGGAGATAGCCGTAGAGCGCGGCGCTGATCGCGGTGCCGGCGAGCGCGAGCCGCACGGGTGTCGCGCCGCGCGCGCCGCCGAGGACGTAGAGCAGGACGCCGACGAGCGACGCCCCGAGGAAGGCGAACCACACATAGCCGCTCAGCGAGGTGACGCCGAAGAAGCTGATCGCGCTGACGACCGCCGACGACGCGCCGAGGTTGATGCCGAGCAGTCCGGGGTCGGCCAGCGGGTTGCGGGTGAGCGCCTGCAGCACGGCGCCGGAGAGTCCGAGCGCGACACCGGCGAGCAGCCCGAGCAGGCTGCGCGACAACCGCTCGCCGACGACGACGTCGCCGTACGTCCCCGAGTCGTGGAACAGCCCGTGCCAGACCTGGTCCAGGGGCATGGATTTGGCGCCGACCGCGATGCTCGTCAGAAAGACGAGCAGGAGGACGGCCACCGAGACGAGCAGCCCGACGCTGCGCAGTGTGCGGTGTTTCGGCGGCGCGGGAGCGGTCTCCGCGCGGGGTTCTGGGGGACTGTCGACCAACACCAGGTTAGGTTAGCCTACCCTCGCACTGGACTTCGACGAGAGAAGCGCCACCATGTCCACCAGCCCCTCCCCCTCGCCGACCCGCCGCCGCGGCGGTGACGTCGAAGCGGCTCAGGCCGTGACCGACTCCCCCTACCGGTACTTCGACGTCGAGGTCCTGCGCACCGAACACCTCACCCCCGCCATGATCCGCGTGGTTCTCGGCGGCCCGGATCTCGCGCGGATGGCCTCGGCCGGCCGGGACCAGCGCATCAAGATCTTCCTGCCGCAGCCGGGCCAGGACGCCCCGGTCATGCCGGACACCTCCGGCGGCGACCCGGTCCAGTGGTACGCGGCGTGGTGCGCCCTCGACCCGTCGGTGCGGGGCATCATGCGGACGTACACGACCCGCGACCTGCGCCGCGACACAGGCGAGTTGGTCGTCGACTTCGCCGTGCACCGCGCCGAGCCCTCGCCCGCCGACGGCCCGGCCACCGCTTGGGCGCGGACGGCACGGCCCGGGGCCCGCATCGGCGTGCTCGCCCCGACCGACGCGGAGAACGCCGCCTACGACTTCCGGCCGCCGCATGACACCGACTGGCTGCTGCTCACCGCCGACGAATCGGCGCTCCCGGCCGTCGCGGGCATCCTCGAGACACTCCCGGCCGGGCTGCCGGCGCGCGTGTGGATCGAGGTCCACGACCTCGCCGAACAGCAGCCCCTGCCCACCCGGGCCGACGCCGAGATCCACTGGCTCACCCGGGAGGGCGCCACCACGGACGCGGTCCGCGGCGCGGACCTCCCCGAGGGCACGCCCTACGCCTGGATCGCCGGCGAGTCCGCGACCGTCAAGGCCGTACGCCGTCACCTCGTCGGCGAACGCGGTTTCGACCGCAAGCGGGTGGCGTTCTCCGGCTACTGGCGCAAGGACACGACCACGGACGAGCTGATCGCCCGCGACGAGGCCCCGTAAGGACCCCGGAGACCCTAAGCCCCCGTCGTCACAGGCCCAGCCGCGCCAGGGCCTTGCTGCCGTCCGCCTCGCAGGCGCCGTCCCCCGCCTGCGTCCAGGCGGCCGCGCACAGGGCCCGCAGACCGTCCATGGGCTCGCCCTCGCCGTCCAGCGTCAGCTCGCCGCCGCGCACCGACGCCGTCCACCCGCCGCAGCCGAAACCACCCTCGTCCGAGGAGACTTCGGGCTGCCCGGTGAGCATCCCGCGCAGATCGGCGTCCACGTACGTCGGCCGGTGCTCCGGCCGGGCGGCGAGCAGCTGCGCGCCGTCCGTGACGCCCGTGAGCACCAGCAGGGAGTCCACCTCGCCGTGGAAGGCCCCCTCGATGTCCGTGTCCAGCCGGTCGCCCACGACCAGCGGCCGCTTCGCCCCCGTGCGCAGGATCGTCTCCCGGTGCATCGGCGGCAGCGGCTTGCCCGCCACCTGCGGCTCGGCGCCCGTGGCGATGCGGACGACCTCGACCGCCGCGCCGTTGCCGGGCGCGATGCCCCGCGCGCTCGGGATCGTCAGGTCGGTGTTCGACGCGAACCACGGCAGACCGGCCGCGATCGCGTAACTGGCCTCGGCGAAACGCCCCCACGCCAGGTCGGGCCCGCCGTAGCCCTGCACGACCGCCACCGGATCGTCGTCCGCCGACTCGACCGGCCGCAGCCCCCGCTCCCGCAGCGCGACCCGCAGCCCCTCGCCGCCGATCACCAACACCCGCGCGCCCTCGGGCACTTGCTCGCTCACCAGCCGGGCGACGGCCTGCGCCGAGGTGATGACGTCCGACGCCCCGGTCGCGATGCCCAGCTCCGTCAGGTGCTCCGCCACCGCGTCCGGCGTACGCAGCGCGTTGTTCGTGACGTACGCGAGGTGCATCCCGCCCTCGCGCGCGCTGCCGAGGGACTCGACGGCGTGGGCGATGGCATGACCGCCCGCGTACACCACCCCGTCCAGGTCGAGCAGCGCCGTGTCATAGGCCTCGCTCAGCGCCCGGCTGCTGCCGTCGGGCCGTGTCCTTACGCCCCCGCCCGCGCCCGGGCCTGCACTCTGGCTCATTACACATCGCTCCTCGCTCGATACCACTCCCCCGATCATCGCTCATGCCACTGACACACATACGATGCCCCAATGAACACAGCGGGTCACACGGACGCAGCGGGCCTCGACCTGATCCCGTTCCGGGGCGTGCGCTACGTCCCCGAACAGGTCGGCAGTCTGGCCGCGGTGACCTCACCCCCGTACGACGTGGTCGTGCGCCCCGACGGCCTGCTCCACCTGGAGTCCGCCGACCCGCACAACATCGTCCGGCTGATCCTCCCGCAGGCCACCACACCGGCGGCCCGCAACCAGCAGGCGGCGGACACCCTGCGCGGCTGGCTCGACGAGGGCATCCTCGCGCCCGACGACGAGCCGAGCCTGTACGTGTACGAACAGCGGGACGGCGAGATCCTCCAGCGCGGCCTCATCGGCGCGCTCCGCCTCTCCGAGGCCGCGGACGGCGTCGTCCTCCCCCACGAGGACGTCATGCCCCACGTCGTCGAGGACCGCGCCGCCCTCATGCGGGCGACCCGCGCCAACCTCGAACCGCTCCTGCTGACCTACCGCAGCGACAGCGGCGACGGGGCCACCGGCGCGATAGCGGCCATCGAACGCACGGCCGAGCGCGAGCCGCTCCTCGCGACGACCACCGAGGACGGATTCCGGCACCGCCTGTGGTCCGTCACGGATCCCGCGGAGATCGCCGAGATCCAGTCAGATCTGGCCTCCCACCAGGCGCTCATCGCCGACGGGCATCACCGCTGGGCGACCAATCTGCGGCTGCGGGCCGAGCACCCCTCGCCCAGCGCTTGGGACTACGGCCTGGTCCTCCTCGTGGACACCGCCCGCTATCCCCTGCGCGTCCGTGCCATCCACCGCTACCTCCACCGGCTGCCGGTGCCCGAGGCCCTGGCCGCGCTCGGGGACTCCTTCCGCGTGCGCACCGTCGAGGGCTCCCTCGACCAGGCGCTCGACGCCCTGTCGCGGGCCGCCGCCAAGGGGAACGCCTTCGTCCTCGCGGGCGACGGCGCCTTCCACCTCGTCGACAGCCCGTCCCCGGAGCTCCTGGACCGTACGATCCCCGGCGACTATCCGCAGGCCTGGCGCACCCTGGACGCGACGGTCCTGCACGCCACTTTGCTGGACCACGTCTGGCGGATCCCGGACGCCCCCGAGCACATCGCCTATATCCATGACACCGCGGCGACCGTCGAGAAGGCCGAGCGCGACGGCGGGACGGCGGTCCTCATGCACCCGGTGCGCGAGGAGGTCGTCCGCGAGCTGGCCCGTCAGGGCGTCACGATGCCCCGCAAGTCCACGTCGTTCGGCCCGAAACCGGCCACGGGCCTGGTCCTGCGCGCCCTCGCCTTCTGACTCCGGTTCCGACTCCGGCTCCGACTCCGGCTCCGGCTCCGGCTCCGGGCATACGAAAACGGGCGGGACCCCCCTTGGGGAGTCCCGCCCGTCTGCGTTTCAGTCACCGGTCAGGGCGGCGCGGACCTCAGTCCTCGTCGTCCGCCGGCTCTTCCCTGGCCACGGGAGCGTCGTCGTGGGTCTCGTCGTCACCGAGAGCGTCCACGAACTCGACGCCGTCCAGCTCGGCGAGGCGGTCCGACGCGTCGGTGCTGCCGTCCTTGTCGGACTCGATGACCTTCGCGAACCACTCCCGCGCCTCGTCCTCGCGGCCGGCGGCCAGCAGTGCGTCGGCGTACGCGTAGCGCAGCCGCGCGGTCCAGGGCTGCACGGAGTTCGAGGCCAGCTCGGGGCTCTGCAGGGTGACGATGGCCGCGTCGATCTGGTCCATGTCACGGCGGGCCCCGGCGGCGACGAGCCGCATCTCGACCTGTCCCGCCTTGTCGAGCTTGTGCACCTCGGGCGCGCCGGCCATCTCCAGCGCCTTCTCGGGCCGGCCCAGCCCGCGCTCGCAGTCCGCCATGACGGGCCACAGCTCGACGCTGCCGGTCATCCGGCGCGCGGCCCGGAACTCCGCGAGCGCCTCGCTGTACTTCTGGTTCGCGTACGCGGCGAAGCCGGCGGCCTCGCGCACGGCCGCGACCCGGGAGGCCAGCCGCAGGGCGATCTTGGAGTAGGCGTACGCCTGCTCGGGCTCCTCGTCGATGAGCTTGGCGACCATCACCAGGTTTCTGGCGACGTCCTCGGCAAGGCCCTTCGGGAGGCTCTGCAGCTCCTGCTGGACGTCCTTGTCGATCTCGTGCCCGGTGACGTCGTCGGGGATGGGCAGCCGCCTGATGGGCTCGCGATCACGGTCGCGGTCGTCACGCCCGCCGCGGTACCCGCCGCGGTCGCCGTCCCGACGGTCGTCGCGGCGGTCATCCCGGCGGTCGTCCCGCCCGTGGAAGCCGCCCGGGCGTCCGCCGCCACGGTTGTCGTCCCGCCGCGGCGCACGGTCGTCGCGGCCGCGGAAACCGCCGCCGCCCCGGTTGTCGTCCCTGCGGAAGCCACCGCCACGGGTGTCGTCGCGACGGTCGTCACGGCGGTCGTCACGGCGGAAGGCCGGACGGTCGCCGCCGCGGTCGTTGTCCCGACGGTCATCACGGCGGTCGTCGCGACGGAAGGCCGGACGGTCACCGTCACGCCGGTCGTCACGGCGGAAGGCGGGACGGTCGCCGTCACGGCGGAAGCCACCACCGCCACGGTTGTCGCCACCACGGGTGTCGTCGCGACGGTTGTCATCGCGGCGGGGCCCGCTGGGCCGGTCGTCGCGCCGGAAGGCCGGACGGTCACCGTCGCGGCGGAAGCCACCGCCGCCACGGTTGTCGTCCCGGCGGTCATCGCGCCGGGGCCCACTCGTCGGCCGGTCGTCACGGCGGAACGGCGGACGCCCTCCGCTGTCACGCTCGTCACGGCCGCGGTAGCCGCCGCCACGGTTGTCGTCGCGACGGTCATCGCGACGGAAGCCACCGCGGTCGCCGCCACGGTCGTTGTCCCGACGGTCATCACGGCGGTCATCGCGACGGAAGGCGGGACGGTCACCGTCACGGCGGAAGCCACCGCCACGGTTGTCGCCACCACGGTTGTCGTCGCGGCGGGGGCCGCTGGGCCGCTCGTCGCGGCCACGGAAGCCGCCGCCACGGTTGTCGCCGCCACGATTGTCGTCCCGGCGGAAACCACCCCGGTCGGGGCGCTCCCCAGCACGGCTGTCGTCACGCCGGTCGTCGCGACGGAAGGCGGGACGGTCGCCGTCACGCCGCTCGTCACGGCGGAAGCCACCGCCACCACCACGGTTGTCGTCGCGACGGGGCCCGCTGGGCCGCTCGTCGCGGCGGAAGGGCGGACGCGCGCCACGATCCCGGTCGCCCTCACGGCGATCGTCACGCCGGTCGTCGCGGCCACGGAAGCCACCGCCGCCACGGTTGTCGTCGCGACGGTCATCGCGGCGGAAGCCACCACGGTCGCCACCGCGGTCGTCCCGCCGTGGAGCCCCGCGGTATCCGCCCGGGTCGCCACCGTCCCGGCCGCGCTGGTCGCGCCCCGGTCGCTCGTCGGGAGAGTTGGTGGACATCGGTGACTCCTAGTCTTCGGTACCGCAGTCATTCTCGCGCAGCCGGGGTGCCGGCGCGCTTCGACAAAACAAAAGGACCCCTGGTCCCAGCGTTGGACGCTGGGACCAGGGGTCCTCCAAAGATTGTTCGGCGGCGTCCTACTCTCCCACAGGGTCCCCCCTGCAGTACCATCGGCGCTTTGAGGCTTAGCTTCCGGGTTCGGAATGTAACCGGGCGTTTCCCTCACGCTATGACCACCGAAACCCTATGAAATATCCTACGAAGACGCAGGATCTCAAACAGGGCAGCGAACAAGCACACTTTTCAATTTAGATAGTGACGCTGTTCAGCCGACACAACTGTTCGTTGTTTCAGAACCAACACAGTGGACGCGAGCAACTGAGGACAAGCCCTCGGCCTATTAGTACCAGTCACCTCCACCCGTTACCGGGCTTCCAGATCT
>NZ_JBEXWC010000043.1:0-34403 GCF_040629635.1 Streptomyces sp. NPDC005898 | reverse complement strand
CGCAGCACCCTGCCGACGTCGTCGGAGAAGTCGTGCAGGTCCTTGGCCAGCTTGCGCACCCGGTGCGGATCACCCGGCGTCGGATCCTTCTCCAGATCCAGGACATGCCAGTCCTTCGGTCGATGGCCCCCCACGTGACGTCCCCCGTACCTGCCGCGACTTCAGCAACCACACGCTCGGACGAAACTATCGAATGCGAGTGCGGTCGTGAAGCTCGGGGCGGGACGCCGTGCGGGCACCGTCACCGGCGCGTCGGTTCGAAGCCCGCGTCCACCTTGCCGAGTTCGGCCCACTCGGCTCCCTCGCGGCGGTCGAACCACACCGGGCGCTGCCGTGCCGAGCGGCGCTTCTCGAAGGAGACGTCGTCGAGGACACCGTTCACGGAGACGCGCTGGATCTCGCGGTCCAGGGTGTGGCGCAGCGACACGGCCGAGGTGGCCGAGGTGTCGGCGGGCGGGAGCTTTTCGAGGGCCGCGGCCAGCGCCGTGGCGCCGTCGTACAGCTCCTGGTTGCCCCGCGCGGGGAGGTTGTCGTCCGGTTCGCCCGTGTAGTTGCGGGTGCGCAGGACGCCGGCCGGGACGTCCTTGTCCCGCGCCTCGGCCCTGGCCCGGTCCTCGGAGTCGGCACAGGTGCCTTCCGGGTCGGCCTGCGTGAGGACGGGGCCCTTGAAGCCGTCGGCCCGCAGCGCCTTGGCCCAGACGTCGGCCCGCGTACCGGTGGGCACCACGACCGCGTCCGCCCGCGCCGCCGCGACCACGGCGGGGATACGCGCCGCCTTCACCTTGCCGGGCTCGACGTCCAGCGCCTTCATGGTGAGCCCGCCCCTGCGCAGCGCGGTGCCGATGCCGTCCTCGCGGTCCGCCCACAGCTCGTCCTGCGCCACGAGCACCCGGCGCGCCGTCGTCTCCGCGCGCAGATAGCGGGCCATCGCCTCGCCCTGGCGGGCCTCGTCCGCCGGGATCGCGAACGCCCCGTCGGCATGGGCGTACTCCGCGCACGTGCTGATCTCCGGCAGGAACGCCTCGTCCGTGTCGTGCACCCAGGCGAAGTCCGCGGTGTCGCCGACGACGGCGAGCATGCCCGGGTGGCCGGCGAGCAGCTCGCGCGCGGTGGTGTCCGGGTCCGCCGTCACCGGCACGACACGGAAACGCGCGGCCTCCTCGGCGCCGAGGGTCTCGGTGAGGGCCGACTTGACCGTACGCAGCTGCTGGGTCCTGAAGGCGTCCAACTCCGCCTTCTCGTACGAGTCCGGGTCCGGGTCCGGGCCCGCGTCGGTTCCCCGGGGATTGCCCACGTGCCGGTAGCTGTGGGCGACGCCGATTTCAAGGACCGTCTCTTTGCCGTCGGCGCCCGAGGGCGTCCCCGGCGTCGAACCGGCGTCCGACGCGGTGAGGGCCTGCACGCCGAAGCCCACGGGGATGCCGACCGCGAGGATCAGGGCCGAAGTGAGCAGCAGACGCCTGCGGGAGCGGCGGCCGGGGCCGGGCGCGAGGGGGACGGTGGTCTGCCCGAGCGGGGTGGAGGTCTTCCCGAGGGAGGCGGACCGCTGCGCGCGAGGGAGCGCGGGCCGGGTGTGCGCGGTCGCGAGTGAGGGCGGCGCCGCCGGTCGCGGGCCCGGGTCCTGGACCCGCACGGTCGGGGTTCGGGGCGAGGACGACGTAGGGACCGAGTCCCAGGGCGCGGAGGGCCCGCCTTCGGCGGCGTCCGAGGTCGGTGGCCGCGCGTCAGCGGGAGATGACGACGCCTCGTCGAACGGCACCAGACCCGACGGCGCCGCGTCGGCGTGGGCGGGTGACCCGGCACCCTCCGGGCCGCTCTCCCGTGCCGGTGCCTTCTCCGAGGCCGCCTCCGCGTCCGGCGGCAGCGACCGCGCCGCCGCCAGGATCCGGTCGAGCGTCGTCGCCGCGTCCGCCGGGCGGTCATCGGGGTCCTTGGCGAGGAGGTCGAGGACGAGGCGCTCCACGGGCCGCGTCACCTCGGGGCGCGCCGCGCTCGGACGCGGCGGCGCGTCGTTGACGTGCTGGTACATCACACCGGCCGCAGTCCCGGTGAACGGGGGCCCGCCGACAAGGAGTTCGTAGAGCACGCAGCCGAGCGCGTACAGGTCGGTGCGGCCGTCGCCCGCCTCCTGGCGGAACCGCTCCGGCGCCAGATACGGCACGCTGCCGAACGGCAGCTGCCCCGTGTGCGTCAGGCGCGAGTCGCCCGCCGCCCGCTCGACGAACGTCGCGATGCCGAAGTCCACGACCTTCGCCGTGCCGTCCCGCGCGACCATCACATTGCCGGGCTTGATGTCGCGGTGCACGACGCCCGCCGTGTGCGCCACGTCCAGGGCGCGGCACACGTCCGCCGCCCAGCGCAGTGCCTCCGCCACCGGTACGCGCACGCGTTCGCGCAGGATCTGGTCGAGCGAGCGGCCCTGCACCAGGGCCATCACCAGGTACGGGGTGCCGTCGCCGTCCGCGCCGTGGTCGTGCACGGCGACGATGTACGGGCTGTCCAGGGCGGCGGCGGCGCGGGCCTCCTGGCGGAAACGGGCCAGGAGCTGCGCCCGCTCGCCTGCGTCCGCCGACGCGGACGGCACGAGGAGCTTGACCGCCACCTCGCGGTTCAGGCTCCGGTCCCGGGCCCGCCAGACCTGGCCCATGCCGCCCGCGCCGATCGGCGCGAGCAGCTCGTACCGGCCGTTCAGCAACCGTCCCCGCACGGCGTTCCCCCTTCGACGCCGATGATCCTAACGGCGGCCGTTCCCCCTACCGGTTGACGGACTGGATCTCCTGGACGACCACGTCCTGCTCCGCGCCGAACTCGCCGTCCGGGAGCGGTCGTTCACCGTCCATGCCCGTCCCCGTCCAGCGGATCTTCCAGGTGACCGTCGCCTTCAACGGGTACGAACCGTCCCCCGACGACCGCAGGTACTTCACACCGCAGGGCGGGGTCTCCTCGGCCCTGCCCTTGGCGTACGGGGTGCCGATCCTGTTGCCCACGAGGTCGCAGACGCCGGACGCGGGATAGGTCTCCGCGTCCGGTGTGCCGGGGTCGATCCTGAGGGAGACGGGTTCGGCGGTGGTCGTGGCCTGGATGTTGAGCACCTGGACCCGGGCCGTCACCGACACCGGCTTGAACTCGGTGCCGTCCAGCCACGCCCACGTCGGCAGGTTCACCTTCGTCCCGGCCTTTGGGGCCAGGGACACCTTGGTGCCGGGGACGCGGATCCTCGCGTAGGCCAGCTTCGCCAGGAGCTCCGGGTCGATGGTGGGGAGGCCGGCGGGGGGCGGTTCGTTCTCGTCGACCCAGAAGGTCTCCTTGTTGCACTTGTCCCAGCCGGGCGGGTACGTCTTGTTGGGGAAGCCCGTCCACCAGTAGCCCTTGCCGGCCTTGTCGAGGTTGAAGTTCTTGTACGGGCCGCCCTCGACGTACCGCTTGCGCTGCTCCAGGTCCCACGAGTGGCCGGTGGAGTCCACCGCCCAGACCGCCTCGCGCTCCTTCTTGAACTGCGCGGGCGTGTAGGCCGGCCCGTACCAGCAGGGGGGCGGGCTGTAGTCGCCCGTCGGGGCGATGGTCCCGGACCTGGGTCCGGAACCGTTCTTGGACTCGTCGTAACTGATGCCGCCGGCGGTGGCCGTCAGTGTGCCGTCACCACCGTCCTCGGTGGGGCCCTGGGCGCTGCCGTTGGTGGTGCCGCCGTGGCCCGTGCGCGCCGACGCGGGTCCCGGCAGGAGCAGCGCCGCGGCCAGCACCATGGCCCCGGCGGCTATGAGCGGTGTCCTTCTCACGGCTGGCATGTGGCGTTCCCCCGGTCGGATGTGGTCGTCTCGGTGATCCAGACGCCTTGATCGTTCCTGTGCAGTCGGCTGCTGTAGAGCACGAAGTCGTCCCTGGAAGGCGCGGCGGCCTTGGCGGTTTTCCCCGTCTTGAGGCTCTTGTTGTGCGCCTTGCGCTGGTCCTCGCAGTAGACGAGGCCTGCCGTCCTGCCGCCCGTCACGTCCACCCGCGCGTTGTAGAAACGCTTCACGCCGGTGATCCGGTCCTTGTACTCGACGTACTCCTCGACGAACTTCTGGCTGCCGGCCGCCGCGTCGCCCTCGGAGTAGAAGCGGTAGGCCTTGTGCAGCGGGTCCTGCTCGGCGATGGCCATGTCGACGGCCTTCACGTACTGCTCGGTGTCGGCCAGCACCGCGTCCTTGTTCTTGTCGCCCGTCCTGGCCCACTCGAACTCGTACGTCAGATCCGCGGGCAGCTCGATCTCCGGCCGCTTCGCCGTCGCGTCCGCGGGCTCGCTCGGGGGCGTGGACTTCTTCTCGCCCCCCTGCTCCGCCCCGGCGATCTTGTCGTCGTCCCCGGAGGGCTTCTCGTCGCCGCCGCAGGAAGTCAGCAGCAGGGCCGCGGTCGCGGTGAGCGCGGCCGTCGCGAGGCGGAAGGGGCGGTTCACTGTCGGCTCCTGGCAGGTGGGGGAGGGGGGTGCGGGCTCAGCACGCTAGTGCGAGGCGGGGCCCTATACCAGGGAGATGTGCCGTCACGAATGGGGCGCGAGGGACGTATCGGAGCGAAGGGATGTCACAGTTCTGTGCCCGCCCTCAGCCCTTCACCGCCCCGCCCAGCGCGAAGCCCCCGCCCAGGCGGCGCGAGACGAGGACGTACAAGAGGATCACCGGGGTCGAGTAGAGGACGGAGAACGCGGCCAGCTGGCCGTAGACGACCGTCCCCTTGTTGCCGAAGAAGTCGTTGATGCTGACCGACGCCGGCATCTGCTCGGGGGTGAGCAGGAGCATGAAGGGGACGAAGAAGTTGCCCCACATCATGACGAACGAGAAGACCGTCACGACCGCCACCCCGGGGCCCATCAGGGGGAGGACGATCCGCAGCAGGGACTGGAGGGACGAGGCGCCGTCCGTCCACGCCGCCTCCTCCAGTTCCTTGGGGACGCCGTCCATGAAGTTCTTCATCAGCCAGATGGCGAAGGGGAGTTGGGACGCGGCGAAGAAGAAGATCGTGCCCTGCATCGTGTCGATCAGGTCGACCTGGACGAACAACGCGTACACCGGGACCATGATCGCGGTGATCGGCAGGCTCGTCGCGAAGAGGACCGTCAGCATGAAGGGGCGGTTCAGGCGGGAGCGGTAGCGGGAGAGGGGATAGGCGGCGAGGGCCGCGCAGACCACCGTGAGCAGCGTGCCGCCCCCGCACAGGAGGAGGCTGTTGAGGAGTGGCGTGAAGGTGATCTCGGGGGTCAGGACCTTGTCGTAGTTTTCCAGGGTGAGGCCGTCGGGGAGGCGTACCCGCAGGTCCGCCTCCGGGTCGAAGGAGGACAGGACCACCCAGGCGAGGGGCAGCACGAACGCCGCCGCCACGACCAGCAGGCCCGCGTCGGCCGCGAGACGGTGCTTCCTGCGCCGCGAACGCGCGGTGCTCGCACGCTTGGTGAGGGCCACTCAGACCTCCGTACGCAACAGGCGCATGTAGACGAGGGAGAACAGCGAGCCGACCAGGAGCAGGAGCAGGGCCACCGCCGTGCCGTACCCGATCATGCTCTTCTGGAAGGCCTGCTCGTACATGAACAGCGGCAGGGTCTGGCTGCGGTTTCCCGGGCCGCCGCGTGTCATCACCCAGATCAGACCGAACACGGAGAGCGTCTGGAGGGTGTTGAGCATGAGGTTCGTGCCGATCGAGCGGCGGATCATCGGCAGCGTGATGTGCCACATGCGGCGCCAGCCGCTCGCGCCGTCCATCTGCGCGGCCTCGGTGATCTCCTGGGGGATCTCGTTGAGGGCGGCGGAGTAGACCAGCATCGAGAAGGCCGTCCCGCGCCATACGTTCGCGAACGAGACGGCGAGGATCGGCAGGGTGAACAGCCAGTTCTGGGACGGCAGATGGAGGAAGTCCAGGACGGCGTTGAGGGTGCCCTCGCGGCGGAAGAAGGCGTAGAGGAGGAAGCCCGCGACGACCTCCGGCAGCACCCAGGCCGTGACGACGATCGCGCCCGTGAGGGTGCGGACCGGCTTCGACGCGCGCTGCATGAGGGAGGCGAGGGCAAGGCCCAGCGTGTTCTGGCCGATGAGGGAGGACAGGACCGTGAAGACGAGGGTGAGCCAGACCGCGTTGAGGAACCGTTCGTCGCCGAACGCCTCCCGGAAGTTGTCGAACCCCACGAAGCTCGACTCGGCCTGGCCGGTCAGCTGGAGGTCGGTGAAGGCGATGTACGCGCAGTACGCGATCGGCCCCGCGAGGAACAGGGCGAGCAGGACGACGGCGGGGGAGACGGGCAGGGCCCTGAGCAGGCCCCGCCGGGTACGGGCGCCTGTGCGGCGGGCGGGCGGCGGCGGTGGTGGTGGCGCGTCCGGCCCCGGCGCCGTCTTGGCGACGCCACCGGGGGGAGCGGGGGGCACGGTGGTCATGTACGGGCACTCGCTCTCTGGTACCGGTGGCGGGCGGTCACGGGAGGGATGGCGTGCGGTGCCGGCACCGGTGACCCGTTCGCCGGGGTGGGCGGCACGGTTCTCTGTGCCGGCGTACCGGCCGGGTGCCCCGCAGCCGGGTGCCCGGACGGCGGGCGTCAGGGCGGCCCGGCCTCGGGGCGGCCCGGCGTCGGGGCGGGCGGGGGGCGGCGCTACTTCTCGATGACCTCGCCGTCCGTCGCCGACTCGACCTCCTCGTCGTAGCCGTTCGCCGCCTCCTCCACCGAGCTGTCGCCCGTCGTCACCGACTCCATCGCCTCCTGGATCGCGGTCGAGACCTTCGGGTACGCGGGATACGCGGGCCGGTAGTGCGTCGTGGCGACCAGGTCGGTGAAGAACTTGATGCCGGGCTGCGCCTTCACGTACGAGGGGTCGTTCGCGACGTCCTCGCGGACCGCGATGCCCGAGTTGGCGACGTACCACTTCTTGGCGTTGGCCTTGGTCTGCATCGTCTCGATGAACGCGAAGGCCAGGTCGGGGTTGCTCGCCTTGGCCGGGACGGCCCAGGTCCAGCCGCCGGACATGCTCACCTTGCCGGGCGCCTGACCGTGCTGCGTCGGCATGGGGGCCAGGCCCAGCTCCCGCGACCACGCGGGCCACTCGTGCCCCGCGCCCTTGCCCCAGTCCTGCGGCAGCCACGAGCCGTCGAGGGCGATGCCCAGCTTGCCCTCGGGCAGCAGCTCACCGCGCACGCGCGTCGCGAAGTTGGGGTCGAGGGCGTCGGAGACGTCGGGGCCGAGCTTCTCGTCGTAGACCGTCTCCACGAACTTCAGGGAGTCCTTGAAGCCCTTGCCGCCGGTGACCCACTTCTTCGCCTTCGGGTCGTACAGCGGGTCCTCGCCCGTCCCGTAGGCGAGCATCTGGAAGCCCTGCATGGTCGCCGCCTCGCCGGCCGGCTTCCCGGTGTAGACGTTCAAAGGGGTGACGCCCGGGACCTTCTTCTTGATCGTGCGGGCCGCGTCGAGGACCTCGTCCCAGTCCTTCGGCCGCCAGTCCTGCGGCAGCCCCGCCTTCTTGAAGATCGCCCTGCTGAACCACAGGCCGCGCGTGTCCGTGCCGTCCGGCACGCCGTACGTCTTCCCGTCGGCCGCCTTCGCCGCCGCCTTGGCCGTGTCGATGAACTGGTCCCAGTCGTCCCACTTGTCGAGATAGGGGTCCAGCGGCTTCAAGTACCCGCTCGTGATGTCGGAGTTGATGAGGAAGGTGTCCTCGTACACCAGGTCGGGCGCGGTCTTGGGGGAGCGCAGCATCTGCTGGAGCTTCGTGTAGTACTCCGAGTCCGGCGCCTTGATCGGCACCAGCTCGACCTTCTTGCCGGGGTTCGCCTTCTCGAACTGCTTCTTGAGGTCCGTCAGGAACGTGTCCATGATCCGGATCTCGTTGTCCGTGGACTGCTTGAAAGAGACCTTCACCGTGTCGGGGTCGTCGTCGGCGCCGCCGCCGCACGCGGTGAGGGTGCCGGCGGCCAGCAGGGCGGTGGCGGTGAGCAGCAGCGGGGTGGTGGTGGGACGCACGGGCACGACCTCCTACAGCGCGGGGTGCAACGCGGAGCTGCCCGGTGAACGTAAGGGCGCGCTCGGAGCAAGGTCAATGCCCGTGCCACGGATGGGCGTTGACGCCCGTCATCCACCTGACAACGTTGTTATAGGACTACGTCGGCGACGCGCCCGGAGCGGGAGGCCGCTCCGTCGCCGTGAGCCACCGGTACACCAGCTCCGGGCGCCCGACATGGCCGTACTGCGGGCTGCGGGCCGCGCGGGCGGTGTCGACCAGGTGTTCCAGGTA
This sequence comes from Streptomyces sp. NPDC005898, assembly GCF_040629635.1. Taxonomy (NCBI): domain Bacteria; kingdom Bacillati; phylum Actinomycetota; class Actinomycetes; order Kitasatosporales; family Streptomycetaceae; genus Streptomyces; species Streptomyces sp. NPDC005898. The sequence continues at coordinate 26,163 of NZ_JBEXWC010000043.1, read as the reverse complement.
GCGCCGCGCGGTGATGCGGGACAGGCCCGCCGCCTGGGCGGCCGCGGTGGCGGTCAGGCCCTCGGGGGCGGCCCGGAGGGTGCGTATGACGCGTTCCAGGGTGGGACCGCTGAGGCCCTTCGGCAGCGCGGCCGGGCCCGGGGCGCGCAGCGTGGCGAGCGCGCGGTCCACCTCGTCCTGACCGGTCGCCTCGCCCTCGGCGGCGGCCGTGCGGAACTCCGCGTACCGGGTGAGGCGGTCGCGGAGGGTGGCGAAGGTGAACGGCTTCAGGACGTACTGGACGACGCCGAGGGACACGCCCTCGCGGACCACGGCGAGATCGCGGGCCGAGGTCACCGCGATCACATCCGCGGGGTGGCCCGCGGCGCGCAGGGAGCGGGCCAGTTGGAGGCCGTGCCCGTCGGGCAGGTGCAGGTCCAGCAGGATCAGGTCGACGGGGGTGCGGTCGAGGACGCGGCGGGCCTCGGCGGCGGAGTGGGCGGGCCTCGCGACGGCCTCGAACCCGGACACGCGGTTGACGTACAGGACATGGGCGTCGGCCGCGACGGGATCGTCCTCGACCACGAGCACGCGAATCACCGCCCCGCACCTCCCCGACTGCCGAGCTCGACCTCGGACGGCGGCACGGCTGGCCCGGGTGCTCCGGGTGCCCCAGCGGCCCTGGCAGTCCCGGCCGCCCTTGCAGGCACGGCAGCCCTGGTGGTCCCGGCCACCCCGGCAGGCACGGCAGCTCCGGTGGTCCCGGTGGTCCCGGTGGTCCCGGCCACCCCGGCAGGCACGGCAGCTCCGGTGGTCCCGGTGGTCCCGGCAGCCCCGGCAGGCACGGCGACCCCGGCCACCCCGGCAGGCACGACCGCCCCAGCAGCCCCGGCCGCCCCAGTGGTCCCGGCAGGCACGTCCGTCCCGGACGACACGGCGGCCCCGGATGACACAGTGCCCCCGGCCGGCACGGCAGCCCCAGCGACCCCGTCCGCCCCGGACCACCCGTCCGCCCCAAACGCCAGCGTCACCTCGAATTCGGCGCCGCCCTCCGCGGAACCCCGCAGGGTCAGCGTGCCGCCGTTGCGTGTCACCGTCTGGTGGACCAGGGCGAGGCCGAGGCCGCGGCCCGTCGCCGCCTTGGTCGACCAGCCCCGCTCGAAGACCGCCTCCCGCAGGGCGGGTTCGACGCCGGGGCCCGTGTCCGCGACGCGCAGCAGGAGACCCGTTCCGTCGGCGCGTGCCGTCACCGTGACCCGGGCGGCCGGGGAGCCCTGCGCCGCGTCGACCGCGTTGTCGATGAGGTTGCCGAGGACCGTCACCAGGTCGCGGGAGGACAGGGACGCCGGGAGCATGCCGTCGTCGATGCTGCTGTCGGCGGAGACGACCAGCTCCACGCCGTGCTCGTTGGCCTGCGCCGCCTTGCCGAGGAGCAGTGCCGCGAGGACCGGCTCGCTGACGGCGGCCACCACCTGGTCGGTCAGCGCCTGCGCCAGTTCCAGCTCGGCGGTGGCGAAGTCGACGGCCTCCTCGGCGCGGCCCAGCTCGATGAGGGAGACGACGGTGTGCAGCCGGTTCGCCGCCTCGTGGGCCTGCGAACGCAGCGCCCGCGTGAAGCCGCGCTCCGAGTCCAACTCGCCGGTGAGCGCCTGGAGTTCCGTGTGGTCGCGCAAGGTGACGACCGTGCCCCTGCGCTCGCCGCCCGAGACGGGGGAGGTGTTGACGACCACCACGCGGTCGGCGGTCAGATGCAGCTCGTCCACCCGGGGCTCGGAGGCCAGCAGCGCTCCCGTGAGGGGCGCCGGCAGCCCCAGCTCGGCGACATTGCGGCCCACGGTGTCGCCGGGGACGCCGAGCAGCTCCCGGCCGGCGTCGTTGATCAGCGCGATGCGCCGCTGCCCGTCGAGCATCAGCAGTCCCTCGCGCACCGCGTGCAGCGCCGCCTCGTGGTAGTCGTGCATCCGGCTCAGCTCGGCCGCGTTCATGCCGTGCGTGCTGCGGCGCAGGCGCGCGTTGACGACGTACGTGCCGATGCCGCCGAGGACGAGCGCGGCCGCCGCGACACCGAGCAGCGCGAGGAGCTGGCCGCGCGCCTTCTCGGTGATCTCCTCGATGGTGATGCCCGCGGAGACCAGGCCGATGACGCGCCCCTCGCCCGCCTCGCCCGCCCGGATCGGCGTGACCACCCGCACCGAGGGGCCGAGGGTGCCGGTGTAGGTCTCCGCGAAGGTCTCGCCGCGCAGCGCCCGCGCCGTGTGGCCGAGGAAACGCTCGCCGATGCGCCGCTCGTCGGGGTGCGTCCAGCGGATGCCGCGCGGATCCATGATCGTCACGAAGTCGACGTCCGTGTGCCGCTGCACCCGGCTCGCGTACGGCTGGAGCCGCTTCGAGGGCTCGTCGTCCTCGCGTATGGCCTCTCGTACCGAGGGAGAGTCCGCGACCGCCCGGGCCGCCGCGGTCGCCTGGTGGCGCGCCGCGTCCTCCGCCTGGCGCTTGTCGCTCAGATAGGTGAAGAGCGCGCACCCGGCGACCACGGCCGTGACCAGCACGATCTGCATCGCGAAGAGCTGGCCCGCCAGGCTGCGCGGCAGGCGGCGCCGACGGGGTGGGCGAGTGCGGGACATGGTGCCAGTCTGCCTCGTCGCCCCGCCGTCGTATAAGTGCGAACTAAATGAACGCAAGGGTGACCGCCCTCACCGGCCGGGAGATAGTCGCCGGGATCCCAGGACGTGAGCCGCACGCACTGCGGGCACCACAACGCCGACGTCGTCGTTCAAGGAGGGCCCCGTGACCAGCACGGCCGACCCGCACATGGCACCCCCCGCCCGGCGGGACCGCACGCACTACCTCTACATCGCCGTCATCGGCGCCGTGCTGCTCGGCATCGCCGTCGGCTTCATCTGGCCGGACTTCGCCAAGGAGCTGAAGCCGGTCGGCGCCGGCTTCGTGAACCTCATCAAGATGATGATCTCGCCGATCATCTTCTGCACGATCGTGCTCGGCGTCGGCTCGGTCCGCAAGGCCGCCAAGGTCGGCAAGGTGGGAGGGCTCGCGCTCGCGTACTTCCTCGCCATGTCGGTCGTGGCGCTCGCCATCGGCCTCGTCGTCGGCAACATCCTCCACCCGGGCTCGGGCATGGACCTCACCGAGTCCGAGAAGGGTGCCGGCCACAGCGCGGCCGACGAGGCGGACAAGGGCCTCGTCGACTTCGCGCTCGGCATCATCCCCAAGACGCTGGTGTCCGCCTTCACCCAGGGCGAGGTGCTCCAGACGCTGCTCGTCGCGCTGCTCGTGGGCTTCGCCCTGCAGGCCATGGGGCGCTCGGGCGCGCCGGTGCTGCGCGGCATCGAGCACATCCAGAAGCTGGTCTTTCGCGTGCTCGGCATGATCATGTGGGCCGCGCCCGTCGGCGCGTTCGGTGCGATGGCCGCCGTCGTCGGCGAGACCGGCGTGGACGCGCTGAAGGCGCTCGCCACGATCATGGTCGGGTTCTACGTCACCTGCGCCCTGTTCATCGTGCTCGTCCTCGGCACGCTGGTGCGCCTGGTGGCCGGGGTCAACCTCTTCAAGCTCCTGAAGTACCTGGGCCGCGAGTTCCTGCTGATCCTGTCGACCTCGTCCTCGGAGTCCGCGCTGCCGCGGCTCATCGCGAAGATGGAGCACCTCGGGGTCAGCCGTCCGGTCGTCGGCATCACCGTCCCGACCGGCTACTCCTTCAACCTCGACGGCACCATGATCTACCTGACCATGGCCTCCCTCTTCATCGCCGACGCTATGGACCAGCCGCTCGGCATCGGGGAGCAGATCTCGCTGCTGCTGTTCATGATGATCGCGTCCAAGGGCGCGGCGGGCGTGTCCGGTTCGGGCATCGCGGTCCTCGCGAGCGGCCTCCAGTCGCACAAGCCCGCCCTGGTCGACGGGGTGGGCCTGATCATCGGCGTCGACCGCTTCATGAGCGAGGCCCGCGCCCTCACCAACTTCGCGGGCAACGCGGTGGCCACGCTGCTGATCGGCACGTGGACCAAGGAGGTCGACAAGGAGCGGGTCACGGCCGTCCTCGCCGGGCAACTCCCCTTCGACGAGCGTACGTTGGTGGACGACGGCCACGATGGCCACCACGACTACGACGGCCACGACGGCCCCGACCCGCGCTCCCCGGAACCCGCGGCGCCGGAGCGGCGGAGCGAGGGCGGCAAGGAGCCGGCGACGGTGTGACCGGGGCGACCGCCCGCCGACGGGCCCGTCACGCGGGCTGCCGGCGGGCGGTGACGCGTGCCCCGGTGCGGGGAGCTAGCAGGCGTCCACGTACCAGACGGGGCCCCAGTCGCCGTACGCGTCCTTCGAGGGCGCACCCGGGGTGGTGTAGATGAGCTGCTTGGCCTTGTTGTACATCTTCGCCTTGGTGCCGGCGGACTGGTTGTTGTACCAGGAGCCGCCGCTGTTCAGCCCGTCGGGGATCTCCTGCATGTAGCAGTCCTTGAACTTGAACGCCAGGCGCTTGAAGTTCGCGTCCTTGTAGCCGCAGAAGTAGTACTTCGGACAGTCCGCCGGGGCGGCGGTCGCCTTGACCCGGCCCTGGTCGGCGGCGGGGGACGCCTGGGCCGCGCCCACCGCCGTCGTCAGGGCCATCAGGGCGCCCGCCGCCACGGCGGCGCGGCGCAGTCGGGTGCGGGTGGAGAAGAGACGAGACATGGGACCACTTCACCTTTCCGGTCATCGGCACTTCCGCGGAAGCCGCGGTGTGTGTGCCGAGACGCTATGGCGAAGGGGCCGGCCGGGTCGTCCCGCAGCGGGTTGATGTACCTGTGCAACCCACGTATCAGCCGGGCCGGTTGTACAACGAGAGCGGTACGCGGGCTCCACCGGCAGGAGTCCGCGACCGGGCCCGGGACGGGGCTCGGAGGGCGGACTCACCGGCGACGGGAACCGCGGCGCGGCCTACGGCAGACGCGCGATGATCTCCCGCGCGCGCTCCACCGGGACGCCCGCCGAGAGCAGGGCCGTCGACGCGGCGGCCCGGCCCGCGTCCCCGGGGTCGAGGAGGCCGTCGTTGACGGCCTCCATCAGGCCGAAGAGCTGCTGTTCGTGGACGTAGGCGAGGGCGGCGGGCGGCAGGGACGAGGTGAAGGAGCCGTCCGACAGGCCCGCCCGCAGGACGTTCACGCACTCCTTGCGCACCGGGGCGAGCCGCTGGCGGATGCCCTCCATCGCCACGCTGCGCTGGGCGAGGCCGACCAGCAGGCGGTAGCCGTCGGCGATCTCCCAGACGGCGACCATGGAGTGGGCGAGGGACGCGGCGGGGTCCTCCGACTGGGCCCGCCCGGAGGCGTGGGCGGCGGCGACCGCCTCGACGGCGCCGTCGAGGAGCGCGCCGACCAGGGCCTCCCGGCTGGGGAAGTGCCCGTACACGGTCCTGCGCACGACGCCTGCGGCGCGCGCGATCTGGTCCATGGACGCGTCCGGATCGCGGAGGAGTTCGGCGAGGGCGACCTCCAGGATGCGGCGGCGGTTGGCGTCGGCTCGGCTCATGGGCTCCATTTTGCACGCGGCCCGGCGACGGCGGACCCGCGGCCGTTTTGCACAGCTGTGTGCAATGGCGTAAATTGCACATGGGTGTGTAATTGCACAGTGCTGTGCAAGGTCACCGGAAAGCAAGAGACGCACAGCGGCAGGGAAGGGTGAGACTTCGGTGGCTCTAGTCATGAAGCAACCGGTCGAGGAGATGAAGGGGCCGTACGCGCGCCGCTGGTGGGCGCTGGGGGTGCTCTGCCTGAGCCTGCTGATCATCGTCATGGCGAACACGGCGCTGACCGTCGCCGCCCCCGACATGACCAAGGACCTCGGCCTCTCCAGCTCCGACCTCCAGTGGGTCATCGACGGCTACACCGTGCCGTACGCGGCGCTGATGCTGCTGCTCGGCGCCATCGGCGACAAGTACAGCCGGCGCGGGGCGCTCGTCCTCGGCCTCGTCGTCTTCGGCGGCGGAGCCGTCGCGGGCTCGCTCGTCGACAGCTCCGGCGGGGTCATCGCGGCCCGTGCCGTCATGGGGCTCGGCGCGGCCATGATCATGCCGGCCACCCTGTCGCTGCTCGCGGCGACCTTCCCCAAGGGGGAGCGGGCCAAGGCCATCGTGCTGTGGACCGCCACCGCCGGCCTCGCGATCGCCGCGGGTCCGCTGGTCGCGGGCGCGCTCCTGGAGGACCACGGCTGGTCCTCCACCTTCCTGATCAACGTGCCGGTGGCCGCCCTCGCCATCGTCGGCGCCTTCGTGCTCATCCCGCCGTCCAAGGCCGGGCACCACGACCGCATCGACTACGTCGGCGGTCTGCTCTCCGTCGTGTGGACCGGCGCGCTCGTCTACATGATCATCCAGGGACCGCACTTCGGCTGGGACGCCAAGGCGATCTCCGCGGCGGTCGTCGCGGGCGTGGGCCTGCTGGCCTTCGTCGCCTGGGAGCTGCGCCACCCGCACCCCATCCTGAACGTCCGCCGCTTCCTCGACCGCCGCTTCGCCGGCTCGAACCTCGCGGTGGCACTGTTCTTCCTCGCGGTCTTCGGCGCGTTCTACTACCTCACGCAGCACCTCCAGTTCGTGCTCGGCTACAACCCGCTGGAGACCGGCGTGCGCATGCTGCCGCTCGCCGGCGCGGTCTTCGTCGGCTCGGCGCTCACGGGCCTGTTGACCCCGCGCGTCGGCATGAAGATCACGGTGTCGGCGGGCATGGTCGCGGGCACGGTGGCGCTCGCGCTGCTCACCCGGGTCGACGCGACGTCCTCGTACGGGGACTTCGTGGCCCCGCTGATCGTCCTCGGCCTGGCCATCGGCCTCGCGCTCTCGCCCTGCACCGACGCGATCATGGGGGCGTTCCCGGAGGCCGAGCTGGGCGTCGGCGGCGCGGTCAACGACACCTCCCTGGAGCTGGGCGGCTCGCTCGGCATCGCCATCCTCGGCTCGGTGCTGGCCAGTTCGTACTCCGCCAAGCTGGAGGACGCGGCCGCCGCGTCCGGCACCAAGCTGCCCGTCGGCACGCTGGACACCGCCCAGGACTCGGTCGGCGCGGGCTACGCGGTCGCCCAGGGCATCGGCGACAAGGCGCACGCGACGGCGGAGCGGGCGGCCCACGCCGGCTCCCAGCAGCAGGCGGCCCAGCTCAAGGGGCAGGCCGAGCAACTGGCCCAGGGCGCGCACAAGATGGCCGACGCGGTCGGCTCCGCGTTCTCCGACGCGGTGGCGCACACCAGCATGGTCGGCGCGGTGATCCTCGGCGTCGGCACGGTCCTCGTGGCGGTGCTGCTGCCGCGCAAGGACCGGGACGCGCCGGCGCGGACCGACGAGGCGGCGGCCGAGCCCGCCACCGCCGGGGCGGGCGCGAAGAAGTAGCACCACCGCCGGCCGCTCGCCGGAGAAGGACACCGCCGCCGGGGCGGGGAGACACACCTCCCCGCCCCGGCGGCGTGTTCCATGACGCCCGAAGAGGGCTGTGGTCAGGAGTTATGCTGCGCCGCACGTACATGGGGAGGGGACGCGTCATGGGATTTCGCAGGCTGTTCGCGTGGGGGAGCAGGGACGGCGACCAGGAGCCGCCGGAGATCGACCGGAACGTCGTCGGCGCCCTCGTGTACGTGCGACGCGCGGCCCGCTCCACGTTCGAGTGGTCGAGGAAGCCCCCGTCGCGCACGTTCGCGGTCGCCCACCACGAGGTGGGCGAGGCCGACCTCACCGCCCGCGTACGCAAGGCACTCGACCAACTGGCCCTCCTGGACGGCTAGCCATGCCCTCCGGCACCCGGTGCCCGGCCTGCGCGCTGACCGACGGCACGGCTCCCCTCCCCGGCGGCACCCTGCTGCGCACGGCCCACTGGACCGTCGAACACTGCGTGGGACCGCTCGGGGTGGGGACCCTGGTGGTCAAACCGTTGCGGCACGTCACCGGCCTGCACGAGCTGACCGCCGGGGAAGCGGCGGAGTCCGGCCCGTTGCTGCGCCGCGTCGCGGGCGCGGCCCGGGCCTGCGCCGAGGACTGCGAGCAGGTGTACGTCTGCCTCTGGTCCCACGCCGGGCGCGTCCCGGGGCACCTCCACTTCGTCGTGCAGCCCGCCCGCACCGGTGACATCGACCGGCACGGCGGCGTGTGGGGGCCGGCCCTTCAAGCGGCGATGTTCCAGGCCGGGGAGCGGCCCGACCTCGACGCCGTGGAGGCGTTCTGTGCGCGGGTGCGAGGGGTCCTCGGGGGCTGGGCGGGATCTTCGTTCGAAGTCGTCGCTGAAATTCGTTGACACCACTCCGGGTGGAGTACTACGTTCTAACCACTTCAGTTGCAGTACAACGAATGCCGTGCTCACCTCGACCCGCCGCCACCGCGCCCCAGGAGCCCACTTGCGCAAGCTCGTCTACTTCATCGCCGTCAGCCTCGACGGATTCATCGCCGGGCCCGACGGGTCCGACCCCACCGGCCCCGACGGCTTCTGGCCCGTCAGCCAGGACTACGTCCAGCACCTCGCGCAGACGTACCCCGAGACCCTCCCCGCCCAGGCGAGGCAGGCGCTCGGCATCACCGCCGAGGGGGAGCACTTCGACACGATCCTCGAAGGCCGCAGGACGTACATGGTCGGCGTGGACGCCGGCTTCCCCGACTGCTACCCGCACCTGAAGCACTACGTCTTCACCCGCACCCTCACCGAGAGCCCCGACCCCGCCGTCGAACTCGTCGCCACCGACCCCGTCGCCAAGGTCCGCGAGCTCAAGCGCGAGGAGGGCAAGGACATCTGGCTGTGCGGCGGCGGCGAACTCGCCGGTGCGCTGCGCGGCGAGATCGACCGTCTGGTCGTCAAGCTGGCCCCGCTGACGCTGGGCTCGGGCACGCCGCTGTTCTCGGCGAAGACCGCCTTCGAGCCCACGCTGTACGAGCGCTCCGACACCGTCCTCCTCGACAGCGGCACCCTCTTCCTCACGTACGACAAGACCACCCCGGGCGAGACCGCCTAGCCGACGGAACCGGTCTCCGGCCGGCGCCCCTCTCCCGCCGCCGCCGCGAGCAGGACGTCGGCCGGCTCGTCGGGGGCGGAGAGCATCGGCGGACTAGGCGACGTAGGACGCTCTCTTCGCCGTGGCCACCGCCTTCTCCCCGTCCGCCGCGGTCAGCCTCCCGGCGGTCACCCAGGAGTCGACGGTGGCGCGGACGTGCCGGACGAGCGCCGTCTTGCTTCCGAAGGGTGCCGCCGACCAGACGGCGTCGAGGAGCGTCGTGCCGTCGGGTCCCTTCGGGTTGGCGACGCCCGAGTCGGTCCCGCCGAACACCACGTGGGGCTCGGTCCGCCGGAAGTAGGCGTGTGTCGGGTCCTCGGTGCCTTCGAGGAACGGTGCGAACTCCACGCCTTCCAGGGTGAGATGGAGCGGCTTCCCGGCGACCGGCGTGAAGGTCGGCAGCAGGTCCCCGGAGAGCGCGGCACCGCGGTAGAGGCCGAACCGGAGGTAGTCCTTGCCCCGGTCGCGGGCGACGAGGTTCACGGGGCCGTAGAACAGGGTCTGGATCTCCGGGGCGTCGGGGCACGCTTCCGTACGCAGCCGGAACGGGACGGTGACGCGCACGGTGTCGCCGTCGCGCCAGGTGCGCGACAGGGAGCGGTAGCCGCCCGCCGCCGTCGCGGTCGTCTTCGTCCTCCTGCCGTTGACGGACACGGCGAACCCGCCCGTCGCCCACGCGGGCACCCGCAGCCGCAGGTCGAAGGTGGCGGTGGCGCCCCGGACGGTGAGGGTGGTGCCCTGCTCCCGAGGGAAGTCGGTGCTCTGGGTGACGGTGACGCCCTTGGCCGCCCAGGTGAGCGTCGAGGGGCTGTAGAGGTTGACGTACAGGGCCGAGCCGTCGGCCTGCTGGAAGTAGATCGAGTCCTGGTACTTGGTGGCGCTCTCCAGGCCCGTGCCCTCGCAGCAGGTGGTGCCCTGCTTGGGCGTGTAGTCGCGCACTTGGCCGGGCGTCAGCCCGATGAAGTACGTGACCAGGGGCTTCTCGGCGTCGGCCGTGTCCTGCTTGGAGCCCAGGATCTGGTTGTACAGGGCCCGTTCGTAGTGGTCCATGTATGCCGGGTCCTGCTCGTGGAAGAACAGCGCGCGGTCCAGCTTCAGCAGGTTGTACGCGCAGCACGTCTCGGCGGTGGTGTCGCTCAGCGTGCCCGCGATGACGCCGCGCGCCTTCCAAAACTCCCCGGTGCTGGTACCGCCGATCCCGTACATCCGGGTCGGGACGACCATCTTCCAGAAGTTCCGCGCGGCGTCCAGGTAGCGCCGCTCGCCGGTCTCGTCGTACAGCCGCAGCAGGCCGGTGAAGACGGGGATGTGCTGGTTGGCGTGGAGCCCGTCGAGGGTGTCGGTGCCCGCCGCGCAGGCGTCGATGAGCCTGTCGAGGTCGAACAGGCGGGCCAGGGCGAGGTGGTGGCCCTCGCCGGTGACCGCGTGCAGATCGCAGATCGCCTCGACGATCCCGCCGAACTCCCCGCTGGAGAAGATGCCCCACATCCGCTGCCGGACGGCGTCGGGCAGCGGGGAGAGGCGCGCGTACATCCAGTCGCACAGGCCGGACGCGAGATCGAGGGCGCGCTCGTCGCCGACGTGGAGGTACGCGTCGAGCAGCCCGCGCAGGATCTTGTGGGCCGTGTAGTAGGGCGCCCACACCACGTGGTAGTCGGGGCCGGTCATCGACTCCAGGGTGATGAACTGCGTCTCGGGGTACGCCGCGAGGAACCCGGGATGGCTCGGGCCGTCCCAGGTGCGGCGCAGGGCGGCGGTCCGGTCGCGGCCGGACGCGTCGGCGAACCTGCCGCCGCCACTCTCGTCGAAGGCGTACGAGGCGAGGTCGCCGCGCCCGGCCGGGGTCCGGGCGGCGGGGGCGTCCTGGAGCGCGGCGATCTCGGCGGCGGTCAGCGCCCGCGACCAGAGGTCGACCGCGTCGAACGAGCCGGCGAACACGGGGTCGCCGGGGAAGTGGGACCGCCCGAGCCAGTGGTCCTTCAGGGGGCCGAGCGCCGCCGGACCGAGGGTCATCGCGGTGTTCTCGGCGACCTGCGCGCCGTCGACGTAGAGCCTGCCGGTGCCGCCGGTGAGCGTCACCGCGAGATGGCTCCACCGGCCCACGGGCAGGGGCGCGGTGCCGACGAGGGACTGCTCGCCGCCGGGGCCCCTGGTCGTGACGGCGAACCGGGGGACGCCCTCGGCGTCGCGGGCGGCCAGGTAGAGGTAGCGGGTGGTGTCGTCGCCGCAGTCGAGGACGCGGGCCCAGGCGGCGTCGTGCGCGGGCCTGACCCAGGCCGAGAAGGTGAGCGCCGGGCCACCGCCCAGCACCCCGGAGGGCAGGTCGACGTACTGGTGGGAGCCTCGGACATACGTCGGCGCCGTGCCGAACCTCCCCTCGCCGCGCAGGAGTTCGGGCTCCTCGCGCAGCGCCGCGCGGACCTCCATGAGTGCGCCGGTCATGTACCGCACCTTGTCGGCGTACGCCGCGTCGCCGGTGCCGGCGTAGGCCTGGGAGAGCATGGTCAGGAAGTGGCCGGTGTAGTGGCCGCGCAGATTGCCGTTCGCCTCGCCGTCGAGGCCTTCCCAGCCCCCGGGGGCCACGGCGCCGCGGGTGGAGAGTCCGGCGTTGGCGCGGAAGACCTGGAGCAGCCGGTCCACGTCGTAGCCCCGGCCGTGGTCGAGCATCAGGGCGCGCTTGGCGGTGAAGACGCCCTCGCGCAACGCCACGTCCTTGAGCGCGAAGGGCCGCACCACCCAGGCGGCGGGGGCGGCCGGCGCGACGCCCGACGCGACCTCCGGCGCTGCTCCCGGGGCGGCCGTGGCGCGGCCCGCGCCGAGGCAGGACAGGGCGGGCGCCGCCGCCGCGAGGGCCGCGGCACGCAGGACGGCACGTCGGGCGGGTGAGGACGCGGGGCGGGGAGAGGGCGCCATGGGGGTCTCATTCCTCGGCTGCGGATCGCGGTCACATACGTTCGAAATTTCGTACGTAGTTCGTATGATCGAGCAGACCGTAGGAGCGGGACGGGCATACGTCAATGCCGGGGACGGGTAAGGACGTTGTGGCCGGCCCGGGGGCGGCGCGCACCGCCCGCCACCCTCGGACCGTCCGTGGCGCCACGCGTTAGGGCCGCGTCCACACCGCCACGCGGTCGACCAGCATCGAGTGGCCCGGTTCCGTCGCGGGCGTCGGGGTCGCCCGGCCCGCGACGCCGTCCGGGAACCCGCCGCCCATCGCCACGTTCAGCAGGAGGAAGTAGCCCTGGTGCCCGGTCATGTCCTGCCAGGTCCGTGCCGAGAAGCGGTCCCGGCCGAGGGTGTGGTAGCGCTCGCCGTCGACATACCAGCGCAGTTGGTTCGGGGTCACGGAGCGGTCCCACTCGAAGCGGTACGTGTGGAAGCCGGACTGGCAACTCGTGCCCGGGCAAGGGCGGTTCGCGCCAAGGCCCTGCGTCTCATTGCAGTCCCCGCCCGGATTGACGCCGCAGTGCAGCACGCCCCACACGGAGTTGACGCCGTTCACGTTCTCCATGACGTCGAACTCACCGATGGAGGGCCAGTTCTGGTAGTTCCCGCGATAGGGCGAGCCCAGCGCCCAGAAAGCGGGCCAGTAGCCGAGCGCCTTGTCGCCGGAGACGTCCGGCATCCTGATGCGCGCCTCGATGGCCAGCGTGCCGCCCGCCGGCGCCTTGAAGTCGGAGCGCCGGGACTCGATCCGGGCGGACGTCCACTTGCCCGAGGCGTCACGGCGCGGGGTGATCCGCAGATTGCCCGTCCCGTCGGTGCTCAGATTGGCGGGGGAGCCCGTGTACTCCTGGATCTCGCCCGTGCCCCAACGGTCGGGACCGCCCGGGTAGTTGTGGCCGAGGTCGACCTGCCACCGGTCGGCGGCGGGCGCGGCGCCGGCCGGCCCGTTGAAGTCGTCGCTCCACTTCAGCGACCAGCGGGGAGCGGCGGAGGCCGCGTCACCGCGTGCCGTCCCGGGCAGGAGCAGCGCCCCGCACAGTCCGACGGCGGCCAGCACGGCCAGGAGGGGTGTCGGTCTGCGGCCGCGGTGGGCCGCCGAGGATCGCGGGGCGGGGGTCGTGCTCATCGGGCACCTCCGTGGGGGCGGGAGTGTGGCGGTGAGAGCGCTCTCAGAATGATGCTGCTGGTTTTGTAGTTGTGGACGGGCGGCGCGTCAATGGCCGCGGTGCGTCAACTTCCCGAAGGCGTAAGGGTTTCCATGGGTGCACGGCTTTCCGTGGGCGTCCGGTTTTCCGTGGGCGTACGGTGGACGGATGAGCGCCCTGGACGATCCGGCCCCGGCAGGGGTGAGCGTCGACTTCTGGTTCGACCCCGTCTGCCCGTACACCTGGATCACCTCGCGCTGGCTGCGCGAGGTGGAAGGGGTGCGGGACGTCTCCGTGCGGTGGCGGGTGATGAGCCTGGCCGTGCTGAACGAGGGCCGGGAGAGCGACCCGGAGGACCCCGAGGGGCGGTACGGGGAGTACCTGCGGGCGCACGGCCGGGTGTGCGCCGCGGTGCGCGAACAGCACGGCAACACCGCGCTCGGGCGGTACTTCGACGCCCTCGGACGGCACATCCACGAGCGGCGGGACTGGTCGGGCACAACGGCCGCGCTCGCCGAGGCGGGCCTGCCGGCCGCCCTGGCCGCCGCCGCGACGACGACGGAGTACGACGCGGCCGTACGGGCCTCGCACCAGGAGGGCATCGCCCTGGTGGGCGAGGACGTCGGCACCCCGGTGCTCGCCGTCGACGGCGTCGGGGCGCTGTTCGGTCCCGTCGTGTCACCGGCCCCCCGGGGCGAGGCGGCGGGCCGGCTGTGGGACGGCGTGGTGCTGATGGCGGGCGTGGAGAGCTTCTACGAGTTCAAACGGGACTACGGGCGGCCGGACTTCACCTGACGACCACCGGCGCTGGCCGCGCGGACGGTCCTCCGCGATGCCTCGGGTCGGCGGTCATCGGGTCGGCCGGTGCTCCGGCCGGCTGGGGGCAGCCGCGTACGGCGGGTGCGGCGGGTGCTGCTGGTACGGCGGATACGGCTGGTGGCGCTGCTCCGGGGTGTGCGGCCCAGCCGTGACGCGGGGCTCGTCCGGTGCGTACGGCGCGTACGGCTCGTACGGCTCCTCCGGGGTGTGGCGGTGGTCCGGCGTCCGTCCCGACCTGCGCGGCCACCACAGACCGCGGCCCAGCATCGCGGCCAGGGCCGGCACCAGCACGAGGGAGAGCACGAGCGCGGACAGGAGGATGCCGAGCCCGGTGGCGAAGCCGATCTCCCGGGTCGCGGGGCTCGCCGCCAGGGCGGCGAAGGAACCGGCCAGCACGAGGCCGGCCGTGGCGATGGCGGGCGCGGTGTGCCGTACCGCTTCGGCCACCGCGCGCCGGGCCGGCACCGGCTTGCGCATCTCCTCCCTGATCCGGTCGGTGATCAGGATGTTGTAGTCCGTGCCCAGGGCGACGACGAAGAGGAAGAGCACCAGGGGCAGCGTGAACGAGACACCCGGCCGGTCGAGTCCGTGCTGGAAGAGCAGCGTGCTCGCGCCGAGCGTGGCCAGGAACCCGAGCCCCACGGCGATCATCAGCACGACGGGGGCGAGCAGCGAGCGCAGCAGCAGGAAGAGGATCACCGCGATGAGCAGGGCCGCGACCGGGAACACCAGGCGCAGGTCCTTCTCCACGGCCGTCGAGATGTCGGCGAAGACCGCGGCCGTGCCCGTGACGTAGGCCTCGGTGCCCTTGGGGGCGGTCCGCGCGGCCGTCTCCCTGATGGGCCCCGAGACCAGGTCGCGCGCCTGCTGCGAATCGGAGCCGACACTCAGGAAGAGGTCGACCCGCGCGGCCGTGCGGTCCTTGTTGAGCACCGGCTCACCCACCTCGCCGACACCGTTCGCCTCGGCCAGGGAGCGGGTCATGCCGGTGAGCGAACTCCCCTTGATCTCCGTCCCGTTCGTGCTGCGCACGTACACGCTGTGCGGGTCGGACACGCCGGCGGGCAGGCTGCGGGAGATCCGCTCGGCGGTCCGGACGGCGGCGGTCTCGTGCCCGCCCTGCTGGTCGTAGCTCATCTTCATGCCGAGCGCGCCCGCGCCCAGCGCGCCGAGCAGCACCAGGGCGCCGAGGGCGTACCGCAGCGGCCGGCTGCTCACCGCGTGCCCCAGGCGCGCGGCGAGGCCGCCGGCGCGCTCCTTCTTCCAGGCGCGGGCGGGCCAGAACATGCCGCGCCCCAGTACGGCGAGGAGCGCGGGCATGAGCGTGAGGCCGGCGAGGAGCATCACGAGCACGGAGACGGCGATCGCCGGGCCGAGGACCCGGAACTGCCCGAAGGAGGCCAGCCCCAGGGTCGCGAAGGCCGCCACGATCGTCAGCGCCGCCGACGTGATCGCGCCGCCCACCCGCCCGGTCGTCTCGGCGACGGCCGTGCGGGCGTCCTGCCCGGGGTGCTCCCGCAGCTGTTCCCGGAAGCGGAACATGAGGAAGAGGAAGTAGTCGATGCCGATGCCGATGAGTACGACGCCGATCAGCGAAGGCGTCGACGCGTCGAGGCCGATGCCGAAGAGCTTCGCCGCGCCGACCACGGCGCCCGAGGCGACCCCGCCGATCAGCGCCACCGCGATCAGCGGCACGAACGCGGCCGCGGGGGAGCGGAACACCAGCACGTTCAGGAGGACGATGAAGCCCATCGTCAGGCCGGAGACGATCTTCGCCGTGTCCTCCTCGGCCTCCGTGTCGTCCACGACGGAGGCGATGCCGCCGGTGAACCCCGCCCGCAGATCCGCGTCGGCGAACGCGTCCTTCGCGGCGTCGCGGAACCCCTTGTAGACGCCCTGCACCCCCGGGTCCTGTGGATTTCCGTCGAGGGAAACGGTGAGGAGCCGGAAACTCCTGTCGGGGGCCACGGCCCCCGCCGTGACGCGCGGGGTCTGGGAGTGGTCCTTCATCAGCGGTTCGGGCTTCGCCGCCACGATCCGCTCCCGGCCCAGAGCGGCGGCGGTGTCCGCGATGCGCCGCTGGTCGCCCGCCGTGAGCCGTGCGCCGTCGGGCCTGGCGACGAGCACGGTCAGGGCGTTGGGGTCGGGTCGCGCGCCGAATTCCTCCTCGGCGACACGGAGGGCCACGGCCGAGTCGTACGTCTTCGGCAGGAAGTCCCCGGCCCGGGAGTCGGTGACGTCGTACATCATCGCGTTCCCCACGAACGACAGTGCCGTTCCGAGAATCGTCCAGACGACGATGGTCATCCAGCGGTGCCGGACGGAGAAGGAGGTGAGCTTGCGGATCATGCCAAAAGGTCATCACGCGGCGCCCCTTGGGGGCGTCGGCCGCCGGAAGGGGACGCACCCGTGACCGTGGTCCGGTGTCCCGCCGCGGGCAGTACTCCGGTACTGGGGGAAAGAACGGCCACCGCGCCGAATCCGGGTGCCGTCGGGCGGGGTGTAATGGTGCGCGGGGACGGGACATCGCGGCCCGACGGAATCTCGACCTGGAGGCGGCCGGATGGCCCGTGACTTCTTCCCGCCGGTACCGCCCACGCGCGGGGTGCGGCCGACGCCGGGGGACGCGGTGGTCGCCGTCCTCGCCGTGGCGCTCGACCTGCTGGCCTACTTCGCCCCCGGCGAGGAGTCCACGGGGGCACCGGTCACCGTGCTCGGCGTCCTGCTGGTCACCGTCGCCCTGGTTCCGCTGCTCTTCCGGCGCCACCACCCCGGGCGGGCGTTCGGCGCCGTCCTCGCGGTGCAGCTGGCAGGCAACCTGGGGCTCGTCGTCGACCCGGGCGAGCCGATGTCGAACACGTACGGCGCGGCCGTCACCGTCGGGCTCTACACCGTGGCCAGGTACAGCGGGCGGCGGGCCGTGGCGCTGGGGGTCGTGGCCACCGCGCCGGTGCAGCTCGCGCGGTACTGGCACCAGGACGTGGGCTCCATCGGCATGGGCGTCACCGACGTCCTGGTGACGCCCTGCCTCCTCGTCGCCGTCGGCCTGGCCGTACGGCAGTGGCAGTGGCAGCTCGACATCAACCGCAAGCTGCTCGCCGACCGCGCGGTGACCGAGGAGCGCCGCCGCATCGCGCGGGAGCTGCACGACATCGTGGCCCACCACATCACCACCATGTACCTGATGTCCGGCGGGGCCAGGTCGACCCTGGACCGCGACCCCGAGACGGCCCGCGAGGCGCTGGTGACGCTGGAGGAGTCCGGCCGCACGGCGCTGCGCGAGATGCGGCAGCTCCTCGGGGTGCTGCGCAGCACCGACACCCTGGAGGAGGCGCCGTCGGAACCCCAGCCCGGGGTGGACGGCATCGAACGGCTCGTCGCCGCCTCGCGGGCGGCGGGCCTGCCGGCCGAACTCCATGTCACCGGGCGGCCGCGCGCGCTGCCGATGTCCGTGGGGCTCACCCTCTACCGCGTCGTGCAGGAGGCGCTGACCAACGCCCGCAAGCACGCGGGGCCCGCCCGCGCCACCGTGCGGCTCGCCTACCTCCGGGACCGCGTCACCGTGGAGGTGACGGACGACGGCACCGGGTCCGGCCGGGCCCCCGGCGCGGGGGTCGAGGGCAGCGGATACGGTCTCCTCGGCATGCGGGAACGCATCGCCCTGCACGACGGTTCCCTACGCGTCGGCCGCCGCGCGGAAGGCGGCTTCGAGGTCTCCGCGAGCGTGCCACTGACCACCGACGCGAACGGGGCCGACCCGACCGCGTTCGGCCCGAACGGGGCCGACCCGAACACAGACGTGACCGACACACGCGAGAAGGGCAGGACGCCGTGACTCCACCCACCGAAGCCGTCCCGGGGGCCGAGCCGCAGCCGGGGTGGGGCGGGGCGTCCGGGCGGATCACCGTGCTCATCGCGGACGACCAGCCGCTCGTGCGCCGGGGCCTGTCGCTGATCCTGCGCTCGGACCCCGCCATCGAGGTCGTCGGCGAGGTGGGCGACGGCGAACAGGCCATCGCGGCGGCCCGAGAACTGCGCCCCGACGTCATCCTGATGGACATCCGCATGCCGGTCCTCGACGGCGTCCGGGCCACCGAGCACCTGGCCGCCGAACTGCCCCGGTGCCGGGTCCTCGCGCTCAGCACCTTCGACATGGACGAGCACGTGGTCAGCGCCCTGCGGGCCGGTGCGTCCGGGTTCCTGCCCAAGGACGTCTCCCCGGAGGAACTGGTGGCCGCGCTGCGCACCGTCCACCGCGGCGAGGCCGTCGTCGCCCCCCGGCTGCTGACCCGGCTGCTCGCCGCCTTCGTGACCCCGGCCCCGGCCCCGCACCCGCCGGCCGGGGACCTCTCCGGGCTCACCCCGCGCGAGGTCGAGGTGCTGCGGCTGATCGCCGTAGGCCTCGACAACGCCGAGATAGCGCGGCGCATGGCGATCGGCGTCCAGACCGTGAAGAACCACGCCACCGGCCTCTTCGCCAAGCTCGGTGTCCGCGACCGCGCGCAGGCGGTCATCGCCGCGTACGAGTCGGGGCTGGTCCGGGCGGGCCGCAGCGACCAGGGCCGGCCCGACGGGCGGCGCTGACCACGGCGGTACGCGGGTACGTGGGTCCGGGCCGGGACCGCCGGGTTCCGGCCCGTGCCGCCGCTGATCCCGATGGCCCGGCCCTGGCCTTGACGCCCACGTCAAGGATTACCGTCGGGGCATGCGAATCGGCGAGCTCGCGGCGCGGGCGGGGACGACCACGCGGACGCTGCGCTACTACGAGTCGCGCGGGCTGCTTCCCGCGCGGCGCACCGGCAACGGCTACCGCACCTACGACGAGGACGACGTGCGGCTCCTGGAGCAGATCAGGACGCTCCAGGACTTCGGCTTCGACCTGGAGGAGACGCGGCCCTTCCTGGAGTGTCTGCGCTCGGGGCACCCCGAGGGCGACTCCTGCCCCGCCTCGCTCGCCGTGTACCGCCGCAAGCTCACCGAACTGGACGCACTGCTCGGGGAGTTGAACGCGGTGCGGGCGCAGGTCGGCGCGCAGCTGGCGCGCGCCGAGGCAGCGCTCGAAGGCGGCCTCGGGCCGCGCTGCGAGATGACGGGATGAACGGCACGCGGAGCGACAGGACGAGGGGTGTGGCGAAGTGAAGGCAGCAGGTGTGGCCGAGGTGACGGACGCGGACTTCGAGACGGAGGTGCTGCGGGAGGCGGACCGCCCCGTGCTCGTGGAGTTCACGGCGGACTGGTGCGGCCCGTGCCGGCAGCTGGCGCCGGTGCTCAGCGAACTGGCGCGGGAGGAGGCGGACCGGCTCAAGATCGTGCAGCTGGACGTGGACCGCAGCCCGCGGGCCGCGATCACCTACCAGGTGCTCGCCGCACCGACGATGATCGTCTTCCGGGACGGTGAGCCCGTGCAGCAGCTGGTGGGCGCGCGGGCCAAGCGCAAGCTCCTGGCGGAACTGTCCGACGTGCTCTGAGGCACAAGAGAAATGCCCCGGACGAATTGACGTCCGGGGCATTTCTCTGCGTATATTGGACTCTTTCGCGAAGCTCCGGCCATTTGGGCGCGACACTTCACGAAAAGCTTTATACGAGCACTGTAACGGGCAAGGGGCTGAATTGTCAACCGAGGAATTGCGGGAAGAGCAGCAATTCGTCTCCGGGCTGTACGCGCGCCTGGACGCGCTGCGCGCGGAGGCCGAGGAGGCCGTGCGGGCCTCGTTGTCGCAGGTCGGCAACGGTCTCCAGGCGCGTCTGGAACGTGACGTCCTGGTGGCGGAGCAGTCCGGACTGCTCGCCGCCTTCGACACGGGGGAGAACGGCCTGTGCTTCGGCAGACTCGAATTCCGCGACGGCCGCGACCACCACATCGGACGCATCGGAATCCGTGACGCCGACCCCGAGCGCACACCGCTGGTGATCGACTGGCGTGCCGATGTCGCCCGCCCCTTCTATCTCGCGACGGGCCACACGCCGATGGGCCTGCGGCGCCGCAGGCACATCACCACCAAGGGGCGCGAGGTGACCGCGCTGCACGACGAGATCCTCGACCTCGGCGACACGACCCGCACCGGGCACGAGGGCGCCGACGCCGACGAGGTGCTGCTCGCCGCGCTCGACTCGGCGCGCACGGGCCGCATGCACGACATCGTGCAGACCATCCAGGCCGAACAGGACCGCATCATCCGCGCCCCGCACCGCGGTGTCCTCGTGGTCGAGGGCGGCCCGGGCACCGGCAAGACCGTCGTGGCGCTGCACCGGGCCGCGTACCTGCTGTACGCCCACCGCGAGCTGCTCGCCAAGCGGGCCGTCCTGATCGTCGGCCCCAACCCCGCCTTCCTCGGCTACATCGGCGAGGTCCTGCCCGCGCTCGGCGAGACGGGCGTCCTGCTCTCCACGGTCGGCGAGCTGTTCCCCGGCGTGCGGGCCACCGGCACCGACACACCGGAGGCGGCCGAGGTGAAGGGCCGCGCGGAGATGGCGGAGGTGCTCGCCGGCGCCGTACGCGACCGGCAGCAGACCCCCGAACCGGGCGCGGCGATGGTCATCCGGCACGACGACGGCGACCTGATCCTGGACTGGACGATCGCCGACCAGGCGCGCGAGGCGGCCCGCGCCGCGGACGTGCCGCACAACCTCGGCCGCCCGCACTTCGCGTTCCGGATCATCGACGCGCTCACCGCGCAGCTCGCCGAGCGCATCGGCCACGACCCCTACGGCGGGCCGAACTTCCTGGGCCCCGACGACATCGCCCAGCTCGGCAAGGCCATCGCGGCCAGCGCCGAAGTGCACGCCGCCATCGAGGAGTTGTGGCCCACCCTGACCCCGCAGGGCTTCGTCGCCGACTTCCTGGAGGAGCCGACGGGGCTGAGCGAGCAGGACGCGAAGGCGATCCGCCGGCCCCACGACGCGCCCTGGACGCCCGCCGACATCCCGCTGCTCGACGAGGCGGCGGAGCTGCTCGGACACGACGACAGCGCCGAGCGGGCGGCCGCCGAGGCCGAGCGCGCCCAGCAGATCGCGTACGCCCAGGGCGTCCTCGACGTGTCGCGGGCCTCGCGCACCCACGAGTTCGAGGACAAGGACGAGGAGGACGCCGAGGTCCTGCTCGCCCACAACATCATCGACGCCGAGCGGATGGCCGAACGGCACGAGGAGGCCGACCACCGCAGCGCCGCCGAGCGCGCGGCGGCCGACCGCACCTGGGCCTTCGGGCACATCATCGTCGACGAGGCGCAGGAACTGTCCGCGATGGCCTGGCGGCTGCTCATGCGCCGCTGCCCGACCCGCTCCATGACCCTGGTGGGCGACCCCGCGCAGACCGCGGAGGCCGGCGGCTGCGGCTCGTGGGAGGCCATCTTGCGGCCGTACGTCCAAGACCGCTGGGAGTACACCCGCCTCGGCGTCAACTACCGCACCCCGGTGGAGATCATGGAGGTGGCCGCCGAGGTGCCGCGCGCCGCGGGCGACGTCGACTTCCGGCCGCCCAGCTCGGTGCGCTCCACCGGCGTACGCCCCTGGGCGCACCGCGCCGACGACCTCCCCGGCGCCGTGGCGGACGCGGTCGCGGCCGAGGCCGGAAAGGAGGGCCGCCTCGCGGTGATCGCCCCGCGCGAACTCCACCCGCGGCTCGCCCCGCGCCTGCCCGGCGTGACGGCCGGCGAGAGCCCCGACCTGTCGCGGCCGGTCGTCCTGCTCGACCCGCGGCAGGCCAAGGGCCTGGAGTTCGACACGGTCCTGGTCGTCGAACCGTCGCGCTACGGCGCCAGCGACCTGTACGTGGCCCTGACCCGGGCCACGCAGCGCCTCGGCGTGCTCCACGCCGAGGCGCTGCCCGCCGCGCTCAAGCAGGTCGCAGCCACACCGTGGCCAGCGGCGGCAGGGTGAGGCGCAGCGAGGCGGGACGCCCGTGCGAGGCCACCGGTTCCGGCTTCAGCGGGTCGGGGTGGGTGACGCCGCTGCCGCCGTAGCGGGCGTCGTCCGTGTTCAGGATCTCCTGCCAGGCCGGGAACTCGTCGGGCACGCCCAGGCGGTAGGCGTGCCGCACGACCGGTGAGAAGTGGGAGACGGCGAGCAGCGGGACCCCCTGGGCGTCGTGGCGCAGGAAGGCGAAGACGTTGTCCTCGGCGGCGTCGCCCTCGATCCAGGCGAAGCCGCCGGGGTCGGTGTCGCGCTGCCACAGGGCGCCCTCGCGGCGGTAGACCGTGTTGAGGTCGCGCACGAGGTCCCGTACGCCCCGGTGGTCGGGCTCCGCGCCGTAGGCCGGGTCGAGCAGCCACCAGTCGGGGCCGTGAGCCTCGGACCACTCGGCGCCCTGGGCGAACTCCTGGCCCATGAAGAGGAGTTGCTTGCCGGGGTGGGCCCACATGAAGGCCAGGTAGGCGCGGTGGGTGGCGCGCTGCTGCCACCAGTCGCCGGGCATCTTGGAGACCAGCGACCGCTTGCCGTGCACCACTTCGTCGTGGGAGATGGGCAGGACGTAGTTCTCGCTGTAGGCGTACACCATCGAGAACGTCATGTCGTGGTGGTGGTGCTTGCGGTGCACCGGCTCCTTCGAGACGTAGCCGAGGGAGTCGTGCATCCACCCCATGTTCCACTTCAGCCCGAAGCCGAGCCCCCCGAACCCGCCGGGTCCCTGGTGATGGGTGGCGCGCGTGACGCCGTCCCAGGCCGTGGACTCCTCGGCGATGGTGACGACGCCGGGATTGCGGCGGTAGACGGTGGCGTTCATCTCCTGGAGGAAGGCGACCGCGTCGAGATTCTCGCGGCCTCCGTGGACGTTCGGCGTCCACTGGCCGTGCTCGCGGGAGTAGTCGAGGTAGAGCATCGAGGCGACGGCGTCGACGCGCAGCCCGTCGATGTGGAACTCCTCGCACCAGTAAGTGGCGTTCGCCACCAGGAAGTTGCGCACCTCCTTGCGGCCGTAGTCGAACTCCAGGGTGCCCCAGTCGGGGTGGGCGGCGCGGGCGGGGTCCTCGTGCTCGTACAGGGGCCGCCCGTCGAACTCGGCGAGCGCCCAGTCGTCGCGCGGGAAGTGCGCGGGCACCCAGTCCATCAGGACGCCGATCCCGGCCCGGTGCAACGCGTCCACCAGGTACTTGAAGTCGTCCGGGGTGCCGAGCCGGGACGTCGGCGCGTAGAAGCCGGTGACCTGGTACCCCCAGGAGCCGCCGAAGGGGTGCTCGGCGACGGGCATCAACTCCACGTGGGTGAAGCCGAGATCGGCCACATAGGCGGGCAGCTGCTCGGCGAGCCGGCGGTAGGTCAGGCCAGGGCGCCAGGAGCCCAGATGCACCTCGTACACGGAGAACGGCGCCTCATGCGCCGGGCGCTCCGCCCTGCGCGCCAACCACTCCTCGTCGTGCCACTCGTGGTGCGAGGCGTGGACGACGGAGGAGTTCGCGGGCGGGGTCTCCGTGTGGCGGGCCAGTGGGTCGGCGCGCAGCGTCTTCGAACCGTCGGGCCTGGTGATCTCGAACTTGTACGGCTCGCCCTCGCCGACCCCGGGCGCGAACAGCTCCCAGACGCCGGTCCCGCCGAGCGAACGCATCGGGAAGCCGGTGCCGTCCCAGAAGTTGAAGCCGCCGACGACCCGTACGCCCCGCGCGTTGGGCGCCCACACGGCGAAGCGGGTGCCGCTCACGCCCTGGTGGACCATCGGCCGGGCGCCGAGGGCCTCCCACAGCCGCTCGTGCCGCCCCTCACCGATCAGATGCAGGTCGAAGTCGCCGAGCGAGGGCAGGAGGCGGTACGCGTCGTGGATCTCCAGCTCCCCCTCCTCGTACGTGACGCGCAGCCGGTAGTCCTCGGGGGCGGCCGCAAGGGGCAGCACGGCGGAGAAGAACCCGTCGCCGTCGTCGCGCAGCTCGGCGCGCAGGTCCTCGGAGACCACGGCGACCGCCCTGGCGTAGGGCCGCAGGGCCCGGAAGGCCGTGCCGCCGGGCACGGGATGGGCGCCGAGGACGCCGTGCGGGTCGTGGTGGGTGCCGGCCAGGAGACGGGCGCGGTCCTCGTCCGGCACGGGGGACGCGGCGACGGCGGTGACCGGGCGGGCCCCCGCCTTCCGCGGCGCCCGCGGGGTCTTGGACGCCTGCGCGGTCTTGGCGGTCTTCGCGGTCTTGGTCGCCTTCGCGGCCTTGGTCGTCTTGGCCGGCTTCCGGCTCGGGTCGCTCTTCTGGCGCGTGCCGCTCGTCGCCTTCTTCTGGGCCGGGGTCCTCGCCGTCGCCTTCCGCGTTCCCTTCGGGGCGGTCGTCCGCTCGGCGGGGTCCGGTTCCGGGCTGCGGGGCGGGGGCGGGGCGGGAGCTGCGGCGTCGGCGGACGGTTTGCGGGAGCGGGGGGTCACGGGAGGAGCCTCCTGACGGAAGGGGGTGGTCAGTGCGCGGCGTCGGTGGGTCCGTCCCCGGCGAGCCGGCGGGCCGCGGCCAGCGGGACGGGGAGCCAGTCGGGGCGGTGCCGGGCCTCGTAGAGGACTTCGTAGACCGCCTTGTCCGTCTCGTGGGCGCGCAGCAGCACCGGGTCCGTACGGGGATCGCGGCCCGCGACCTCCGCGTACCCGACGCAGAACGCGGCCCGGCAGTCCGCGGCCCACCGCGCGGCCCACGGCTCGCGCGAGCAGGCCGCGTAGTCGAAGGAGCGGAGCATGCCGGCGACGTCGCGGGCCGTGGGCTGCGGCATGCGGCGCTCGGCGAGCGGGCGCGCGGGCTCGCCCTCGAAGTCGATGAGCGACCAGTGGCCGGCGGGGGAGCGCAGGCACTGCCCCAGGTGCAGATCGCCGTGGACGCGCTGGGCGGTCCACGACTGGCCCTCGCCGCCGAGGTCGGCGAGCGCCTTGTAGGCGGTGAGCAGCCCGGGAGCGTACGGCCGCAGCGCGGGCACCGCCTGCGCGGCCGCAGTCAGGCGCTGCGCCATGCCGTCGGCGATCGCCTCCACCTGGGCCCGGCCCAGGGTGACGGTCGGCAGCGCGGTGGCGAGCGCCGCGTGCACCTCCGCCGTGGCCCGGCCGATGGCCCGGGCCTCGCCGACGAACTCCTCGCCCTTGGCGAGCATGCGCAGGGCCAGCTCCCAGCCGTCCTCGGCGGCGGCGAGATAGGGCTGGAGCACCCCGAGCCCGCAGGCCTCGCCGGCCGCCGCGCCCGCGCCGGACGCCAGGTCGGCGAGGAACCACGCGGCGGGCGGGGGCACCCGCTCGCAGCCCTGCCGGGCGAGGTGCAGCGGCAGCTCCAGATCGGGGTTGACGCCGGGCACGACGCGACGGAACAGCTTCAGGATAAACGTATCGCCGTATATGACCGAGGAGTTGGACTGCTCGGCGGCGAGCAGGCGCGGGGCCAGGCCGGAGGCTATCTCGGTGGCCAGGTCGCGTTCGAAGCGGAGCACGCCGTGCCGGCCGGGTATCCGCAGCCGCTCCAGGAGCAGCGCCGCGAGATGCGGGTCGTGCAGCGCCTCGTACACCGTCCGGCCCGCCAGGGGCCCGTCGGTGACGTGCCCGATGAGGGCCTGGGCCAGCTGCGGCGGCAGGGCGTCGCGTACGCCGATCAGCAGCTGGTAGCAGTCACCGGGCCGTCCGCCCGCCGCGCCGGAGGGGGTGACGTCCTGCGGGGGGACGAGGGGTTGGCGCACCCGCAGGAGCACGTGCAGCAGCCGGGCCGGTGAGCTGTGCGGCAGCAGCTCGGTGACCGCGACCGGCTCGAAGTCGCTGATGGGGCGGCCTTTTCCGGCGAACCACCGCTGTCGCGGCAGCCATTCGCGCAGCAGTGGGTCGAGCGAGGCGAGCAGCGCGGTGGCGTGCGCGGTGGGGCGGGTGGCGGCTTCCGACATGGCGTCGCGTCCTTTCCGCGAGGCGGACAAGGCAGGGTGCGGGGGTGCCGGTCGTGCGTAGGGGTGCCCAGGGCGGGGCGGGGGAAACCGCCCCGCGCGGGCGTGGCGCCGCCCGGGCCTACGACGGTTCCTGGCGCAGCCGGAACCAGTAGAAGCCGTGCCCGGCCAGGGTGAGGAGGTAGGGGAGATCGCCGATGGCCGGGAAACGCACCCCGCCGATCAGCTCCACCGGGTGGCGTCCGTTGAAGGCTTGTAGATCCAACTCCGTGGGCTGGGCGAAACGCGAGAAGTTGTGCACGCACAGCACGAGGTCGTCGCCCTCTTCCCGCGTCGCGGGCGCTTCGCGCAGGAAGGCGAGGACGGCGGGGTTGGAGGAGGGGAGTTCGGTGTAGGTGCCCAGGCCGAAGGCGGGGTTCTGTTTGCGGATCTCGATCATCCTGCG
>NZ_JBEXWC010000042.1:0-34974 GCF_040629635.1 Streptomyces sp. NPDC005898 | reverse complement strand
GTATCGGGGCGACCCTCCGCCTTGCGAGCGCACGCACCAGACGCCGCCAGGCCCGCCCTGCGGGCGGACGACGCTACTTTCGAAACACGCCCTAGTCCGCAGGCCCCTTGGCGCCGTCCGGCGCGGCCCCCGCGGCGGACGGCAGCAGGGTCACGAGCAGCGCGAGGCCCGCGAGCGTCACGACGCGGGTCGCCGCGTCCAGGCCGTTCCAGTCCTCGGACTGCCACATGGCGAACCACTCGCCGCCGACGCCGATGAAGCCGGCGCCGAAGAGCAGCAGCACCATCAGGAGACCGGCGGCGCCGACGCGTTGGGCGCGCCGGTGATCCGTGCGGCGCCGCAGGACCCCGGCCCACAGGACCGTCGCGGCGACGAGGAGCAGCGCGGCGACGCTCTCCCACGCGATGATCGCGACGTACGCGGCGTCCTGGAGCGCGGTGGACTCCACCGCGCGCCACATCAGGTCGTCGTCCTTGAAGGTGGTGTCCATCGCGAGGACATGCCGGACGAACTGCTGGTTGGTGCCGAAGTCGGTGATGTTCCCGAAGGCGACGAGGGCCATGTAGAGCGCGACGGTCCCGATGAGCAGCGTGACGGCGAGGGGCAACGTACGACTGGCATGAGCGTTCATGAACTTCCCTCCCTCAAACCCCAGTTGTACCTCAGCGCCCCCGGGCGCGGGAAAGGCAGGGGCCCAGCGGAGACCCCCCAGGGGCGCGGGGAACTGCGCGCTCAGCCCCCACAGCCCGCGGCGAAAGAACCGGACCGCACCCACCACCGCAGCCCCCCCGTGACGCCCACGGCGAGTTCACGCGTCGACCGCCGCCCGCCACCGCTCGACCGCCCCCGGCGAGACCGGCTGCGACCAGCCCCCGGGCCGTGCCGCGCCGCCGATGTGGAACGCGTCGATGCCCGCCGCCTTCAGGCGCGGCAGGTGGTCGAGGCGCAGTCCGCCGCCCACCAGGAGCCGGGGCCCGTAGCCCGGTTCGTCCCGGCGCCCCGCCTCGGCGAGCAGCGTCGGCAGACCGTCGTCGACCCCGCCCGGGGCGCCCGCCGTGAGGTAGGTGTCCAGGCCGGGCAGGTCGGCGAGCTGCTTGCGCAGGGCGTCGCGGTCGGCGGCGCGGTCGATGGCCCGGTGGAAGGTCCAGGGGCAGCCGTCGAGGGCGGCCACCAGCGTCTCGACCGCGCCGAGGTCGGCGCCGCCCGCTTCGTCGAGGAAGCCGAGGACGAACGCGTCGGCGCCCTCCGCCCGGAGTTCGCGGGCGCGGCGCACGAGCGCGTCGACGTCGCCGGCGGCGAACCCGTCGGCCAGTCGCAGCATGACGCGCAGCGGGATGTCGACGCGGGACCGGATCGCGGCGAACGTCTCACGCGTCGGCGTGAGGCCGTCCGCGGCCATGTCGGTCACCAATTCGAGGCGGTCCGCACCCCCGGCCCGGGCGGCGACGGCGTCCTCGGCGTCGAGGGCGATCACCTCCAGGACTGCACGCTTGCTCATGGCTGTCTCTTCCCTCTCGTCGGGGGCCTTCTCGTCGGCACCCCTCTCGTCGGGGTCCCGGCCCACACGGCCCGTACGGGTCACACGGCCCGCACGGGCCACACCGTCACACAGGTCTAGTCCAATTGACCAGCCTACGCGCAGAACACCCCGCCCGGTCACCCCGCCCGGCCCCCTCAGGCCACGCCCGGGCCCGTCAGGCCAACGGCTGGAACCCCCGCAGCCGCAGGCTGTTGCCGACGACGAAGACCGAGGAGAAGGCCATGGCCGCCCCCGCGATCATCGGGTTGAGCAGGCCGGACGCGGCCAGCGGCAGCGCACCGACGTTGTAGGCGAAGGCCCAGAAGAGGTTCGTCCTGATCGTGCCCAGGGTCCGCCGGGCGAGCCGGATCGCGTCGGCCGCCGCCCGCAGGTCCCCCCGGACGAGTGTCAGGTCGCCCGCCTCGATCGCGGCGTCCGTGCCCGTGCCCATGGCGAGGCCGAGGTCGGCCTGGGCGAGGGCCGCGGCGTCGTTGACGCCGTCCCCGACCATGGCCACCGACCGGCCCTCGGCCTGGAGCCGCTTGACGACGTCGACCTTGTCCTGCGGCATGACCTCGGCGATCACGTGCTCCGGGGAGATGCCGACCTCCGCGGCCACCGACTCGGCGACCGCCTTGTTGTCCCCGGTGAGCAGGATCGGGGTCAGACCGAGCGCCCGCAGCCGCGCGATCGCCTCGGCGCTGGTGTCCTTCACCGCGTCCGCGACCTCCAGGACCGCCCGCGCCTCGCCGTCCCAGGCGACCGCGATGGCCGTACGCCCCGCCGCCTCGGCCTGCGACTTGGCCCGCTCCAGCTCCACCGGCAGGTGGATCGCCCACTCCGCGAGCAGCTGTTCGCGGCCGACCAGGACGGCATGCCCCTCCACGACGCCCTGCACGCCGAGGCCCGCCACGTTCGCGAAGTCCTCCGGGGTGGGCAGCGCGCCGACCCGCTCGGCCGCCCCGGCGGCGACGGCGCGGGCGATGGGGTGTTCGGAGGAGTGCTCCAGGGCGCCGGCGAGACGCAGTACGTCGACGGCCTCGGTGCCGGGGGCGGTGTGGGTGGCGAGCAAGGTCATCCGGCCGGTGGTGACGGTGCCGGTCTTGTCCAGGACGATGGTGTCGACCTCGCGGGTGGACTCCAGGACCTCCGGGCCCTTGATGAGGATGCCGAGCTGGGCGCCGCGGCCGGTGCCGACCATGAGGGCGGTCGGGGTGGCGAGGCCGAGGGCGCAGGGGCAGGCGATGATCAGGACGGCCACGGCGGCGGTGAAGGCGGCGGTGAGACCGGCGCCGTTGCCGAGCCAGAAGCCGAGGGTGGCGAGCGCGAGGCCGATGACGACCGGCACGAACACCGCGGAGATCTTGTCGGCGAGGCGCTGGGCGGCGGCCTTGCCGTTCTGCGCGTCCTCCACGAGCCGCGCCATGCGGGCGAGCTGGGTGTCGGCGCCGACGCGGGTGGCCTCCACGACGAGCCGGCCGCCGACGTTGAGGGTGGCGCCGGTGACGGAGTCGCCCTCGCCGACCTCGACGGGCACGGACTCGCCGGTGAGCATGGAGGCGTCGACGGCGGACGCGCCCTCGACGACCCTGCCGTCCGTGGCGATCTTCTCGCCGGGCCGGACCAGGAAGCGGTCGCCGGTCGTCAGCGCGCCGACCGGGACGGTCTCCTCGCGGCCGCCGGCGCGCAGCACGGTGACGTCCTTGGCGCCGAGCTGGAGCAGCGCCTTGAGGGCGGCGCCGGCCTTCCGCTTGGAGCGGGCCTCGAAGTAGCGCCCGGCGAGGATGAAGGCGGTGACCCCGGCGGCGGCCTCCAGGTAGATGTTCCCGGCGCCGTCGCTGCGGGCGATGGTCAGTTCGAAGGGGTGGGTCATGCCGGGCGTGCCCGCGCTGCCGAGGAACAGGGCCCACAGCGACCAGAGGAACGCCGCCGAGGTGCCGACCGAGATCAGCGTGTCCATGGTGGCGGCGCCGTGCCGGGCGTTGGTGAAGGCCGCCTTGTGGAAGGGCCAGGCGGCGTAGGTGACGACGGGCGCGGCCAGGGTGAGGGAGAGCCACTGCCAGTACTCGAACTGGAGGGCGGGGACCATCGCCATGGCGATGACCGGCACGGAGAGCAGCACGGCGGTGATCAGCCGCTCGCGCAGCGGCCGCAGCGCGTCGTCGGCCCGCCGCTCCTCGCCGTCCGGGCCATCCGGCTCGGGCGCGCCGTCCTGCCGTACGGGCGCGGGCTCCTGGGCGGTGTACCCGGTGGCCTCCACGGTCGCGATCAGGTCCTGTACGGAGACGTCCGCGCCGCGGTAGCTGACCTTGGCCTTCTCGGTGGCGTAGTTGACGCTCGCCTCGACGCCGTCCATGCGGTTGAGCTTCTTCTCGATCCGGGCGGCGCACGAGGCGCAGGTCATGCCACCGATGGCGAGTTCCACTTCTGCGGTGGCGGCGGGAGAGGCGGGGGAGGCCGCCTCGGGGGTGCCGGGAGTGGTGGTGGACATGTCTGCGGGCTCCTCGGATCGTGGGCGAGAGGTGCGATACCGGGCCGGGGTATCCGTCGTACGAGATCCTTTATACCCCTGGGGGGTATCGGACGCAAGGAGCGGACGAAGCGGACCAGGACTTGACGCCATACCCCTAGGGGGTATGGTCGAAGGCATCGAGTCCGTCCGACCGGAACAGCCGGCCGGGGATCACTCAGGGAGTCGTCATGAACACCGGACTGAAGATCACCGCATTCGCCGCCGCCGTCGCCGCGACCTTCGGTACGGCGTACGGGGTGGGAAAGGCCGTCGACCCGGTCACGGACAAGGCGCCGGCGGCCCGGCACGGCGGACACGGCGGCGACCGGCCGGAGGGCGAGCAGGCGCACGGCGGGGAAGAAGGCGCGGCACACGCGGGCCACGGAAAGCACGAGGAGCGCGGCGCCGCCGTCCCGGGCGGCCTCCAGATCTCCGAGCGCGGCTACACGCTGGACCTCAGGACCTCACGGCTCACCGCGGGCCGCGAGCAGAAGCTGCGGTTCGCCGTCGTCAAGGACGCCACGGGCCGCGAGGTCACCGCGTACCGCGCGCAGCACGGCAAGGAGCTGCACCTCGTCGTCGCCTCCCGCGACCTGACCACCTACCGCCATCTGCACCCGGTCCGGGCGGCGGACGGCACCTGGTCCACCGAGGTGAAGCTGCCCGAGGCGGGCGGTTACCGCGTCTTCGCCGACTTCCGCCCCGAGGGTGCGAAGGAGGGCCTGACGCTCGGCGCGGACCTCGCGGTGGCGGGCGACTCCAGGTCGCGCAAGCTGCCCGCGCACAGCACGACCGCGACGGTCGACGGGTACGACGTGACGCTGAAGGGCGAGCTGCGGACGGGCGCCGGCGGCGCGCTCACGCTGAACGTGGCGAAGGACGGCGAGCCGGTCACCGACCTCCAGCCCTACCTGGGCGCGTACGGCCATCTGGTGGCCCTGCGCTCCGGGGACCTGGCCTACCTCCACGTCCACCCGAACGGCGGGCCCGGCGACGGGAGGACGGCGGCGGGCCCCGGCGTCTCCTTCACGGCGGCGGCGCCGAGCCCGGGCGCATACCGCCTGTTCCTGGACTTCAAGCACGACGGGAAGGTCCGCACGGCGGCGTTCACGGTGCACGCGAAAGGCGCCGACCGCGCCGGGGCGGACACCGGTACCGCCCCCGGGACGAGCGACGGCCACCGGCACTGACACCCGGTGCGGGGGCGGGCGCCGGAAAGCCCCTCCCGAAGGTCAGTCGGCCTTCGGGACCGCCGGGTCCGTACGCGGTGCCACGGCCGCCAGTTCGTCCACGCTGCCCGACATGACCGCGCGGATGTGCCGGGTCAGGTGGTCGGCCGGCCAGTCCCACCAGGCCAGTTCGAGCAGCCGGGCGATGTCCTCGTCGCCGAAGCGGCGGCGGATGAGCCGGGCCGGGTTGCCGCCGACGACGCCGTAGTCCGGCACGTCGTCCACGACCACCGCGCGCGAGGCGATGACCGCGCCGTGGCCGATCCTGACGCCCGGCATGACCGTGGCGCCGTAGCCGAACCACACGTCGTGGCCGACGACGGTGTCGCCCCGCCCCGGCAGCCCGGTGATCAGGTCGAAGTGGTCGCTCCACGACCCGCCCACGATCGGGAAGGGGAACGTGGAGGGCCCGTCCATGCGGTGGTTGGCGCCGTTCATGATGAACCGCACGCCCTGGCCCAGTGCGCAGAACTTGCCGATGACCAGCCGTTCCGGGCCGTAGTGGTAGAGGACGTTGCGGGTCTCGAAGGCGGTCGGGTCGTCGGGGTCGTCGTAGTAGGTGAAGTCACCGACCTCGATCAGCGGTGACGTGACGAGCGGCTTGAGCAGCACCACGCGCTCCTGCCCGGGCAAGGGGTGCAGCACGTCCGGATCGGCGGCCACGAGAGGTCCGGGCGCCCCGGGGGACACCGGGGAGCCGGAAGACCCGGAAGACCCGGAAGTCCCGGAAGTCCCGGCAGACGCAGGGGAGTCGGACGATGCGGCGGACGCGGCCGAACCGGAGGACGCCGAGGAACCGGAGGAACCGGAGGAACCGGGGGACGCCGAGGAATAGGGGGACGCCGAGGAATCGGGGGATGCGGGGGTCATCCCCCCATGATCCTCGTCAGCCGAACACTGTCAGCTCCTTTTCCGTGGCGCCCGCCAACTCGTACCGCGTGCCCGTCAGCGGCCGTCCCGCGCAGATCCGGATGAGGGTCGGCCCGTCACCGATGTAGCGGGCGGGGGGCCGCCGGCCGTCCGTGGCGCCGAGGACCAGCGGCTCGTCCCGGCCGTCCACGTCCGCGTGCACCGCGAGGCCGGGCGCCGCCGCGCTGAACCCTCCCCTGCTGAACTGCCCGAGCAGCGTCAGCGCGTCCCCGAGCCCCTCGCCCCCGTACGCCCCCGGCTTCCCCCACGCCTCGCGGACGTCGCCGGCGTGCACCCATTCGCCGAGCGCGACGCCGTCCAGCCTCCCCTTGGCGGCGGCCATGACGGGCCCCGCCTCGGTCATGCCGCGCTCCAGTTCGTCCACGACGCGGGAGTGGGACCAGTCGGCGCGTTCGGCGATGTCCCGGTCGTTGCTCTCGGCGCTGAACACGTCCTCACCGAACCGGTTCTCGACGACCCGCATCAGCGCGGAGCCGCAGTGCGCGAGCACGTGCCGCACGGTCCAGCCGGGGCAACAGGTCCGCACGGCGTACGCCTCGTCGGGCGCGGACCGCAACAGGGGGATCAGGGCGTCGCGCTCGGCGAGCAGGAGCCGTCCGGCGCGCTCGGGCTCATATGTCTCTTCGGCAGCAGTGGTCATGCCGGAAGCCAACCCCCAGGGACCCGCACCTGGCAATGGCGCAGCGGCACCCACCCGGCCCGGCCCGCACGCAGCCAACCCCACCCCGCCCCCCAGGGATACCCCCAGGGATACCCCTAGGGGGTACAGAGGGGCTACCCTCCCCCCATGGCCCACGACGAGACCGCCGACGACCCGAACCGCGGCCCCGCGCTGCGCGACCGCTGGCTCGCGACGCTCCTGCGCGCGCAGGACACCGACCGCTGCGTCTACGACCCGTACCGCTTCGCCGACGACCTCCTCGCCCGCTGGGCCGAACCCCAGCGCCGCTACCACACGACCGCCCACCTCACGGCGGTCCTGGACCACCTCGACACCCTGGAGGACCACGCGCGGGACCCGGACCTGGTCCGGCTCGCGGCCTGGTTCCACGACGCGGTGTACGCGCCCGAGCGCTCCGAGAACGAGGAACGCTCGGCCCGCCTGGCCGAACGCGCCCTGCCCGAGGCGGGCCTGACGCCCGCCCAGACGTCCGAGGTGGCCCGCCTGGTCCGCCTGACCGTCACCCACGACCCCGCCGAGGGCGACCACAACGGCGAGGCGCTGTGCGACGCCGACCTGGCGATCCTTGCGGCAGCCCCGGACGCGTACGCCGCCTACGCCGCCGCCGTCCGCGAGGAGTACGGCTTCGTGCCGGACGAGGTGTTCCGCGCGGGCCGGGCGGACGTCCTGCGCCAACTCCTCGCCCTGCCCCGCCTGTTCCGGACCCCGCACGGAGCGGCCCACTGGGAGGCACCGGCGCGCGAGAACCTCACGACGGAACTGGCGCTGCTCGACGCCTGAGGATCGGCGCCCGCAAATCGACCCCGGAAAGTGGACGCCGGAAAATTGCCGGGCGCCGCCGCGCGGGACTCCGTACGCTCCTCGCATGCTGCTCATGGGTGGGGACAGGATCGACGAGGCCGTCGCGCACGCGACACGGGTGCTGCGCGCGGCGGCGGACCGCGACTGGGAGGTGAAGGCGGGCGGGCTCGACTGGAGCTGTCTGCGGACGGCGGAGCACGTCACGGGCGCCCTCATGGGATACGCGAGCCAGTTGACCGGCCGGCCCACCGAGTCCTACCTCCCCTTCGAGGTCACGCTGGACGAGGACACCGACCCCGAGGGCGCGATCCGGGTGATCGAGGCGACCGGCGGCATCCTCGCCTCCGTGGTCCGCACGACACCGCGCGGCGTCCGCGCCTTCCACCCCTACCCGCAGGGCAGCGCGGACGCGGCGGGCTTCGCCGCGATGGGCGTCGCCGAGATCCTTCTCCACACGTACGACATCGCGCGGGCGCTCGGCGTCGACGCGGAGCCGCCCGCGCCGCTGTGCGCGGCGGTGCTCGGGCACCTCTTCCCGCACGTGCCGCCGACGGGGGGCTCGCCGTGGGAGGTCCTGCTGTGGGCCACGGGCCGCGGCGAGCTGCCGGGACGCGCGCCGCTCACGCACTGGCGCTGGCACAACGCCCGCTCCCTGCCCGCCGGGGAGCTGGCGCTGCGCGAGGTGACACCGGCGGCGGCCATGGACCTCGCCGCGGGCGGCACGGGCGGGCTGACCTGGCTCGAAGGCGGCCCGATGGAGGGGACGCGGGTCGGCGCCGGGAAGCTGGCGGAGGGTTACGTCGAGGGGCTGCACCGGCCCGAGTGGGGGATGTACGCCCTGGTCCGCACGGAGGACGAACTGGCCGTCGGCGCGATGGGGTTCCACGGGCCGCCGGACGACGAGGGCCGCGTGGAGGTCGGCTACGACCTGGTGGAGGCGGCCCGGGGCAACGGCTACGCCACGACCGCCCTGCGGGCCCTCACGCGGTGGGCCCTGACCTACCCCGAGATCACCGTCATCATGGCCCTGACGGACGCCGACAACACCCCCTCCCAGTCGGTCCTCACCCGCGCCGGCTTCACCCGCCTCCCCGACCGCACCCCCCACCGGGCCTACGAACTGCGCCGCCCCTGAGCGCAGTCCCGACCAGCCGGCCGCCCACCACGTACTCACCCCCGGCCGAGCCCACCGGACGGGAGCCTGCCGGGCACACGAACTAGACCGCCCCGAGCCACCACCCCGCCCGACGGCCACCCAAGAGCCCACCA
The DNA here is from genome assembly GCF_040629635.1 of Streptomyces sp. NPDC005898. Lineage (NCBI taxonomy): Bacteria > Bacillati > Actinomycetota > Actinomycetes > Kitasatosporales > Streptomycetaceae > Streptomyces > Streptomyces sp. NPDC005898. The sequence goes on along the minus strand of NZ_JBEXWC010000042.1, from coordinate 26,032 downwards.
CCTCCGGCCGGACCCACCCGGAGGGCCCGCGAGGCCATAACGCCTCCCGAGCCGTGGCGGCCGCCGAGCCGTAGAGCCCGCCCGGGGTCGTGCCTGGCCCCGGGGACCCGCCCCTGGCCCCGACCTCGGCGGCGTCCTCAAGGCGCCCTCAAGGCGCCCGCGCCGGGCGGCACCTCGGCGGTTCGGCGGGGAATACCACCGCGCCGCTCGCAGCCCCGCAGGGAATGCTCCGCGCCGCCCCGGTGTTCTCGCCAGTCATGCCGCCGCTCTCCGCTCCGCCCCGCGCCGCTCGGATGCCCATAGCCGTGTACATGCTCGGCCTCGCCGTGTTCGCGCTCGGCACCAGCGAGTTCATGCTCTCCGGCCTGCTGCCCCCCATCGCCGACGACATGGACGTCTCCATCCCCCGCGCGGGCCTGCTCATCTCGGCCTTCGCGATCGGCATGGTCATCGGCGCGCCCCTGCTCGCCGCGGCGACCCTGCGGCTGCCGCGCCGGACCACCCTCATCGCGCTGATCACCGTCTTCGGCCTCGGCCAGGTCGCCGGCGCCCTGGCACCCTCGTACGAGATCCTCTTCGCGTCCCGTGTGCTCAGCGCGCTGGCCTGCGCCGGGTTCTGGGCGGTCGGCGCCGCCGTCGCCGTCGCGATGGTCGACTTCGGGCAGCGTGCCCGTGCGATGGCGGTGATGATCGGCGGCCTGTCCATCGCGAACGTGCTGGGCGTCCCGGCGGGCGCCTTCCTCGGCGAGCACTTCGGCTGGCGCTCGGCGTTCTGGGCGGTCGGCGCGGCCTCGGCGGTCGCCCTCGCCGGTGTCCTGACGCTCATCCCCCGCATCCCGCTCGCCGCCGAGCGCCCGCGGCTGCGGAAGGAGCTGTCGATCTACGCCGACCGCCAGGTCTGGCTGTCCATCACGGTGACGGCGCTCGCGGCGGGCGGCGTCTTCTGCGCGTTCTCCTACCTCTCGCCGCTCCTGACGGATGTGGCCGGCCTGTCCGAGGGCTGGGTCCCGACGGTCCTCGGCCTCTTCGGCGCGGGCGCCCTGGTGGGGACGGCGATCGGCGGCCGGGTCGCGGACGCGCACCTCTTCGGGGTGCTGCTCAGCGGCATCGCCGCGTCCACGGTCTTCCTCGCCTCGCTGGCCCTGTTCGCCGCGACCCCGGCCGCCGCGATCACCCTGTCGTTCCTCCTCGGGGTCTCCTCCTTCTACACGGCCCCCGCGCTGAACGCCCGTATGTTCGAGGTCGCGGGCGCCGCCCCCACCCTGGCGGGCGCGACGGCGACGGCCGCGTTCAACCTCGGCAACACGGGCGGCCCCTGGCTCGGCGGCACGGTCATCGACCTCGACTTCGGCTACGCGGCCACGGCGTGGGCGGGCGCCGCGATGACGGCGGTCGCGATCGCGGCGGTCGTGGTGTCGCTGCGCCTGCACCGCCGGACCCCGAGCCGCGTGATCACCGCGTCCGCCACCACCGTGCCCGCCTCCCCCGATCCGGCCGAGGATACCACCAAGGACGCCTGCCGGAACTAGAGTTGGCGAGAGATCCACCCGCGTCGGCGGCGGGCGGCACACGGGTCAGGGGACGCGATGAACGAGACTGACGGGGCAGACGCGGTGGACCGCGTCGAAGGCCGGTCCCTGCCCTTCTGGGTGGCCGCCACGGACGAGGACGACCCGGCCGACGCCGATTCGATGGGCCTGTTCGGCCGGGACGGCGACGCGGTGCTGCGCTCTGTCCCGCTCGGCCCGCTCCGCAAGAACCTCGCGGAGACCGTCGATGCCCTCCAGCAGGTCTTCGCGGACATCTCCGCGCGCCAGGGCACCCTGCCACTGGCGGAGGCCCAGCTGTCCTTCCAGGTCACCGCGAGCGGCGCCATCCAGCTCATCGGCACCGGCCAGGTGCAGGGCACGCGAGGCCTGACCCTTACGTTCAAGCGTCCCACCGCCTGAGGCCGCGGCCGTGCCCCAGCACAAGGCCCTGCTCATCGGGGCGAGTGAGTACGACGATCCGCTGATCGACCATCTTCCCTTCATCCAGGACGACCTGGTGCGGATGCGCGATGTCCTCACCGACCGCGGCTTCGCGTCGGTGGAGATCGTCGAGAACAAGCGGGGCATCATCCCGAGCGTCATCCACGCCCAGGTCCGCGGCTTCCTGCGGGACGCCAGGGCGGACGACACGTTGCTGATCCTGCTCAGCGGGCACGGCCACCACTTCGACGGCAAGGACTTCCTGATCCCGGAGGACGCCACGTTCGACGTCGAGCCGTTCTCTGACAGCTGCGTCGAGATCGGCTGGCGCAAGGAGCTGGAGGAGTCGCGCGCGGGCCACGTCGTCTTCCTGGTCGACGCATGCCGCGAGGGCGTCCAGCGGGACACCAAGGGCGACCCGCCCGGCATCCGGCGCTGGTCCCGGCGCAAGGTCCACGACACGCTGCGCCGCAAGGTCGCCTACGTCTACGCCTGTTCGGCGGCCCAGCAGGCCCTGTTCGTCCGCGAGTCGGACACCGCGGCGCCCGGCACCGCCACCGACATCCAGCCGGGCGAGTCGTTCAGCCTCTTCTCACGTGCCGCGGCGGACGTCATCGCACGCCACCCGCACGCGATGCGGCTGGGGGAGTTCTCCGAGCAGACGCAGCGCCGGGTCGAGACGCTGCACCGCGCTTACAAGCCGGGCCGCGACCCGCAGCAACTGAAGGTGATCTGCGAACTGGATCCCGGCGAGCGGGACTTCCCGCTGCTCCCGGGCCCCGACCGGCACATCGAGGCGCATCCCTGGATCCGCTCCGTCCGCAAGCATCCGGTGTGGCAGCGCACCCGGCCGGGCCCGGTCCGCGACACCCTCCACGAACTGTGCGTCACCCTCGCGGGGCGGCTCGCCGCCGGTTACGAGGCGGCGGCGCCGGCGCTGCGCGAGGACCCGTGGCACGACGCGGAACTGGCGCTGCGCGCCCACGGCCGGCTCGGCTTCCTGGCCCGCCGGCTCGCCGACGACGTGCAGTTCTCGCCGTCCGAGGCCGCACTCGCCGTACTGCTGCCGCTGGTCGAGCAGGCCTTCTGGGCGCAGGAGGCGAACCGGCACGCCGGTGTCCTCGCCGACGCGAAGGCGGTAACGGGACCCGACCGGGACCGCTTCGAGAACTTCACCCAGGGCTTTCCGCGCGTCAGGCGCAGGCTGCGCGCCCTGGAGCAGGCCAAGTCCACCGACGGCTCGCTGGCGCGGATCCGGTGGTGGCTCTTCCACCGCTGGCTGATCCAGCAGCCTTCGGTGTACTCCGCGGCGTCGTTGAAGGAGCTTCTCGAAGGTTCACCGCAGGCGCCCGCCGAAAGTTCCGCGGACGATTCGGACCATCCGGGGTGGGTGGCGCAGGCCCTCTCGGAGAACCGTCTGATGCGCTTCCTCCAGGAACATCGAGCGGCGCCCTTCGCCACGCCCCGCGGCGGCGGCCTGCGGGACCACGACGAGGTCGCCGCGAGCACCGGCGACGACCACGAGGTGCGCGAGCCGCTGGTCGCGGCGCTTACCAAGGCCGCGTACGCGATGGCGGTGGACCCCTTGGACCTGCCGGAGATCGTCGTGGAGCACCTCGGCATCTCGGACAGTGTCGACCTCGCCGAGCTGGTGGCCACGGTGCGCGGCTCGGACTGGCGCACGTCGGGCATGGGCCGCTCCCTGAACGCGGTGTGCGGGCACCCGGCGGTGCAGATCGCCCTGCGCGAGCACGCCGCCCGGGTGGACGGTCTGCTGCGGGACATCAACGGCGCGAAGAGTCCGGCGCTGACCCCGCTGAGCGGTCTGCCGCCGTACGCGGACGGCTCGCGGGTACGGCTCAGCGAGAACACCCCCGACCAGCTCTCGGACGGCATCCGCTTCCAGCTCGCCGAGGACCGCGTCCAGGAACTCCTCATGGGCGAGGAGCTTTACGGAGAGCGGGAGTTGGCGGTGCGCGAGCTGTACCAGAACGCGCTGGACGCCGTCCGCTACAGCGACTGCCGCCTCCAGTACCTGCGGCGCACCGGGCGCCCGGTCGACGCCGGGGAGGGACGGATCGACTTCTTCCAGGGCATCGACGACAAGGGGCGCCCCTATCTGGAGTGCCGCGACAACGGCATCGGCATGGGCATCGACGAGCTGAGCAACGTCTTCTCCCAGGGCGGCGCCCGCTTCGTGGACCTGCCCGAGTACATCGAGGAACAGGCCTTGTGGGCGGAGCTGCCCGAGCCGAGGATCGAGCTGCACCCCAACTCCCGTTTCGGGATCGGGGTCCTGAGCTACTTCATGCTGGCCGATGAGATCGTCGTCCTCACCTGCCGCCTGGGCCGGGACGGCCGCCCCGGACGGCTGCTCCGAGTGACGATCGCCGGCCCCGGCAACCTCTTCCGGGTCGAGGACCTGGGCCCCGGCACGGCGTCGGGCACATCGGTGAAGCTGCTGCTCACCCGGCACGAGACACCCGTGTCGTGTGTGGAGGCGCTCCAGCGGACGCTCTGGGTGGCGCCGTACCGCACGACGGCGGAGCACGGCTCGCGGCGCCACGAGTGGCTGCCGGGAGAACTGTCGCCGAGCGGCTTGGAGCGGCACGGCGGGTTCACCCCGGGCGACACGGAGGGCCACCCCTCCGACGACCCGGACCTGTGGTGGGTGGACCGCCGCGGTTACGTCCTCGCGGACGGGTTGTACGCGGGTGGGGGCGGCCCCATGGTGCCGTACGGCATCCTGCTGAATCTGCACGGGCGCCGGCGCCCCGAACTGAGCGTCGACCGTCGGCGCATCCGCTCCTACGACCGGGCACACGCGATCGAGCGGGCGAAGGCCGCCGTGCCCGGCCTCCTCACCGCCGAGGGGCCGCTGCCCACGGCCAAGTGGCTGTCCGGCGTCAGTTCGTCGGTCCTCCCTCTCGCGGACCACATCGCCGAGCAGGCCCGGCTCACCGACGCCCCGTGGCAGCTCGGGGACGTGGTGGTGCCGTTCAGCCGGATCGGGTTCTTCCCGCCGGACGAGACGCTGCTGCCCCTGGTCACCGGCCGCTATCCGGCGGAGCAGCGGCACCACGCGGCGTCCTTCCTCACCAACTTGCCGGAGCCGGTGCTGCGCTGGCGCCTGCTGGCCCTGTACCGCGCCGGGCTCGGCGTGCCGCTCACCGAGAAGGAGCGTGAGCCGGGCGCGCCGCTCTGCGCGCGTCCCTCCGACCTGACGCTGCTGACCCGGCTCACCGAGGAGGACTTCCCACGCTGGGACCTCGGGTTCACGCTCTGGCTGGACGGCCCCGATGGCGTCCTGCTGTCGGACCAGCCCTCACGCGCCCTCATCGAAACCGGTCTCGTCAGTCTCGGCGCGCTCTTCCCCTGGCGGGACCCGGCCGAGGAGATCGACCCGCCGGCGGTGTTCCAGGCGGTCAGGTCCACCGGCCTGGGGGCCGTCGAGATCGTGGAGCGGCTGACCGCGCTCGGCTACCGCACGGCCCCGCTGGGCGGCACGGCGGGCGTGACCCCAGAGGACGTGTCGCTGCTGCGCCCGCTCGGTAACCTCACCGGCTGGCTGGCGCCGGGCGCCGCGCTGCACACGGCGCAGATCTGCGTCAGCGCCGTCCTCGCCGACCGTCCGGCGCCCGACGCGGCCCGGCGGCTGCGCGAGCTGGGGTTCGACGTGCCGGACGGACCCCCGGAGCGGACCTCGTGGACCGAGGAGGAACACAACGTCGTCGACCGGCTGTGGGACGGCTTCGCCGAGCCGCCGCCCCCGGACACCGCCCACGTCCTGCTGCCCGCGCAGTTGGCGGACGTCGCCTACACCACCGGGATGGCCTTGACCGGGATCACCCGCATTCTCCAGGGGCTCGGCTTCGTCGTCCCGGACGCCGCGTCGATGGTTCCCGCCCTCACCGACGACGACCACGCCCTGCTGGGCCACGACTCCGCCAAGCCCGAGGTCGACCACCCCGTGCCGCTGCGGTACGTGACGGCGGTCGCCCGGCGTTCGGGCCAGTCCCCGCACGACGCGGCGGCTCGGCTGCGCGCGCTGGGGTACGAGGTGGCCGAGGTGCCTGACGCCGAGGAGGAGTTGCCGTCGGCCGAGGACATCGCCTTCCTGGGCCTCGGGGTGTCGTACCACCGGTTCGACGAGGACTGTCCGCTCTCCCTGGCCGTGGTCGCGGAGAGAGCCGTCACCGCCGACATCACACCGAGGGCGGCCGTGGCCCGCTTGGCCGCGCTGGGCTATGAGTGCGAGCTGGACGCCCACGTGCTGGCCCGGCTGCAGAACCGGGACGCCCAGGTGATCCGCCAGGACATGTTCCCCGACCCGGCCCACCCCGTCCGTCCTGCCGAACTCCTCGCCGCCGCGCTCCACGCCGGGATGCCGTACGGGCACCTCGACGGGCAGGGCATTGCGACTCCGGACACATCCGTCCTGGCCCACCACCTGACGGGGCTGGGCTACGAGGTGACCGAGCCGTCGCAGGACTGGTACGGCGAGCGCGAGGCGGGGCACGTGCTGCTCGGAGCGCTGAGCCCCGTACCGCTCGCCGCATCCGACTGGCGGCGGCCCGAGGCCCGTGTCTCCCTCGCCACCCTCGCCTCGATCGCGGTGCACCTGTCAATGCCGTTCCACGACGTGGCGCTGTCGGCCACGGAGCTGGGCCTGCGGCACGAGGCGCAGGAGTGGTTCAGGCCAGAGTCCCTCACGCGGAAGGCGCCGCTGGTGGTGCCCCTGGAGGAGCCGCCGGACCGGGGCCGCCCGGGGCCGGACGCCCCTTGGGCCTGCGCAGCCCCGCCTCCGTGAGCCTGCGGACCAGTTCCTTGGAGCCGGTCTCGACCGCGCCCGCCCGCACGGCGTCCTCGTACCGGTGCGCGGGGATGTCGTAGTGGTCGCGGTCGAAGGCGCGCGGCGGGGCGCCGATGGACGCCGCGAACGCGTGCAGCTCCTCGTACGAGACGTCGCTGACCAGGTGGGACCACATGCGGCCGTGGCCGGGCCAGGTCGGCGGGTCGATGTAGAGGGTCACGTCAGTTTCCCCACGGGCGCCACCACCACGCCCGCCTTGCCGCACACCCAGTGCGGGTCGGGGCCCAGCTCCGGCTCCACGTCCAGGGCGTGCGGGTCGCCCGAGCCGCAGACCGAGCACAGCGGCCAGCGCCCGTACCGCTCCAGGAGCGCGTCCTGTACGTCCTGGGCGACGAGCCCGGCGACGTAATCGATGCCTTCGGGCCACTGCTCGACCCACCAGCGGCGGTGCGCCACCGACTCCTCGACGAGCGAGACGACCTCGGCCTCGGCGACCTCGCGGGCGACGAGGTCGGCGAGGACGAGCGCGCGGGCGGCGTGCAGTGCCTGCTCCAGGGGGTCGATCGTGTCCATGGAGCCATTGTCACCCCACACGCCCCGTTCCCCCGTTCCCCCGTTCCCCCGTTCCCCCTGGCCACCGAGCCACCGAGCCACCGAGCCACCGGGCCCCCAAGCCACCGGGCCACCGGGCCACCGGGCAGGGGGCGTGGCCGAGACCTTGACCCCGCCCCGGCCTGAAAATACCTTTCAGAGGTGACCCATGACGTGAAGGAAATTTTCGCGGGCGCCGCACCCCCGGCCCCCGCCGCCCTCGCGGCCAAGGTCCGCACCCTCGCCCCGTCGATGACCCGCTCCATGCAGCGGGTCGCCGAGGCCGTCGCCGGCGACCCCGCCGGCTGCGCCGCCCTCACCGTCACCGGCCTCGCCGAACTCACCGGCACCAGCGAGGCGACGGTGGTCCGCACCGCCCGCCTCCTCGGCTACCCCGGCTACCGCGACCTGCGCCTCGCCCTCGCGGGCCTGGCCGCCCAGCAGCAGTCCGGCCGGGCGCCCGCCGTCACCGCGGACATCGCCGTCGACGACCCCATCGCGGACGTCGTCGCCAAGCTGGCCCACGACGAGCAGCAGACCCTCGCCGACACCGCCGCCGCACTGGACACCGTGCAACTGGGCGCCGCCGTGGCCGCGTTGGCCACCGCGCGGCGCGTGGAGGTCTACGGCGTCGCCGCCTCCGGCCTGGTCGCCCAGGACCTGGCGCAGAAGCTGCTGCGCATCGGCCACATCGCGCACGCGCACTCCGACCCGCACCTGGCGGTCACCACCGCCGTGACGCTGCGCGCCAAGGACGTGGCCGTCGCGATCACGCACTCCGGTTCGACGGGCGACGTCATAGAGCCGCTGCGGGTCGCCTTCGAGCACGGCGCCACCACGATCGCGATCACCGGCCGCCCCGACGGGGCCGTCTCGCAGTACGCCGATCACATACTGACCACGTCCACGGCCCGCGAGAGCGAGCTGCGGCCGGCCGCCATGTCGTCCCGCACGAGTCAACTGCTCGTCGTGGACTGCCTGTTCGTGGGCGTCGCCCAGCGTACGTACGAGACGGCGGCGCCCGCGCTCGCGGCCTCCTACGAAGCGCTCGCGCACCGCCACAGCCCGCGCGGCGGCACCAACGGCAGCCGCTGAACCGGCCGTCCTCGCTGGCCCACCGCCCACCGCCCCGCCGCCCACCGACCCCCCACCGCCCCGCAGACGAGAGAGCTGTGACCACCACCATGACCTCGACCGAAGACTACGGAGAGCTGCGCGCCCAGCTCGCCACCCTCACCACCGAGGCGTTCCGGCCCGAGCTGTCCGACATCGACCGGCTGGACACCCTGGAGATCGCGCGGATCATGAACGGCGAGGACGCCTCCGTGCCCGCGGCCGTCGCCGAGCGGCTGCCCGCCATCGCCGCCGCGATCGACGCCACCGCCGAGCGGATGGCCCGGGGCGGGCGCCTGGTCTATGCGGGCGCGGGCACGGCGGGCCGCCTCGGCGTCCTGGACGCCTCCGAGTGCCCGCCCACCTTCAACACCGACCCGGGCGAGGTCGTCGGCCTCATCGCGGGCGGGCCGAGCGCGCTGATCCGGGCGGTGGAGGGCGCGGAGGACAGCGGGGAGCTGGCCGCCGAGGACCTGGACGGCCTGAAGCTGACGGCGGACGACGTGGTGGTCGGCATCTCGGCGTCGGGCCGCACCCCGTACGCGATCGGCGCCGTCACGCACGCCCGGAAGCGGTACGGCGCGCTGACCATCGGCCTGTCCTGCAACGCGGACAGCGCGCTCGCGGCCGCCGCCGACCACGGCATCGAGGTCGTCGTGGGCCCCGAGCTCCTGACCGGCTCCACCCGCCTGAAGGCGGGCACGGCGCAGAAGCTCGTCCTGAACATGCTGTCGACGATCACGATGATCCGCCTCGGCAAGACGTACGGGAACCTCATGGTGGACGTACGCGCCTCGAACGAGAAGCTGCGCGCCCGCTCCCGCCGGATCGTCGCCCTCGCCACCGGCGCCGGTGACGAGGACATCGAGGCCGCCCTGGCCGCGACGGACGGCGAGGTGAAGGACGCCATCCTCACCCTCCTCGGCAACGTCGACGGCCCCCGGGCCGCCGAACTCCTGCGCGCCACCGACGGCCGGCTCCGCGCCGCCCTGGACCTGGCCCGCGACGCCTGACCGCGCGGGTTCCCGGCGGATATCCGGCGGGTGTACACACTCACGCGTACACTGGAGCCATGAGCGAGAACGTCACCATCCGGGAAGCGCGTGCCCACCTCGCCGACGTCGTCGACAGAGCCGAGGCCGGCGAGGTGACCGTACTGACCCGCAAGGGAAAGCGCGTGGCTGCCCTTGTGCCCATAGAGGTGCTGGACGCCCTGGATGAGGCAGCCGATGAACTGGCGGCCCGCGAGGCGGAGCGGCACCGGGGTGAACCGACGGTCGGTATGGCCGAACTCCTGGCGGACCTCTTCGAAGGTGACGGCGCCGGCGTCGGGTCCGGCGGCGACGCCGCGTGAAGTATGCCTTCCGTTTCACTAGGCACGCCCAGCGCCAACTCCGGTCCATCGACCGCCAACAAGCGCTGCACATCCTGACATCCCTGGCCCTGCTCGGCGACGACCCGCATCGCGAGGACGCCGACACCAAGAAGCTCACCGGGCACCAGGGCCTGTACCGACTGCGTGTCGGCAGCTTCCGCGTGGTCTACGAGATTCAGAACGACGTCCTGGTCATCCTCGTCGTCCACGTCGGCAACCGACGCGACGTGTACCGCGACCTGTAGTTCAGCCGCCTCGGCATCAAGGCCGGCGCGCCTCCCGGTTGACCTGGCGCACTTTCGCCCGCAGCACCTCCGCCGACGGCGCCTCCCCCACCGACGCCGGCGGGCAGTCCCACTCCCGGCCGCCGCCGATCGGCCTGAGCTGCACCAGGCCGCCCTCGCAGCCCATCACCTCGCCGACGCTGCCGTCCCGGAAGTCCACGGCGTACGTCCCCGTCTCCGGCACGTCCGGGTCCTCCGCGTTCATCGCGCCCCCTCCAGGACCGCCACCAGCCGCAGCGCGGTGTCGAGGTTGCAGCGCCCCAGCTCCACCAGGGGCAGCGCGCCCTTGTCGGCCGCGCTCAGCGGGTCCATCCGCAGCGACGGCAGCGTGACGCCGACCTCTCCGAGGGCCGCCTTCAACTGCCCTACGGCGTTCTCCGCCGCCCGCAACCTTTCCTCCGCCGTGAGTGCCATGAACCTTGCCTTTCGCACTGAGTGTTGCCGTTACCTCACCCAGAGTGGCCGCATGTGCGTAGCCTGAAAAGCACCGCAGACCCAACAACCCCCCGTGTCCAGCCGAGGAGTTGCCCGCCATGACCCGCCCCAAGAATCTCGACCCCTCGTCCAACCCCCGGGCGTTCCTCGGCTGCGAGCTGCGCCATGCCCGTGAGCGGGCCGGCCTCAGCCAGGAGGCGCTGGGGGCGCCGCTGTTCGTCAGCGGTTCGTTCATCGGCCAGCTGGAGGCGGGGACGCGGCGCATGCACCTGGAGTACGCGCGCCACTTCGACGCCGTGCTGGCCACGGACGGCTTCTTCACGCGCAACTGCGAGGTCGTCGGCAAGTCAAAATACCCCGATCACTTCGCCGAGGCGGCAGAGGCGGAGGCCGTCGCGACGGCCATTCGCGAGTACGCCCCGCAGTTGCTCCCCGGTCTCTTACAGACGCGGGGTTACGCGCGAGCAGTCTTCCGCGCCTACCAGCCGACAGCAACGGAAGATGTGATCGACGAGTTGGTGGTTGCCCGACTGGACCGAGCACATCTTCTGGATGACCCAACAACACCGTTGTTCTGGACCATCCTTGACGAAGCGGTCCTGCGCCGCAGGGTCGGGGGTGCGGTCGTCATGGCAGAGGCTCTGCGCCACGTAGCGGCGCTGGCAAGGAAGTGTCGGCTCATCGTGCAAGTGCTGCCGTTCGAGGCCGGTGCACATATGTCTCTGGGCGGCACGCTCAAGTTGATGCGGTTCGCTGACGCGCCCCCACTTGCCTTTGTTGACGGGCTCGGCATCGGACGGCTAGAAGACGATCCGGCCATCGTCGCCCGTCACGAACTGACCTACGATTTGGTTGGGGCCAGCGCACTATCACCACAAGAATCCCTGGCCCTGATCGAATCAGTGGCGGAGGATTACGCCCATGAAGAGCACTAGCCCTGAGCACAACGCGACTACCTCCACCTGGCACAGGTCCAGCTACAGCGACGCCAGTGGTGGGAACTGCCTGGAGGTCGCCACTTGGCGCAAGTCCTCGCACAGCGCCGGAGACGGCGGCAACTGCCTCGAAGTGGGTGACGGACACCCGGGGATCGTCCCGGTCCGTGACTCCAAGAACCCCGCAGGCCCCCACCTCACGTTCCGCACCGCCACCTGGTCCGCGTTCATCGCGGGCGTCAGGAGCGACTGAGCCCGGAGCTCAACCCGCACCCACTCACCGAGTAGACGGGATGACGAGCATGGAGCACACGAACCCCACGTACGACCTGAAGAGCGCGACCTGGCGCAAGTCCAGCTACAGCGGCGGCAGCGGCGCCGACTGCCTGGAGGTCGCCGCGACTTGGCGCAAGTCAAGCCGCAGCGGTGGCGAAGGCGGGAACTGCCTGGAAGTCGCCGCCGGCCACCCGGGGGTCGTTCCGGTCCGGGACTCCAAGAACCCCGGCCCGACCCTCGCGTTCCGCGAAGCGACCTGGTCCACGTTCGTCGCGGGGGTAAAGAACCACTGAGCCCACGCCAACTCCGCCGCATCGGTGCCGCCGATCGCGGCGGAGGAAGGCGCCCACCCGCGCGGGCCGGCGGTGCTACGGTCGCGCGCATGACGCTCAAGGCACGTGCGGCGCGCGCGGTGGACTTGCGGGTCGAGCCGGTCGACGCCGTGCTCGCCCATGTGGAGCGGTCGCTCCACGTCGTGCTGGACCGGCGAACGGTGGTACGCAAGCGCCGTACGGTCGGCGCGCGTACCGATCGACGGACGTGGGTCCGTATCGAAAGACGGGGACTCGACAGGATCGGCGTGCAGGGCTGGAACGGCACGGAGTGCGCCGCACGCCTGGAAGGCGTCGCACAGCCCGCCTGGCACGGCTGCGTGGTCTGGCGGGATGCCGCGGAGGAACGGGTGATGTGGCGGGCCGACGAAACCGGCCTCTTGCCGAGCCCGCCCATCGGCAACGCGGTCCTCGGCGACGACCCGAAGCTCCAGGACGCATGGTGGCAGGCGCTCAACGCCTCGTTGGACGCGCTCGCCGCCCAGGAGACCCGGCGCGTTGCCACCCCCGACACCGTCACGCTCACGCAGGAACTGGTCACCGAGGCCGTGCGCGGCATCGCGCCCGGCGCCGACTTCGATACGACCGTCGAGCGCTGGGTTCCTGCTCATGCGGACCTGAACTGGGCCAACATGACCGCCCCCACGTTCTCCCTCTTCGACTGGGAGGACTGGGGCAACGCACCACGCGGCCTCGATTCCGCGACCTTGTGGGCGAGTTCCCTCGCCGTACCGGGCCTGGCCGAGCGTGTACGTGAGGAACGACGCCACGACTTCGAGACCCGGGACGGCAAGCTGATGACGCTGTTCGTGTGCGCGAACCTCCTCGGCCCGTCCGCACACCCCGAAGACCCCCGCACGACACCCGCACGTCACAAGTCGAACCAGATCATCCGAGAGCTTCAGCCCGGCTGACCACACACCATCGCTGGTCGACGCCGTGCGCAGCTCTCTTGTATGACGGACCCTCCCCCGAAGCTCAAGCCGCCAGCCCCGAGCCCTCTTTTCATGGAACGGGAGGCGGGTCTCAACCCGCCCTCCCTCCCTGCGAGTTGACATGATCGCGGACATTCCGCGTTCGGCTTGCCACGTACCGTGACGACGCTCTACCGTGCCCACATAACGAACAACCCCCGCCAGGTGCTGGAACACCTGCCGGGGGTCTGACCACAAGATCGAGAACAGAGGTCGATCCATGGCTGCCGCCAAGCTTAGTGCTGCCCCCCTCCCCGCGCATCAGGCCCCGCCCACCGCGCCCCACCCGATGGCCGCCCCCGGCTACGGCAAGCGCTCCGCGCCGGGCCAATGCCCCCGCACCCACCACGACTTCGGCCACCTCCCGGCCCGTGAGGCCGCCATCGCCGCGTACCTGGACCGGCTCCCCGACGGCACCGACATCTCGGTGAAGACGCTGGCCAAGGAGCTGCCCTACGGCCAGTGCGCCCTGCGTACCGCCCTCAACAGGATCCAGGCGGCGGGCCACTTGCGGCGCGGCAGGGAACACATGCGCGGCACGGACGGCACCCGCTGGATCACCCGAACGTGGTTCTCCCGCACCGCACGGGACGACACCTGGTGGTCCGCCTTCACACGCGGCGAAGTACCGGAGGAGAGCGCGCAGGAGGGAAGCGAACCGGAAGAAAGCGGGCCGGGCCGGTCCCGGCCGCCGATTCGTAGCCGCGCCTATGTCCTGCTGGCGGCGCTCGGCCGCACGGCCCCCGTGCTGTCTCTCTCGTACGTCGACTGCCTGCGCCTGGAGCCGCTGGTCACGCAGTGGTTCGCGCGGGGCGCAGACGAAGCGGACGTCCTGCGTGCCCTCACCTGCGGTCTGCCCACCCCGGTCCACAGCCCGGCGGCGCTGGTCCGCAGCCGCCTGACCTCCAAACTGCCCCCGCAGCCACCTCTCCGCCCCGCCCTGCGCCTCCTTGAGTGCGCCACCTGTGGGGCGCCGGGCAGCCCGGAAGCACTGCCCGGCGGCGTATGCGGCCCCTGCCGAGGCAAACCGGACCCTCGCCGTCAGGGCCCCCTCTCCCCCGAGGCGGTCCGCGCCCACGCGGCAGCGGCCCGCACCGCAAAGGCCACAGCCGACCGCCCCCGCCACCGGACACCCGCCTGACGGCCCAGGCGCTCGGACGGCCACCGACGATCAGCACCCTGGCCCTGGCCGCGCACGATGACCGCCACCGAATCCCGGAACAAGCGGTGCGAAACGCCCGAGGGCGGCACCCCTTCGAGAAGGGGTGCCGCCCTCGGTGTGTCAGGACGGTGATCAACCAGAGGTCGATCAGAAGTCCATGTCACCGCCCGGCATGCCGCCGCCGGCCGGGGCGGCGCCCGCCTTCTCCGGCTTGTCGGCGATGACGGCCTCGGTGGTGAGGAACAGCGCGGCGATGGAGGCGGCGTTCTGCAGGGCGGAGCGCGTCACCTTCGCCGGGTCGAGGATGCCCTCGGCGATCATGTCGACGTACTCACCCGTCGCGGCGTTCAGACCGTGACCGATGGGCAGGTTGCGCACCTTCTCGACGATGACGCCACCCTCAAGGCCGGCGTTGACGGCGATCTGCTTCAGCGGGGCCTCGAGGGCCAGCTTCACGGCAGCGGCACCGGTGGCCTCGTCGCCGTCCAGCTCAAGCTTCTCGAAGACCGCGGAGGCCTGGATGAGCGCCACGCCACCACCGGCGACGATGCCCTCCTCGACGGCCGCCTTCGCGTTGCGAACGGCGTCCTCGATGCGGTGCTTGCGCTCCTTCAGCTCGACCTCGGTCGCGGCACCGGCCTTGATGACGGCCACGCCGCCCGCGAGCTTCGCCAGGCGCTCCTGGAGCTTCTCGCGGTCGTAGTCGGAGTCGCTGTTCTCGATCTCGGCGCGGATCTGGTTGACGCGGCCCTGGACCTGGTCGCTGTCACCGGCGCCGTCGACGATGGTCGTCTCGTCCTTGGTGATGACGACCTTGCGGGCGCGGCCGAGCAGGTCGAGACCGGCGTTCTCCAGCTTGAGGCCGACCTCCTCGGAGATGACGGTGCCACCGGTGAGGATGGCGATGTCGCCGAGCATGGCCTTGCGGCGGTCACCGAAGCCCGGGGCCTTGACGGCGACGGACTTGAAGGTGCCGCGGATCTTGTTGACGACGAGCGTGGACAGCGCCTCGCCCTCGACGTCCTCCGCGATGATCAGCAGCGGCTTGCCCGACTGCATGACCTTCTCCAGCAGCGGAAGGAGGTCCTTCACGTTGGAGATCTTGGAGTTGACGATCAGGATGTACGGGTCGTCGAGCGACGCCTCCATACGCTCCATGTCAGTGGCGAAGTACGCCGAGATGTAGCCCTTGTCGAAGCGCATACCCTCGGTGAGCTCCAGCTCCAGACCGAAGGTCTGGGACTCCTCGACAGTGATGACGCCTTCCTTGCCGACCTTGTCCATGGCCTCGGCGATCAGCTCGCCGATCTGGGTGTCGGCGGCGGAGATGGAGGCCGTCGAAGCGATCTGCTCCTTGGTCTCGACATCCTTCGCCTGCTCAAGGAGGGCACCGGAGACGGCCTCGACGGCCTTCTCGATGCCGCGCTTGAGGGCCATCGGGTTGGCGCCGGCGGCCACGTTGCGCAGACCCTCGCGCACCAGGGCCTGGGCCAGGACGGTCGCGGTCGTCGTGCCGTCACCGGCGACGTCGTCCGTCTTCTTCGCGACCTCCTTGACCAGCTCGGCGCCGATCTTCTCGTACGGGTCCTCGAGCTCGATCTCCTTGGCGATGGACACACCATCGTTGGTGATCGTGGGGGCGCCCCACTTCTTCTCGAGGACGACGTTGCGACCCTTGGGGCCCAGGGTCACCTTGACGGCGTCGGCGAGCTGGTTCATGCCGCGCTCGAGGCCGCGCCGTGCCTCCTCGTCGAACGCGATGATCTTGGCCATGTGAAGTGGTCCTCCCGGACAGGGGTGGAAACGCAAACGGACCGTGCTGGTGCCCGCGACGGACGGACTGCGCACCGTGTGGTTCCTTGCCCCACGCGGCCCGCGGACCTCACCGACCCGATCCAAGTTCTGTCACTCTCACTGGGAGAGTGCTAAGCCCAATGATTAGCACTCGACCCCTGCGAGTGCAAGCGCCTCTCCCGGATCCCGTAGAGTCCCGTGCCGCTTCGGCGAGGTGCGCCGGGGGATCCCGGGGGGCATACCCGCGCGGAGCCGGGCGCACACGAGGGGCCCGCGCGCCTGGCACGCCTGGCACGCCTGGCGGGAACCGGGCACGCGCGAGGGGCCCGCACCCCTGGTGGGATGCGAGCCCCTCGCGATACTTGCTTCGGTGGTCGATCGCGCCGAGCTAGACGGCGAGCTTGACCATGTCCGCCTGCGGACCCTTCTGGCCCTGCGAGATCTCGAACTCGACTCGCTGACCTTCTTCAAGGGTGCGGTAGCCGTCCATCTGGATCGCGCTGTAGTGGACGAAAACATCCGCACCACCGTCGACCGCGATGAAGCCGTACCCCTTCTCCGCGTTGAACCACTTGACGGTGCCCTGAGCCATGCCTAACTCCCCTATTACTGGCCCTTGCACAGGACCGCACTTCGCGGACCCGGGTCAGACCTCACCCCCCACTGATATGGGGGTGTGCGCCGGAACGCGTCGACCGCCGCTGAATGTATCTGTCCAACTGCCCTCTGCAACAGGTCAATCGGACGAGAAATCCGGGCACGCCTGATCGGTAATATGTGGAGAATTTGCCAAAGTCGGGGCAAGTCGGGCCGGGCAAAAGCCGTACAAGGCTCGAAAGGGCGACGTGCTTTGGCTACTTCTTGTCGGCAGCGGCCGGACTTCGTATATGCGCTCGGCACAAACGGCGAAGCAGCTTCCCCAACTGTACCGCTCTCAACCATGCAGAATTGCCCCCTCCGCTTGTCCGCGGGAGAGGGCAATTCGGGTTATGCAGGGAACTTGCGAAATCGCGTCATCCGCCTGCGACGGCCGGAATGATCGACACGCCGGCGCCGTCCGGGGTGGCCGTCTCCAGGCCCTGCTCGAAGCGGACGTCGTCGTCGTTCACGTACACGTTGACGAAGCGGCGCAGCTTGCCCTGGTCGTCCAGGACGCGGGCGGCGATGCCGGTGTGGTTCTTCTCCAGGTCGGCGATGACCTCACCCAGGGTCGCCCCCTCGGCGGCCACCTCGGCCTTGCCGCCGGTGTAGGTGCGAAGGATGGTGGGAATGCGGACGTTCACGCTCATGGGGTTCACCTCGGTAGCTCAAAGGGGCGCCCGTCGGGGGCGCGAAGGGGGAAAACTCAGGGCCCTGCGGTGACTGAACCCAAGGCCCTGCGGTGACTAACCGGCCAGGCCCGCCGAACGGAACGCCTCCAGGCTCGGCTTGATCGTCGCGGTGGCCTGCGAGGTCTCGGCGACGGCGTCCAGCGTCTTCAGGCCGTCCCCGGTGTTGAGCACCACCGTGGTCAGGGAGGGGTCGATGAGCCCCGCCTCGACCAGCTTCTTCGTGACGCCCACCGTCACACCGCCGGCGGTCTCCGCGAAGATGCCCTCGGTCCGCGCGAGCAGCTTGATCGCGTCGACGACCTGCTCGTCGTTCACGTCCTCGACGGCGCCGCCCGTGCGCCGCGCGATGTCGAGCACGTACGGCCCGTCGGCGGGGTTGCCGATGGCGAGGGACTTGGCGATGGTGTTCGGCTTCTGGGGGCGCACGACGTCGTGACCGGCCTTGAACGCGGCCGACACCGGCGAGCAGCCCTCCGCCTGGGCGCCGAAGATCTTGTAGGGCTTGTCGGCGACGAGACCGAGCGCGATCAGCTCCTTCAGACCCTTGTCGATCTTCGTGAGCTGGGAGCCGGAGGCGATCGGGATGACCAGCTGGTCCGGCAGCTCCCAGCCGAGCTGCTCGCAGATCTCGTACGCGAGGGTCTTGGAGCCCTCGCCGTAGTACGGCCGCAGATTGACGTTGACGAAGCCCCAGCCCTCGCCCAGCGGATCGCCGATCAGCTCGGAGCAGAAGCGGTTCACGTCGTCGTAGTTGCCCTCGATGCCGACCAGCTCGCCGCCGTAGACCGCGGCCATGACGACCTTGCCCTGCTCCAGGTCGTGCGGGATGAACACGCAGGAGCGGAAGCCGGCCCGGGCGGCGGCGGCGCCGACGGCGCCCGCGAGGTTGCCGGTGGAGGAGCAGGACAAGGTGGTGAAGCCGAAGGCGCGCGCCGCTTCGAGCGCCTGCGCGACGACCCGGTCCTTGAACGAGTGCGTGGGGTTCCCGGAGTCGTCCTTGACGAACAACTTGCCCTGTTGGACACCCAGTTCACGCGCGAGGTTGTCGGCCTTGACGAGCTTGGTCCAGCCGGGGTTGAGGTTCGGCTTGTCGGCGACGTCGGCGGGCACGGGGAGCAGCGGGGCGTAGCGCCAGATGTTGGCGGGGCCCGCCTCGATCCGCGCGCGCAGCGCCTCGGGGTCGCCGAGGGGAAGGTCGTAGGCCACTTCGAGGGGGCCGAAACACTCGACGCAGGCGAAGATCGGGCCGAGCGGGAAGGTGGTGCCGCATTCCCGGCAGGAGAGGCCCGAGGCGGGACCGAGATCAACGGTCGCGGCGGGGTCGGAAGTCCCGGAGGTGGTGGAGGTCGCGGTGTTCTCGGTGGCGACGGTCTGCACAGCCATGGAGGCGAGGCCCTTTCTCCTCATCTTCCTCGCGGCGCATCTCGCCGCGAGACGGAATTGGCACCTTCCCCACCGTGACCTCGCGGTCGGCGGGAGGGTTGCCGGGGCTTCAACGGGCCGTATCCCTCTGCCCCTCTGGATGAGCGGTATTCGATTGTGGGTTTCAGTTGTCGATCTCACGCGGCGACCCCGACATGCGGCGGCGACCGGCGTTGTTCAAGACTGTAACCGACGGCCCGGACCCTTGAGATAGTCGTCCGAACCGCGAGATGGATCACATGACGGGCCGTATGACGGATGACTGGAGAGGACTCTGACCGTGCTGGAAGAGGTCGAGCGCTGGCTGAGCGGGCGTTCCTGGTCGGTGGCCGACCGCCCGCTGGAACGGCTGGCCGCCGCCAAGCGCGCGTCCGGCACCTCGGTGAGCGTCGTCCTGCCCGCGCTGGACGAGCAGGAGACGGTCGGCGCGATCGTCTCCGAGATCCGCCGCGAGCTGATCGAGCGGACACCGCTGGTCGACGAGCTGGTGGTGATCGACTCCGGGTCGACGGACCGCACGGCGCAGGTGGCGCGGGAGGCGGGCGCGAAGGTCGTCCACCGCGACGAGATACTGCCGCGCCTCGCGCCGCTGCCCGGCAAGGGCGAGGTGCTGTGGCGCTCGCTGCTCGTGACCGGCGGGGACGTCGTCGCGTTCGTCGACGCCGATCTGCGGGAGTTCTCCGCCGACTTCGTCTCGGGGATCGTGGGCCCGCTGCTCACCGACCCCGACGTGGCCTTCGTCAAGGCGATGTACGACCGCCCCTTGGGGGAGGCCGCGGGCCAGGGCGGCCGGGTCACCGAGCTGATGGCGCGGCCGCTGCTGAACATGCACTGGCCGCGGCTCGCCGGCTTCGTGCAGCCGCTCGGCGGCGAGTACGCGGCCCGCAGGTCGCTCCTGGAGCGGCTGCCGTTCCCCGTCGGGTACGGGGTGGAGCTGGGCCTGCTCGTCGACGCCCTGCACACGGTGGGCCTGGACGCGCTCGCGCAGGTGGACGTCGGCGTGCGCAAGCACCGCCATCAGGACGGGCAGGCCCTCGGCCGGATGGCGGCGGCCATCTACCGCACGGCGCAGGTGCGGCTCGCGCGCGGCCACCTCGTACGCCCCGAGCTGACGCAGTTCGAGCGGGGGGAGGGGGGCTTCGAGCCGCGGACGTACGCGGTGGACACCCAGGAGCGGCCGCCGATGGCCGGCATCGCGGAGTACGCGCACCGCCGCGTGGCGTGACCGTCGGGCGCTCGCACGTTTGCCCGGGCCCGGTACGGGCTACGTTTGGCCACATGGTCCCCGAGCCCCGAACAGCAGCAGCGCAGGTACTCGTCGCGTCCAACCGCGGCCCCGTCTCGTACACCGTCGGAGAGGACGGGGAGCTGACCGCCAGGCGCGGCGGCGGCGGCCTGGTCTCCGGACTGAGCGCCATCGGCGACTCCCCCGAGGATCCCGCCGCCCTGTGGGTGTGCGCGGCGCTCGGCGAGGGCGACCGGGAGGCGGTGCGGCGCGGCGTCGCCGAGCCGGGCGTCCGGATGCTCGACATCGACGCGGGCTCCCGCGAGGGCGTGCACACGGCGGCGTACAACGGCATCGCCAACTCGGTCCTGTGGTTCGTGCACCACATGCTCTACCAGACGCCCCTGGAGCCGGCCTTCGGCCCCGAGTTCCGCGCCCAGTGGGAGGCGTACGAGACGTACAACCGGGCGTTCGCCGAGGCGCTGGCGGCGGAGGCGGCGCCGGGCGCGGCGGTCATCGTGCAGGACTACCACCTGACGCTGGTGCCGGGCATGCTGCGCGAACTCCGCGACGACCTGCGGATCGGCCACTTCTCGCACACGCCGTGGGCGCCCGCCGACTACTTCCGGATGCTGCCGGACGACGTGGCCGAACAGGTGCTGCGCGGCATGCTCGGCGCCGACCGGCTCGGCTTCCTGACAGGACGCTGGGCGGACGCCTTCACGGAGTGCTGCGTGCGGCTGCTCGGCGGGACGTCCGGGACGCGGGTGGGCGTGCACGGCCTGGGCGCCGACGCGGACTTCCTGCGCGAGCGCTCGCGGCGGGACGACGTCGAGGAGCGGATGGCGGCGCTGCGGGAGCAGGTCGGCGAGGGCCGCAAGACCATCGTGCGGGTGGACAGGACGGAGCTGTCCAAGAACATCGTGCGGGGCATGCGGGCCTACCGGGAGCTGCTGCGGACCCGCCCCGAGTGGCGCGAGCGGGTCGTGCACGTCGCCTTCGCCTACCCCTCGCGGCAGGACCTCGCGGTGTACCGCGACTACACCGCGGAGGTCTCGCGGGTCGCCGAGGAGATCAACGCGGAGTTCGGCACGGAGGGGTGGACGCCGGTGCTGCTGCGCGTCGACGACGACTTCGCCCGCTCGCTGGCGGCCTACCGGCTCGCCGACGTGGCGCTGGTCAACCCCATCCGGGACGGCATGAACCTCGTCGCGAAGGAGGTGCCGGTCGTCTCCGACGAGGGGTGCGCGCTGGTGCTCTCGCGGGAGGCGGGGGCGTACGAGGAACTGGGCGAGGACGCGATCCCGGTCAACCCCTACGACATCTGCGCCACGGCCGAGGCGCTGCACGCCGGCCTCTCCATGCCGCCGGCCGAACGGGCCGAACGCACCAAGCGCCTGGCGGCGGCCTCCACGGCACTGCCGCCGGCCCAGTGGTTCCTGGACCAGCTCCACGAACTGACGGGCGGGGACGCCGCCTAGCCCGGACGGCCCGCGGGCGGCATGCCTGTCGGCGGCTCCCCGCGGTGCCGGGCGGGGCGCCTGGGCCGGGCTGCCGCCGTCCGGCGATTGCGCGCCTCGCCTCGCGCTCCTTCCCAGGCCGCCGCTTCGCGGCGGATGTTTCCCACCCACCCACCCGTTCACCCCGCGTCGACCAGCGAGGGCCGGGGTCCCCCGGGGGGCAGGTAGGAACACCCTCGCCGAGAGGCGGCGCGGCACTGGGAACGCTCCCGCGGGGAACCCGCGCGTCGGTGGTCAGGGCGGGTGGGTGGGGAACACCCTCGCTGGGAGGCGGCGCGGCGCTTGGAACGCTCTCGCGGGGCACCGGCGTGCCCGTGGTCAGGGCGGGTGGATGGGGGACGCCCTCGCCGGGAGCAGGCGCGGTACTGAGGGCGCCCCCGGGCTGAGGGGGCGTTGGGTCAGGGGAGGTGGGTGGTGAGGGTGGTGAGGAGGGAGACCACTCCGGAGGGGCCGTCTACGACCAGGTCGGCTCGGGTGGCGAGATCCGTGACCTCCGCGCTGCCGCTGCACACCAGCAGGCCCGCCATGCCGTCCGAGCGGAGTTTCTCGACCGCGGCGAAGGCGGGGATGTCGCCGAGGTCGTCGCCCGCGTAGAGCACCGACTCCGCGCCGACCTCCCGCAGGTACGCGGCGAGCGCCACGCCCTTGTCCATGCCCGGCGGGCGCAGCTCCAGGACCATGCGGCCCGGCTCGACGATCAGCCCGTGCCGGTGCGCCAGCTCGGTGAGCGGTCCGCGCAGCGCCTCGAACGCGGCCTGCGGGTCCTGCGCGCGCCGCGTGTGCACGGCGACGGCGCGGCCCTTCTCCTCTATCCACGTACCGCGCCATGCGCCGATCGTGTCGAGGAACCCGGGCAGCTCGGCCCGGACGGCCGCGACGCCGGGATGCGGCTCGGCGGCCTGCACGGTGCCGGTCACCGCGTCCCAGCGCTCGGCGCCGTAGTGGCCGAGGACCACGAGCTGTTCGAGCCCCGGCACCCCCGCGAAGCCGCCGTAGCGCACGGCGACGCCCGCCTGGCGTCCGGTGACCACGGCGAGGGAGCGCAGGCGCGGAGCGAGCGCGGCGAGCGCGGGCACGGCGTCCGGGTGGGCGCGGGCCTGGTCGGGGTCGGGGACGATCGCGGCGAGCGTGCCGTCGAAATCGAGGGCCACGACGGATCGTTCCGGCCGCTCCAGGATCGCGGCGAGGCCCTCCCGTCCCGCGGGCGTCACGGGTTCGGGCAGGCCGGGACGTCCGGACCGGTCTGACTGCGCGTACATAGAGTCACCCATGGGCCCGACCTTAACCGCGTCAGCGCTCTTCGCGCCGGGACTCCCGCACCCGGCGCAGCCGATTGACCGTGATCGGGTCGTGCGCGAGGGCGCGGGGATCGTCCAGCAGGGCGTTGAGGAGCTGGTAGTAGCGCACGGGCACCATGCCCAGCTCCTCGCGGACGGCGCGTTCCTTCACGCCGGGGGCGGGCCAGTCGCGCCGCTCCAGGGCGAGCACGGCGCGATCCCGCGCGGAGAGCTTCCGCGCGGGCTCCGGCTGGACGGAGGGTGGCTGCTCGGTCATGCGACCAGGCTATTCCGCGCTCTCCGCGGTCGCCGCCTTGTTCTGGATCTGGGAGAGCACCGAGGCGGGGTCGCCGTTCTCCTCGACGGTCCTGCCGATGTTCTTCTTCACGTCGGCGGACACCTGCGCCCAGGACGTCTTGCCCACCGGGTACAGCTGCGAGGTCGGCAGCTCCTCGAGGAACTTGCCGAGGTCGGTGTGGCCGCGCTCCTTGGACATCGCGTCGAAGGCGGAGGTCGTCACGGGCAGGATGTCGTACTCGTTGGAGAAGTCGAGCACGTTCTTCTTGCTGTAGACGTAGTCGAGGAACTTGCCGACCTCCTTGCGGTGGCCGTTCTGCTTGAACGCCATCATCCAGTCGGCGACGCCCATCGTGGCCCGCGCCTTGCCGTTGATGCCGGGCGCCGGCACCATGCCGAACTTCACGCCCTTCTTGGCGGCCATCTTCATCAGCGTGGGATGGCCGTTGAGCATGCCGACCTCGCCGCGCGAGAACGCCGCGAACGCCTCGGCGCGGTTCAGCTCACCGGGCGCCGTCGGCCCCGTCAGGCCCTCGCCGACGAGTTCGTCCCTGAGCCAGGCGAACGTCTTGGCGTTCTGCTTGGAGTCGATGTCGTACGAGCCGACGTTGTCGGTGTAGCCGCCGCCACCGCTGAGCATCCACATCAGCGTCTCGGCGGGCGCCTCCTCCGGGCCCAGCGGCAGGGCGTAGGGGATCTTCACGCCGCGCGCCTTGAGCGCCTTGGCGTCCGACTGCAGCTCGCCCCAGCTCCGCGGCGGGGTGAGGTGCGCGTCCTTGAAGAGCTTGGTGTTGTAGAACAGCAGGCGCGTGGAGGAGGCGAACGGCATCCCGTACTGGATGCGGTTGACCTCGCCGGCCTGGGCGAGCGGCGGCAGGAAGTCGGCCTGGGTGGCGATGGAGAGCAGCTCGTCGGCCTCGTAGAGCTTGTCCTGCGCGGCGTAGTCGGCGTACGCGCCGATCTGCGCCAGGTCAGGGGCGTCGCCCTTCTTGACCATCTCCTTGACCTCGCGGTCCACGTCGGTCCAGGGGCGGACGCTCACCTCGACGTTGATGCCGGGATTGTCCTTCTCGAAGCCCTCGACGACCTGCGCCCAGTACTTCTTGGAGCTGTTCGCCGCGGAGTCGCCGTAGTCGGCGGCCACCAGCTTGAGGGTGACGTCACCGGAGTCACCGGGACCGCCGCAGCCGGCGAGGACTCCCGCCATGCCCAGTGCGGCCACCGCCGCGGTCAGTCCTGTCACGCGCCGCTGCACAGCTGTCCCACCCTCATTGCTTCCGCGTACTGGAGGCGTCCGCGCCCCAGCGCTTACGAACTGCGATTTTCCCCCGAGTTTCCCCCGAACTCGAACACAAGGTCTACACCAGCCCAGTATCACTTGTGCAACGGCGGCCCCTTTGCGCGACAGGGGCCCCATTGCCGGGCCGCCCCGGGGGCTGCTAAGCACATCACGTCCTCGCACGTATGCACGCACCGCACACCCGGTAGGAGCCTCGTCGCATGTCGCGTACCGCAGCAGAGATCGCCACCCAGCCCGCCTGCTGGCACCGGGCGGCGAAGGCAGCCGCATCGTTCGACGGGCTGCCGCGGCCGGGCGAGCGGGTCGCCGTCACCGGGTGCGGGACCTCGTGGTTCATGGCCCTCGCGTACGCGGCGCTGCGGGAGGCCGCCGGGCAGGGCGAGACGGACGCCTTCGCGTCGTCGGAGTTCCCGGCCGGGCGGCGCTACGACCGGGTGGTGGCGATCACCCGGTCCGGTACGACGACGGAGGTGCTCGACCTGCTCCGGCGGCTGAAGGGCACGGTCCCGACCGTCGCGCTGACCGCCGACCCGAGGACGCCGGTCATGGACGCGGCCGACACGGTGGCGGTCCTGGACTGGGCGGACGAGGAATCGGTCGTCCAGACCCGCTTCGCCACGACCGCGCTCGCCTTCCTGCGGGCCGGACTCGGCGACGTCCCCGGCGTCAAGTCTGTGGCGCAGGCGGCGCTCGACGCGGAACTCGCGGTGACGGAACCGCTGCCGGCGGCGGTGGTCGAGGCGGAGCAGTGGACGTTCCTGGGGAGGGGCTGGACGTACGGTCTGGCGCTGGAGGCGGCGCTGAAGATGCGGGAGGCGGCGGGGGCGTGGACGGAGGCGTACCCCGCGATGGAGTACCGCCACGGGCCGATCTCCATCACCGGCCCAGGCCGGGTGGCGTGGATGTTCGGCACGCTGCCGGAGGGCCTCGCGGCGGATGTGGCCCGGGTGGGCGGCGAACTGGTCGCCCGCCAGGAGGCGGACCCCCTGGCGGACCTGATCCGCGCGCAGCGCCTGGCGGTGACCCTGGCGGAATCCCACGGCCAGGACCCGGACCGGCCCCGTAACCTGACCCGAAGCGTGATTCTGGGCTAGCGGGGGGTCCTTGCTTTTGCCTGGCGGGGCGCCTTGGGCTGGCGGGACGCCTTGCCTGGCGGGACGCCTTAGCTGGCGGTGCGCCTAGCCTGGCGGGACGCCTTAGCTGGCGGGGCGCCTAGCCTGGCGGGACGCCTTGCCTGGCGGCGGGACGCCTTGGGCGGCGGGGGCCTTGCCCTGGCGGGGCGGCTTGGACGGGCGGGGTCTCGGTCGGGCGGTGCCTTGCCGTGGCGGGGGGCCTTGTCTGACGCGGAGCGCCCTGGGCCGCCGGCGGGGCTTCGGTCGGGCGGCGACCTGCCGTGGCCCGGGGTGGCTTGCCTTGCGCGGTGTGCCCTGAGCCAGCGGGCCCCGGTCAGGCGGCGGACGATTTGCCCTGGCGGGACGCCGGTGTGCGGCAGGGGTCTTGTCCTGGCGGGGCGCTGACGTTCTGCCTGGTCGCGACCCTGGTCGTGGCCGTGACCGCGCTCGCGACGGGCGCGCTGCTCTTCCCGCTGGGCGAGGTCACCACCATC